>DASYYD010000146.1:0-6493 GCA_035934195.1 Allostellaceae bacterium | reverse complement strand
TCCTGCCCTGGCACAACCCGGTGCTGGTGGCGGAGCAGGCGGCGACGCTCGACCTGTTGTCGAACGGCCGGCTCGATTTCGGCGTCGGCAAGGGCTATCGCGACTACGAGTTCTCCGGCTTCTGCGTGCCGCAGGACGAGGCGACGGCCCGTTTCGACGAGGCGATGGAGGTGATCCGCAAGGCGTGGACAACGCAGGGGCGGTTTTCCTTCGAGGGCCGGTACTGGCATTACGACAACGTCGTCGTCGAGCCGAGCCCGGTGCAGCAGCCGCATCCGCCCTTCTGGCTCGGCGCCGGCAGCGACGACTCGATCCGCCGGGCGGCGCGCGAGGGCTACAACCTGCTGCTCGACCAGATCGCCCCGATCGACGTCATCCTCGGCCGCGTCAAGGCGTACCGCGAGGAATGCGCCGCCGTCGGGCGCCCCTACGAGCCGATGATGGTCGGCGTCACGCGCGGCCTGCAGATCGTGCACAACGAGCAGGAGCGGCGGCGCGCCGTGCATGTGCGCCGCGACGTATTGAAGAACATCGGCGACCTCGCGCGCGGCCCCGGCGCCGAGCGCTACGCCAACATCAGCAGGGACGAGAAGAACTTCGAGCTCGACGACGCGCCGCTGCTCGGCACGCCGGAGGAGATCATCGCCCGTCTCAAGCGGCTCGAGGCGGGCGGCGTGCAGAACGTGCTGTTCGCCGCCCCCGGCGCCTCGGTCGCGCATCTGCGCACCTTCGCCGAGGAGATCATGCCGGCCTTCGGCGGCAACCCGATGTGCCACGCGCAGGTCTAGAACAAAGCTTCACCAACAAGGGCGCGAAGGATGCGCGAAGGGCACGAAGAGTTCCGAGACCCTTCGTGACCTCGGCGCATCCTTTGCGCCCTTCGTGGTAAAAATGTTGGAGAAAGCGATGGAAGCGCGGGTTGCGATCGTCACCGGCGGATTGCGCGGATTGGGTCGGGCAATGGCGTTCGGCCTCGCGCGCGAAGGCCATAGCGTCTTGGCGGTCGGCCATATCGAGGCGGACGTCGCGGAGATCGCGGCCGCGGCGGCGGGGCTGCAACTGGTCGGCCGGCTCGTGCCGATCGCGGCCGATCTGCGCGAGCCGGCCGAATGCGACCGCGTCGTCGCCACGGCGAGAGACCGCTTCGGCGCGCCCGGCATTCTCGTCAACAGTGCCGGCCTCACCTTCACGACGATCGACCCGGCGCGCTTCCGGCGTGCGGAGCCGCAGAAATTCTGGCAGGTGCCGGACGAGATCGTCGAAGCCGTCATCCGCACCAACTACCTCGCCGCCGACCAGATGGCGCGCCGCGTGGCGCCCGCGATGGTCGAGCGAGGATGGGGCCGCATCGTCAACGTCACGACGAAGCTCGACACGATGAACCGCGCCCACACCTCGCCCTACGGCGCCTCGAAGGCGGCCCTCGAAATGGCGACCGAGGTGTGGGCGAAGGAAGTCGAAGGGACGGGCCTGACGATCAACATCGTCAACCC
Source organism: Allostellaceae bacterium (assembly GCA_035934195.1). Classification (GTDB taxonomy): domain Bacteria; phylum Pseudomonadota; class Alphaproteobacteria; order ATCC43930; family CGMCC-115725; genus AP-15. The sequence goes on along the minus strand of DASYYD010000146.1, from coordinate 5,000 downwards.
CGGCGCCGGCGCCAACACGCCGGGGATGGCCGAGGAGATGCGGCGGATGAGCCGCGAGGGCAAGGCGGCGCGGCTCGTCGAGCCTGAAGAGATGGTGCCGCCGCTGCTCTATGTCGTGTCGCGCGAGGCCGACCGCATCAACGGCTGGCGCTTCGACGCCAATCTATGGGACGCGGCGCTGCCACCCGCCGAGGCGGCCCGCCGTGCCGGCCGGCCGGCCGGCTTCGAGCTGCACCCTCAGACATAGTGCTCGGCGGCGGTCTCGTCGCTGCCGCACGACGCGCCCGCCGCGTCGAAGACGGGGGTCAGCACGACCGCGACGACGATATTGAGGATGAGCGCGGCGAGCGCCGTACAGCACGGCGCCGTAAAGCCGCCGATGTACCACCAGCGCGAGCCGCCCCGCTTGCTTTCGGCGTTTGCATCCCTTCCCGCCTCGCGGCCATTCGCGGGCCGCACACCTGGTTTCTACGCTGCACAACCGGATAGCGCATCGCCCGACTGCGAGGCAATATGCCCGCCTCGCATGCGAGCCGAGCGAAAAAGGAGAAGGGAAATGGAGATACGCCTCGACGGGAAGAGCGCCGTCATCACCGGCGGCAGCAAGGGGCTGGGGCTCGCGATGGCCGAGCGCTTCGCGGCCTCGGGCGCCGATGTCGCGATCCTCGCGCGCAGCCCGGAGACGCTCGGCGAAGCGAAGGCGAAGGTCGCCGAGAAGGCGAAGGGCAAGGTGGCGGCGATCTCCTGCGACGTCGCGAAGGCGGCCGACATCCGCCGCGCCTACGATGAGGTCATGAGCCAATTCGGCAAGATCGACATCTATGTCAACAACGCCGGGCAATCGACGCGCGGGCCCTCGGAGCAGTTGACCGACGAGCAGTGGCAAAGCGACATCGATCTGAAGCTGTTCGCGCAGATCCGCTTTTGTCGGCTCCTCTTGCCGCAGATGAAACAGCGCCGCTGGGGCCGCATCATTTCCGTCCTCAACATCGGCGCCAAGGCGCCCGGCGCCGACAGCGCGCCGACTTCGGTCAGCCGCGCCGCGCAGATGGCCTTCACCAAGGTGCTCTCGATGGAAGGCGCGCCCTACAACGTGCTCGCCAACTCGCTGCATGTCGGGGTCATCGTCAGCGACCAGATCGTCCGCCGCCACCAGCGCGAGGGCGCCAACGTCAGCCTCGAGGAGATGATCCGCAAGGCCGGCGAGGCGGTGCCGCTGGGGCGCATGGGGCGGGCCGAGGAATTCGCCAACATCGCCTGCTTCCTCGCCTCCGACGCGGCCTCCTATGTGACGGGGTGCGCCATCAACGTCGATGGCGGCCGCTCGCCGGTCGTGTAGTCAACCGTCATTCCCGCGTAAACGGGAATCCAGGGCCGCCGCTCGACCGCTCGCCCTGGACCCCCGCTTTCGCGGGGGCGACGAGAGCTTTTTGCAGACTAAAGGCGCCCAATGGAATTCGGCATGTTCCACGAGTTCCCCTCGCTGCCGGGCAGGAGCGAGGGGGAAGCCTTCGACGAGGCCTTCGAGCAGGTCGATGCCGCCGAGCGCTGGGGGCTGGAGGCGATGTGGCTCGCCGAATTGCATTTCGAGCCCAACCGCTCCTACCTCGCCTCGCCCCTCGCCGTCGCCGCCGCGATCGCGGCGCGCACGCGCCGCATCAAGATCGGCATCGCGGTGCAGGTATTGCCGCTCTGCCACCCGCTGCGGCTCGCCGAGGAAGCGGCGACGGTCGATCAGCTGTCGCAGGGGCGGCTCATTTTCGGGGTCGGCCGGAGCGGCGTCGCGCAAACTTACGCGGCCTACGGCGTCTCCTATGACGAAAGCCGCGAGCGCTTCGCCGAGATCCTCGAGATCGTCGAGACCGCGTGGACGCAGCCGCGCTTCTCATATGCCGGCAAGTACCACAACTTCGACAACGTCGCCTGCGTGCCGCTGCCCTACCAGAAGCCGCTGCCGCCGATCCGCATCGCCGCCAGCACCCCCGACACCTTCCCGCAGATCGGCCGGCTCGGCTATCCGGTCTTCGCCTCGGTGCGGCATACGAGCTGGAAGGATCTGGTGCCGCAGATCGAAAGCTACCGCGAAGCCTGGCGCGCCGCCGGGCATAAGGGCGAGGGCGAAGTCTTCGTCTCGGCCCCGACCTACATTGCCGAGAGCGACGAAAAGGCGCGCGAGGAAGCGCAGGGCAGCATCATGCATTTCTATCACGAGCAGGCGGCGCTCCTCGAAGGCGCGGCGCGGCTCGTCGATCCGGTGACGCGCGAGCGGCGGCTGGCCCGCGTCGCCGAATTGCGCCGCCGCAGCTTCGAGGAGGCGCTCGAGACGAACCTGCTCGTCGGCACCCCCGACAGCGTCGCCCGCCGCCTCGAAGAACTGCGCCAGGAAACCGGGCTCGCGGGCCTCCTCGCCGAACTCAATTGCGGCGGCCGCATCCCGCACGCCCGCGTGCTCTCGGCGCTGCGCCTTCTGTGCGAGGAAGTGCAGCCGCGGTTTCGGTGAGTAGCTTCAGTTCAACAATGCATCCCACTGATTCTCATACTGCTCAACCGCTTTCATCGGCATGAAACCGTGTTCCTTCCAGCCAGATGGGCAATGAATATGGGCCGCTAAGTCACGGTTTCTGGCGATGAAGAAGCGAGCAGCCTTCTTGCCATTTTCAGGTCCAAGAAGTACATAGACGGTTACTCGGTTTATTTGTTCATCCTTAAAATCTCGGGTATTGATATACCATGGCTGTGCTCGGACCGTCTTGACCTGAACTTTGCGCATGGTCGCTTCCTCAGGTCGGCTCACGAGCAGATCGTATCCTTTCGTGTTCCGGTCCGCGAGTTGCGCATCAAACCCGCGCCTGAGCAGCTCGCCCATGACGAGGTATTCCCCAGCATTCCCCGTCGGGATGCCAGACTTCCGTTTTTTGCGGGCCTCATCAGTGGCATTCGGCTGACCAGAACCCTCCGGCTCGGTCACCGCCGAGGGGGGGAAGATCCCGAGTTTTCGCATCAGGGACCGCGACAATACTTCCTCGGCCGGGCGAAATCGCCTGAAATCCTCCATCAGCAATTCCCGCACCTCCCCGCTCTCATCGGTCAGCGGTTTGGGCTCTTTCATATCGCCTGATCTCCCTCGCATTGGCTTTGCGAAAACTGATAACTCTGATACCGGTTTGGGTTACCGTGAAACACACCATGTGCAATCGGCCGCGTAGATAGCCTAGGGCCAACACCCGAGTTTCACCGTAATCGCGTCGGTTATCCACCACAAAGACGGCGCTACTGAAGTCGAACTCCGCTGCACTCTCGAACGACAGCCCACGCTCGCGGATGTTCCGTTCGTTCTTCGCTGGGTCGTATGTGATGTCCACGATCGTCCGCTGCTAGCCCCCGTCGAGCCGCAGATATTTCTCTTCCAGCGCCCGCCAAGCGGCGGTGCGCACCGCCGCCTCGCGCTCGGCGAAGCTGGCGAGTTCAGCTTCGACCCGGCGCGTGCCGCCGTCCTCCTTCAGCGCCTGCAGCACGCGCTGGGCGGCGCGGATCGCGGCGCGTTGCGTCTGCGAGGGATAGATGCCGAGGCGGAAGCCCATCGCTTCGAGCGCGGGGGCCGGCAGCATCGGCGTCTTGCCGCCTTCGAAGACATTGACGAGGGCCGGGCCCTGCACGTCGCGGGCGACGGTGCGCAATTCCTCCTCGCTCTGCGGCGCCTCGACAAAGCCCACGTCCGCCCCCGCTTCGAGATAGGCGTTGACCCGGTCGATGGCGGCGGCGAGCCCCTCGATCGCGCGTGCGTCCGAGCGCGCGATGATGACGAGGTCGGCGTCGCGCCGCGTGTCGACCGCCGCCTTCACCTTGCCGATCATTTCTTCTTTCGAGACGACCTCCTTCCCCTCGTAGTGGCCGCATTTCTTCGGCGCGACCTGGTCTTCGAGGTGGAAGCCGGCGGCCCCCGCCTTCTCGTATTCGCGCACCGTGCGGATGACGTTGAGGGCGTTGCCGTAGCCGGTGTCGGCGTCGGCGATGACCGGGATCTCGACCCGGTCGGCGGTCATCCCGATCCAGCGCGCGTTCTCGGGAAGCGAGAGCAGCCCCAGATCGGGAAACCCGCTCGCCCGCGAATAGCCGCCGCCCGTCAGGTAGACGGCGGCGAAGCCGGCGGCCTCGACGAGCATGGCGGTCAACGTGTCGTGGGCGCCGGGGACCATCGTATAGCCGCCCACGGCGATCAGCTGCCGCAGCTTTTGTCGTGGCGTCATCCGCATCCTCCTTTATGGGGGCCTGTGCTATCCATGCGCCAAAGCGAGGGAGAGCGTCCATGGCGATCGAGCTGCAAACCGGAAAACCCTTCGCCGCCCCGACCGTCGAGTGGCTTGCGGTGCGCCTTGTCGTCGATTCCTATTACGACCGCTTCATTGCCGATGCGACGCACCCCGCCGTCAGGATCGAGCATACCCGCCATATCCGCGGCCACGAACGCTCGACATTGGCCGGCGAATGGGGCCTTTCTCTGCACCTGGAATCCCGGAGTGCCGGCAAGACCGCACGCTACCTCCTCGATTTCGGCTACACGCCCGAGATCCTCAACCGCAATTTCGGCCTCCTCGATCTCGATGCGGGCGCGCTCGACGGGCTGATCCTCTCGCACGGGCATCTCGACCATTATGGCGGGCTCCTTGGTTTCGTCGCGCATCACCGGACGCAAATGCGCGCCGATTTGAAGCTCTTCGCCGGGGGCGAGGCGAATTTCGACGAGAAATGGATCAAGCGGAAGGAGGGCGGCGTCGTCTCATGGGGCCGGCTCGACCGCGCGGCATTGGAGGGGGCCCGGGTCGAGACGGTGTGCTGCGACGCGGCGCACGCGCTCGCCGGGCCCTTCACGACCGGGCAGATCGGCCGCGGCTCCTTCGAGCGGGTGCTCGAAAACACCCTCGTCGCCCCCGCCGGCGCCGAGCCCTCCGACCATTTCACCGAGGCCGAACTGGCCGGCCGCCTCGTCCCCGACCGGCATC
>DASYYD010000112.1:0-9352 GCA_035934195.1 Allostellaceae bacterium | reverse complement strand
TATGTCGGGCAGGAGCTGACCGCGCGCACGAAATACTGCGGCCTCGTGAAGCGGCGCTTGGTGCCGGTCGCGATCACGGGCGCCGCGCCGCCGCCCGGCGCGCCCGTCATGCTCGACGGGCGCGAGGTCGGCGAGATGCGCTCGAGCCGCAAGGCGACAGGCCTCGCGCTGTTGCGGATCGAGGCGGCAAGGGCCGGTCGAGCGCTCGACTGCGGCGGCGCGCGGCTGGTGCCGTCTGTGCCGGATTGGATGCGGCTGGACGAGCCGGAAGCGGCGGGCGCGCCGCCCTAAGGTGGCGACGCGTTGTTCAGCCGCAACAACTGCTGCTGAATATCGCGGTAGTGCGGGTCGGCGGGGCTGACGCCGGCCCGATCGAGGGCGCGCTGCTGGTCCAACAGATCGTTGCGGTAGGATTGCAGCTTCTGCTGATCGATCGGCGCGGCGAGAGGCATCGACGGGGCGGGCGCCGCCGATGAGCCCACTCCCGGGCCGAGGAGCAGGGGCGAGATCGTGGTCAGCGGTGGCGCCGGGGCGGGGCCGGGGTTCGTCGGCGGGGCGAGCGGGGCCTGCGCGGCGGGCGGCGGCGCCGGCACGGGCACCGGCAAATTCCGGGCGTGGCCGGCGGCACCGGCGGCGGCGAGAAGAAAGGCCGCGGCGGCCGCCTTCACGCGGTCCCCGAGCCGCCGTCGCCGCCGAGCGCCGCCTGCGCCGCGGCGAGGCAGGCGATCGGCACCCGATAGGGCGAGCACGACACGTAATCGAGCCCGACTTCTTCGCAGAAGCGGATCGAAGAGGGATCGCCGCCATGCTCGCCGCAGATCCCGAGCTTCAGTTCGGGCCGGGCCGCGCGGCCGCGTTCGGCGGCGATCTTGACCAATTCGCCGACGCCCGCGGTGTCGAGCGAAACGAACGGGTCGTGCTCGAAAATGCCGAGCTTCTGATAGGCGCCGACAAAGCTCGCCGCGTCGTCGCGCGAGAGGCCGTAGACCGTCTGCGTCAAGTCGTTGGTGCCGAAGCTGAAGAACTGCGCGTTCTCGGCGATCTCGCCGGCGCGCAGCGCGGCCCGCGGCAACTCGATCATCGTGCCGACCAGATAAGGGATTTCGACGCCGGCCTTGCTCATCACCTCGCGAGCGATGCGCTCGACCAATTCCTGCAAGATGTCGAATTCCCGTTTTGTCGCGATCAGCGGCAGCATGATCTCGGGCTCGACCGGGGCGCCCGTCTCGCGCGTGACCGACACGGCGGCCTCGAAGATCGCAGAGACCTGCGTCTCGTAGATTTCCGGATAGGTGATGCCGAGCCGGCAGCCGCGATGGCCGAGCATCGGGTTCGATTCGTGCAGTTCGGCCGCGCGCTGGCGGATCTGCGAGACCGGCGTCTTCGTCTCCCGCGCCATCTCGGCGAATTCCTCCTCGGTCTTGGGGAGAAACTCGTGCAGCGGCGGGTCGAGAAGGCGGATGGTGACCGGCAGCCCCCGCATGATCCGGAAGATCTCGATGAAATCGGCGCGCTGCATCGGCAGGAGCTTCGCGAGCGCCGCCCGTCGCCCGGCCTCGCCTTCGGCCATGATCATCTCGCGCATGGCGCCGACGCGGTCCGCTTCGAAGAACATGTGCTCGGTGCGCGAGAGGCCGATGCCTTCGGCGCCGAAGCGGCGCGCCGTCGCGGCGTCGAGCGGAGTCTCGGCGTTGGCGCGCACCTTCATGCGGCGGACCTGATTGGCCCAGCCCATCAGCGTCGCGAAATCGCCCGACAGCTCCGGCTCGATCGTCGGCACCGCGCCGGCGATGACCTCGCCGGTCGAGCCGTTGATGGTGATGACGTCGCCAGCCTGCAAAACGGCGTTGCGCACCGAGATCGTGCGCGCCTCATAATCGACCCTGATGTCGCCGGCGCCGACGACGCAGGGCCGGCCCATGCCGCGCGCGACGACGGCGGCGTGGCTCGTCATGCCGCCGCGCGTCGTCAGGATGCCGGCGGCGGCGTGCATGCCGTGAATGTCCTCGGGGCTCGTCTCGACGCGCACGAGGATGACCGCCTCGCCGTGCCCGGCGAGCGCTTCCGCCTCCTCGGCCGAAAGCGCGATCTTGCCGGAGGCGGCGCCGGGCGACGCCGGCAGGCCGCGCGCCAGCACGCTCGCCTTGGCCTTCGGGTCGAGCCGCCGATGCAACAGCTGGTCGAGCGAATTCGGCTCGATGCGGCGGATCGCTTCCTCTCGGCCGATGCGGCCCTCGGCGACGAGATCGACCGCGATCTTCAAGGCGGCCTGCGCCGTGCGCTTGCCGGTGCGTGTCTGCAGCATCCACAATTTCCCGCGCTGCACGGTGAACTCGACGTCCTGCATGTCGCGGTAATGGTCTTCGAGGACATGCCGCACCCGGTTCAATTCGGCGAAGACCTGCGGCATCGCCTCTTCCATCGCCGGCAGCGTCGAATGGTTCGCCTGCTTGCCGGCGACCGTCAGATGCTGCGGCGTGCGCAGCCCGGCGACGACATCCTCGCCTTGCGCATTGACGAGATATTCGCCGTAGAACTGGTTGATGCCGGTCGAGGGATCGCGGGTGAAGGCGACGCCGGTCGCGCAATCCTCGCCCATGTTGCCGAACACCATCGCTTGCACATTGACCGCCGTACCCCAATCGGCGGGGATGTCGTGCAGCCGGCGATAGGTGATGGCGCGCGGGTTCATCCACGAGCCGAAGACGGCGGCGATCGCGCCCCACAGCTGCTGCTGCGGATCCTGCGGGAACGGGTGGCCGGTCTCGCGCGCGACGACCTCCTTGAAGCCGGCGACGAGCGTCTGCCAATCCTCGGCCGCAAGCTCGGTGTCGAGCAGCACGCCCAAGTCGAGCTTGTGGTTCTCGATCAGCTCCTCGAAATGGTGGTGCTCGATGCCGAGCACGACCTGCCCGTACATCTGGATGAAGCGGCGGTAGCTGTCACAGGCGAAACGCGGGTCGCCGCTCTTCTTCGCCAACCCCTCGACCGATTCGTCGTTGAGCCCGAGGTTGAGCACCGTGTCCATCATCCCAGGCATCGATACGCGCGCCCCCGAGCGCACCGAAACGAGCAGCGGGTTCTCCGCGTCGCCGAAGCGCATCTGCAGCGTCCGCTCGAGCGCGGCGAGATCCTTCGCCACCGCCTCCTCGAGCCCCGGCGGATAGGATTTGTCGTGCTTGTAGAAATGGGTGCAGGCTTCGGTCGTGATCGTGAAGCCGGGCGGCACCGGCAGCCCAAGGCTGGCCATCTCGGCGAGCCCCGCGCCCTTGCCGCCGAGCAGGTCGCGCATCGCGGCGCCGCCCTCGGCCGCCCCCGCGCCGAAGCGATAGACCCATTTCGTCATGCGCCGCTCATCCTTTGATCTGGGAGAAATCGGCAATCTGATTCATGGTGTCACGTATACCGGCCAACAAACACAGCCGGTTTGCCCTCAATTCCCGATCGTCAGTGTTGACCGTCACCTTGCCGAAAAATTTATCTACGGGTTCACGCAAGGAGGCTAGCGCGGACATCGCGCGGATGAACGTCTCGCTGGTCACGAATGAGGATTGCGGTATCTGGCCAACCTCTTTGAGACGTTGGCAGAGAAGCCTTTCCTCTTCCTCCTGTAACAACTCGTCATTCACCGGCTCACTGTAGGATCTCCCGTCCCTTTCCTCTTCAATCCTCACGATCCGCTCCGAGCGCTTATAGGCGACGAGCAGCTTTGCCCCATCGTCCCAAGTAAGGAACTGCTGAACGGCTTCGGCACGGGCCACGAGCTTCACTAGATCGTCATCACCTTCGCCGCTGCTCGCGGGTTTGAGAACAGCATCTACGCAATCGTGGCGCACGCCCTGTTCGCGCAGGTGGACCTTCAGCCGCTCTACCATGAACGAGAGCAATTCCCCGCCGAGCCCCAATCGGAACGCCATCAGATCGCGCAGCAACAGGTCGGCATCGGTTTCCACCGCCTCATCGCGGAGGGCCTTGAAAGCGACGAGAAACGCCCAGAGGAGCCGCAGCGGAAGCCGATTTTCAAGAATCATGCGGATGACGCCGAGCGCCGCGCGGCGCAGCGCATAGGGGTCTCCGGCCCCAGTCGGGCGCACCCCGAAATGGAAGAGCCCAACGAGCGAATCGATCTTGTCGGCGAGCGCGACGGCGACGCTTTCGGCTGCGCTCGGACAGGAATCGTTCGGGCCGAGCGGCTTGTAATGCTCGGCAATCGCCTGCGCGACACGAGAATCTTCGCCGTCTTGGAGCGCGTAACGGCCGCCGATGATTCCTTGCAATTCCGGGAATTCGCCGACCATGGCAGTCGAAAGATCGGCCTTGGCAAGAAAGGCCGCGTGTTCGGCTCGTGTTCTGAGCCGAGGGTCCAAGAAAGTGCGCCAGGCGATCTCGCCGGCAACCTTTTTGATGCGCCCGGCCTTCTCATACATGTTGCCGAGCCCGGGGTAGAAGAGGCGCTCCTTCAGCGCCGCGACGCGGTCTTCGAGGCGGATCTTGCGGTCCTGGTCCCAGAAGAAGCGGGCGTCGGCGAGCCGGGCGCGCAGGACGCGTTCGTTGCCGGCGACGATCCTGTTGCCACCGTCCGGCGCGAGATTGTCGGCGACGAACAGAAACCGTGGCGCCGGTTTGCCGTCCGGGTAGCGGCAAGAGAAATACTTCTGGTGCGTGCGCATCGCCGTCGCCAGCACTTCCGGCGGCAAATCCATGAACTCGCGGTCGATCGAACCAATCAGCACGACCGGACATTCGGCGAGGCCCGCGACTTCTTCGGAAAGGCCCGGATCGGGCGCCGGCACGAACCCTTCGGCGGCGGCAAGACGCTGCAGCCCATCCTCGATCCGCCGCTTGCGCTCGTCGAGGTCGAGAACGACATGCGCCGCTTCGAGCCCTTTCACATATTCCCTCGCGTCGGCGACCTGGAATTCCGCCGGCGCCAGAAAACGGTGGCCACGGGTCGTCCGGCCGACCGGAACTTTTCCCAGGTCGAGCGGCACGACGGCGCCGTCGAAGAGGCAGACGACCGAATTGAGCGGACGCACCCAGCGGAAGGACGCGGCCGGAAAGCGCATCGATTTCGGCCAGGGAAACTCGGCGATCGCCGCCTCGATGATTTGCGTGAGGACCGCAGCGGCCTCGCGCCCAGGCTCGTCGATTATCGCGAAATAAAATTCGCCGCGGCCGGTGCCACGGGTTTCGCATTGCTCGAGCGAGGAAAGCCCGGCCGAGCGCAAGAACCCCTCGATCGCCTCGCTCGGCGCGCCGAGCCGGGGGCCCCGCCGCTCTTCCTTGCGGTCCGGCTGGCGCTTGGGGATGCCGCGGGCGACGAGCGCCAGCCGGCGCGGCGTCGCATAGCCGTCGAGGCTTTCGGCCGGGATCGAGGCGGCAGCGAGCCTGTCGCCGACGAGCCGTATCAGATCCGCGAGCGCGCGGCGCTGCATCCGCGCCGGGATCTCCTCGGAGAGGAGTTCAAGCAACAGCTCGCCGGACATGGCGCCAAGTCCTACGTCATGGCCGGGCTTGTCCCGGCCATGACGTGGATGCCCGGATCAAGCCCGGGCATGACGATTTCATTATGGCCGGCGTCCGGAGGATCATCGGTTTGTGCCCGCGAGCCAGGCTTCGCAGCACGATTTGGCGAGAGCGCGGACGCGGCCGATGTACGAGGCGCGCTCGGTGACGCTGACGACGCCGCGCGCGTCGAGCAGGTTGAAGAGGTGGCTGGCTTTGAGGCACTGGTCGTAGGCTGGGAGCGCGAGGTGGCGGCCGACGAGGGCCTGACACTCCGCTTCCGCGTCGGCGAAATGGCGGGTGAGCCGGGCGGTGTCGGCGTATTCGAAGTTATAGCCAGAAAACTCGCGCTCGGCGCGCTTGAAAACGTCGCCGTAGGTGATCCGCCGTGCCCCTTGGAGGCCGTTGTAATCGAGGTCGTAGACGCTCTCGACGCCCTCGACATACATCGCAAGCCGCTCGAGCCCATAGGTCAATTCGGTCGAAACCGGATCGCATTCGATGCCGCCGACCTGCTGGAAATAGGTGAATTGGCTGACTTCCATGCCGTCGAGCCAGACCTCCCAGCCGAGCCCGGAAGCGCCCAAGGTCGGGCTCTCCCAATCGTCCTCGACAAAGCGGATGTCGTGGAGGCGCGCGTCGATGCCGATCGCCGCCAGGCTCGCCAAATAAAGCGCCTGGCTGTCCGCCGGCGCCGGCTTCAGGATCACTTGCAGCTGGTAATAATGCTGCAGCCGGTTCGGGTTCTCGCCGTAGCGGCCGTCGGTCGGCCGACGCGAGGGCTGCACATAGGCGGCGCACCACGGCTCGGGTCCGAGCGCGCGCAAGGCGGTCGCCGGGTGGAAGGTGCCGGCGCCGACCTCGACATCGTAGGGCTGCAGGATGACGCACCCTTGCGCCGCCCAGAATCGCTGCAGATCGAGGATCAGCGATTGAAAGCTCATCGGCGAGCCCTCGCCCGCCCGGTCAGCGCGGCCTTGGGCAGTCGGGCCGGCCGCAGCTCGGCGCGCTCGCCGCGACATAGGCGCCGCACACGCCGCAGGCGAGGAGGTCCTCGGCCTCGATCTCGGCGCCGCCGGCGGCGCGGCGCTGCTGCTGCCGCGGCGGGCGCTCCGGGCGCGGGCGCCGGCGCGGCAATTCGTGCGGCACCGCGTTGAGCCAGCGCACGCCCCACCACACCGCGGCGAACACCAGGATGATGAGGACGAGCTTCGGGAACCCGAACATCGCGGAGGTTTACCGGTTCGCCGGAAGCGTGGTCAAGCCGAGCCCGCGTCTCAGAGGCCAAAGCGGGCCCAGACGAGCCGCGCCTCGACCCATTCGAGGAGATCGGCGACGGGCTCGAAGCCCCGGCGCGCGACCAGCGGCAGGCGCGGCCACCACAGCCGGCGGCGCCGCTCCGCGGCGACCGTGCGAAGCCGCACGTCCTCGCCGAAGCGGGCGCGCATCACCCCGCGCACCTCGCCGATGCCGTCGATGAGGCCCCGCGCGAGCGCCATGCGCCCGGTCAGGATGTCGCCCGAGAAGAGGCCTTCGTCGCCGGCGTCGATCTTGCCGGCGCGGCGCCGCACGACATGCTCCTTGAAGATCGCGTGGATGTCCTGCTGCAGGGTGGAGAGGCGCTCGACATCGGCCGGGTTCTCGGGAAGGAACGGGTCGAGCAGCGACTTTCGTTCGCCCGCGGTGTGGACGCGGCGCTCGACGCCGAACCGGTTGATCAGGCCGGCGAACCCGAAGCCGGCGCTGATGACGCCGATCGAACCCAGGATCGAGGCTTCCTCGCCGTAGATCTCGTCGCCGGCCAGCAAGAGCCAATAGCCGCCCGAGGCCGCCACATCCTCGGCGAAGGCGAAGACCGGCACCGATTTCTCCTCGGCGAGCTGGCGGATGCGGCGATAGAGGAGCGCCGACTGCACCGGCGAGCCGCCCGGCGAATTGATCACGAGCGCGACGGCGGCGAGGCGGCGCAACGAAAACGCCCGATCGATCGCCGCGGCGTAGCCGGCGAGCGAGACGACGCCGCGCCGCGGCCGCGGCGAGATGACGCCTTCGAGGCGCAGCACCGTGACGAGCGGGCCGCGGCGGAACCGGTCTTTCAGCGCGTCGAGGATCTTCATGAGGCGGAAGATGAGGATCTTCATGAGGCGGAAGATAGGGAGATGCGGGCGCTTCGGCCAGTCGGCTTCACCGCACAATTCTTCGGCTTCGTCGTCCCGGCGAAGGCCCGAACCCGCTTTCCCGCCCACTCGTCTTCAGTGGTAATTCCAAGTGCACAGCGGGCATCCGTGCGGCGGATCGGTGGACCCAGGCTTTCGCCCGGGTGACGAGAAAAGGCGAATCCTCAAAGGATCAGTGCTTTTCCCTCGCGCAATACAGCTTCCGCGAGCGTGGTCAGCCGGCCGTCCGCCTCGTGCAGGACGAGGCCGGGGGCGAGCCGCGCCGACGCGGCGGTGTCCTTGCGCGCGCGCACCAGGATGCGGCTCGCCGGCTTCCCCGCGCCCGGCCACAGCGGGAAGACGACGACCTCGCCGGCGCGCCCGGCGAATTCGGCGAGCAGCGCGTCGATGCGGTCGGCGCGATGGATCAGCGTCACCGTGCCCTTGGCGCGCACCATCGCGAGCGCGAAGCGCACCCAGGCGCCGAGGTCCGCCTCGCCCTCGATCAGCGCGCCGGCCCGGGCCGGATCGGCGGGGGGCGTGGAGCGGCCGCGCTCGAGATAGGGCGGGTTCGCCATCACATGATCGAAGGAGCCGGGCGACAACCGCGGCGGCGGGCGCAACAAGTCGCCGATCATCACCGAGGCGCGCGCCGTCATGCCATTGAGGATCACATTGTCGCCGGCCAGGCGCACCAGATCGCGCTGCATTTCGAGCCCCGTGACGCGGCATTGCGGGACACGCGCGGCGAGGCACAGCATCGCCGCCCCGGTGCCGCAGCCGACGTCGAGGGTGGTCTCGGCGCCTTCGGCCGGCACCGAGGCGGCGAGAAACACCGGGTCGATCGCGATGCGATAGCCGCGCTCGGGCTGCTTCAGGCGCAGCCGGCCGCCGAGCAGAAAATCCTCGCTGACGGTTTCGGGGGCGGGCTCGACGGTGCTCATGGGCCGGCGATCTCGCCCGCATCGACGAGCAAGGCGCGGGCGCGGCGGTGGTCCGCCTCGGAGACCATCAGGCGGCGCGGAATCGCGCCGATGCTGCCCTCGACGAGGCTCGTATGGTGGTCGAGGACGAGGCTCTCGATCCCGGAATCCCGCAGCAGCGCCTGCAGCCAGGAGAGGCGGACCGCGTCGTTGGTGCGCAGCAGCTCTTTCATCGGCGGGGCTTCCAAAGGCTGCGACGGAGGGGGCGATGCCCGGCCCTTGACCGGCCTTCCGGTCCTTCTATGCTCGCTCGCCTTCGCGCGCGTCAAGCGGATCGGCCGCACGCGCCGACGGCGCGGATATTGCCGCGAGAGGGCGAGGAGAAGCGGGTGGCGTCGGTGGCGAGCGTCGAGCAGAGGGACAGGCGCGGCAAAGCCTCTCTCGATCCGCTTACCGAGCTGTTGCGAGCCGACCTCGAGCGCGTCAACCGGCTCATCGTCGAGCGCATGCACAGCCCGGTCGCGCTGATCCCGCAGCTCGCCGGCCACATCGTCGCGGGCGGCGGCAAACGGCTGCGGCCGATGCTGACCTTGGGCGCCGCGCGGCTGTGCGGCTATCGTGGCGGCCGGCATGTGGCGCTCGCGGCAGCCGTCGAGTTCATCCACACGGCGACCCTCCTGCACGACGACGTGGTCGATTCGAGCGATCTCAGACGCGGCCGCGACACCGCGAACGCCGTCTGGGGCAACAAGCCCGCTGTCCTCGTCG
>DASYYD010000103.1:0-3000 GCA_035934195.1 Allostellaceae bacterium | reverse complement strand
GAACCAGAAAGGCTGGGCGGTCGCCAACTGGCCGAAGAAATGGGGCGGCACCGGCTGGAGCCCGGTGCAGCAGTACATCTTCCAGGACGAACTGCAGCAGGCGCCGGCGCCGCCGCCCCTCGGCTTCGGCGTGACGATGGTGGGGCCCGTCATCATCGCCTTCGGGTCGCAGGCGCAGAAAGAGCATTACCTGCCGCGCATCGCCAATCTCGACGATTGGTGGTGCCAGGGCTTCTCGGAGCCGGGCTCGGGCTCCGACCTCGCTTCGCTCAGAACCTCGGCAAAGCGGGTCGGCGACCGCTACGTCGTCAACGGGCAGAAGATCTGGACGACGCTCGCGCAACACGCCGACTGGATCTTTTGCCTGGTGCGCACCGACCCGCAGGCGAAGCAGCAGGAGGGCATCTCGTTCCTCTTGATCGACATGAAGACGCCCGGCATCACGGTGCGCCCGATCGTCACGATCGACGGCGGGCGCGAGGTCAACGAGGTGTTTTTCGACGATGTCGAGGCGCCGCTCGAAAACCTCGTCGGCGAAGAGAACAAGGGCTGGGACTACGCGAAATACCTGCTCGGCCGCGAGCGCACTGGGATCGCCCGCGTCGGCACCTCGAAGGAAAGGCTGCGGCGCATCCGCGAACTCGCCGCGATGGAGCGCCTCGGCGACCGGCCGCTCATCGAGGACGAGCGTTTTCGCGAGAAGCTCGCCGCCGTCGAGGTCGAGCTGAAGGCGCTCGAGATGACGCAGCTGCGCGTCGTCGCCGCCGAGCGCTCGCGCACCGACAACAAGCCAGACCCCGCCTCCTCGATCCTCAAGATCAAGGGCTCGGAGATCCAACAGCGCACGACCGAATTATTGATGGAGGTCGTCGGCCCCTATGCGCTCCCCTATCAGCCCGAGCATGACGAGGAGGAGCGCTGGAACGAGCCGCCGATCGGCCCCGAATGGGCCGGGCCCATCGCGCCCACCTATTTCAACTGGCGCAAGATCTCGATCTACGGCGGCACCAACGAGATCCAGAAGAACATCGTCGCCAAGGCGATCCTGGGGCTGTGAGCGGCTGCCCGCAGAGAACGCGGAAGGCGCATTGGACACGGTGAGCCGGCGCGCCATATAAGCCGGGCCATGGGCATGGTTGCGTTCGTCAAGATGCACGGGCTCGGCAATGATTTCGTCGTGCTCGATTGCCGCCGCGCGCCGCTCGCGCTCGATGCGGCGGGAGCACGCGCGCTCGCCGACCGGCATACCGGCGTCGGCTGCGACCAGGTGATCCTGATCGAGCCGCCGAAGAGCCCGAAGGCGCATGTCTTCATGCGCATCCTCAACCCCGACGGCAGCGAGGCCGAGGCGTGCGGCAACGCGACGCGCTGCCTCGCCCGGCTGCTGCGGCCGGAGACCGGCGGGGGCCCGCTCAGAATCGAGACGGCGGCGGGGCTTCTCGACGCGCAATCCCTCGCGGACGGGCGGATCGGCGTCGATATGGGGCCGGCGCGGACGCTGTGGCAGGAGATCCCGCTCGCCCGCGCGATGGACACCCTCGCCGCCGACATCGCCGAAGGCCCGCTCGCGATGCCGGTCTGCACGAACATCGGCAACCCGCATGCCACCTTTTTCGTCAACGAGCCGGAAGCGATCGACCTTGCTTCGCTCGGGCCTCGGCTCGAACATCACCCGGTGTTTCCCGAGCGCGCCAATATCGGCGTCGCGAGCGTGCGCGACCCGCGGCATATTCGTCTCAGGGTGTGGGAGCGCGGTACAGGGCTGACGCGCGCCTGCGGCAGCGGCGCCTGCGCCGCGCTCGTCGCCGCGCATCGGCTGGGGCTCGCCGAGCGCCGCGCCGAGGTGATCCTCGACGGCGGCACGCTCGAGATCGAGTGGCGCGCCGACGGGCACGTGCTGATGACCGGGCCGGCGACGCTCGCCTTCGAGGGCCGCTTCGATGCGGCGATGCTCAAGGCCGGCCGATGAGCGACGTTGAAATCATTACCTTCGGCTGCCGGCTCAACGCCCTCGAATCCGAGGTGATCCGCCGGGCGGCGCGCGCGGCGGGCCTCGAAGACGCGATCGTCGTCAACACCTGCGCCGTCACCGCCGAGGCCGAGCGGCAAGCGCGCCAGGCGATCCGCCGCGCCCGCCGGGAGCATCCGCAGGCCCGCATCCTCGTCACCGGCTGCGCCGCCGAGATCATGCCGCAGCGGTACGCGGCAATGCCGGAGGTCGACCGCGTCCTCGGCAACGCCGCCAAGTTGAAGCCCGAGAGTTATCGCGAGGGCTCGCTGCCCGACGCAGCCGGCGCCGCGCCGCCGCTCGTCGACGGCTTCGAGGGGCGCGCCCGCGCTTATCTGCAAGTGCAGCAAGGCTGCGACCACCGCTGCACCTTTTGCGTGATCCCGCTCGGCCGCGGACCCAGCCGGTCGCTGCCGTTCGAGGAGATCGTGACGGCGGCGCGCCGGCTCGTCGCCGCCGGCTATCGCGAGATCGTGCTGACCGGCGTCGATCTGACCGCCTACGGCGCCGATCTCGCCGGGCGCGCGAGCCTCGGCGCGATGCTGCGGCGGCTCCTCCTCGCGGCGCCCGAGATCGCGCGGCTGCGGCTTTCCTCGCTCGACCCGGCCGAGATCGACGACGAGTTGTGGCGGCTCATCGGCGAGGAGCCGCGGCTGATGCCGCATCTGCACCTGTCGCTGCAGGCGGGCGACGACGTGATCCTCAAACGGATGAAGCGGCGGCATTCGCGGGACGAGGCGATCGCCGTCGCCCGGCGCGCGCGGGCGCTGCGCCCCGAAATCGCCCTCGGCGCCGATCTGATCGCCGGGTTTCCGACCGAGACCGAAGCGATGTTCGCGAAGAGCCTCGACTTGGTCGCGGAATGCGGCCTCGCCTTTCTGCATGTCTTCCCCTTCAGCGCCAGGCCGGGGACGCCCGCGGCGCGGATGCCGCAGGTGGCGGCGGCGGCGGTCCGCGAGCGCGCGGCGCGGCTGCGCGCCGCCGGGGCGACG
>DASYYD010000016.1:0-9289 GCA_035934195.1 Allostellaceae bacterium | reverse complement strand
CCCTGCGCGACCGCGCCAAGGACATGATCATCAGCGGCGGCAGCAACATCTATCCGCGCGAGATCGAGGAAGTGCTGCTGCTCCACCCAGACCTTGTCGAAGCCTCGGTCGTCGGCCGCCCGCACCCCGATTGGGGCGAGGAAGTGGTCGCCTTCGTCGTCGCGCGGCCCGGCGCCGAGGTCGCCCGCGAGGCCCTCGACCGCCTCTGCCTCGACCACATCGCCCGTTTCAAGCGGCCGCGCGAATACCGCTTCGTCGAAACGCTGCCGAAAAACAATTACGGCAAGGTGCTGAAGACCGAATTGCGCAAGCTGCTGTGATTCACGCCGCGTCGCGCAGCGTCACTTCGAGCCGCTTGCCCATGGTCCGCAGGGCGCGGTCGATTTGCTCGATCTTCGACGCGTGCCGCAGATCGAAAAGCCGGTCGACTTGCGGACCGTGCAGGAGGAGCCTGCGCCGCAATTCCGCTTTTGTGACCCCTTGCGCGCGCGCCGTGCGGTAGAGCTGGATTTTGGCGGCGATCAGGGCCGGCAGCGCGACTGTCGCGCGCCCGGCTGCCGGCGACGGACCGGGGATGTCCTCGCGATCGGCGATCCGGGCCGCCAGCGCTTCTTCGATTGCGGCGCCGGCACGACGGACGGCATCGGCCTCGTCTTCGCCGAAGCTCGCCACTTCGAGCAGGTCGGGGCAGGTGACGAGCAGAGTGCCGTTGTCGTCCGGGGTCATGAGGATCGGATATTCGTTCATGCCCATAGAATTGGGCGCTCCGCAAACGATGGCAACAAAAATGTTGTGGAACTGTTTCACGCGGGGCCGGCGTGACTCCCCCTCCCGCTCCGAGTATGGTGGCGGCATCGCCCGTCCGCGAGGCTCGCGCACCCTGCGGATGAGCTGCCGGGCTTCATAACGACCCAACGGAGACAGACGATGTCGCTCAGAATCAATTCCGAGGCGCCCAACTTCACTGCCGAGACGACCGAAGGCACTATCGATTTCCACAAATGGATCGGCGACGGCTGGGCCATCCTGTTCTCGCACCCGAAGGATTTCACGCCGGTATGCACGACCGAACTCGGCTACATGGCGGGGCTCAAGAGCGAGTTCGACAAGCGCAACTGCAAGATCGTCGGCCTCAGCGTCGACCCCGTCGCCAACCACTCGCGCTGGGCCAAGGACATCGAGGAGACCCAGGGCCACAAGGTCACCTATCCGATGATCGGCGACCCGCAGCTGAAGGTGGCGAAGCTCTACGACATGCTGCCCGAGGAGACGGCCGGCACTTCGGAGGGCCGCACCGCCGCCGACAACGCCACCGTGCGCTCGGTCTTCGTCATCGGGCCCGACAAGAAGATCAAGGCGATGCTGACCTATCCGATGAGCACGGGGCGCAATTTCGACGAGGTGCTGCGCATCCTTGATTCGGTGCAGCTGACCGCCAAGCACCCGATCGCGACGCCCGTCAACTGGCGGCCGGGCGAGGATGTGATCATCGCCCCGGCATTGCCTGACGCCGAGGCGAAGACCAGGTTCCCGGCCGGCTGGAAGGCGCCGAAGCCGTATCTGCGGATCACCCCGCAGCCGCGCTGAGAACGGCCGCCGATAAGAGGGACCGGGACGGCGGATGAAGGCGGTCGTCTGCGAGGCCTTCGGCGGCCCCGAAGTGCTGGCGCTGCGCGAACTCCCCGACCCGCCGCGGCCCGGCCCGGGCGAGCTGACGGTGCGCCTGCGGGCGCGCGGCGTGCAGTATGTCGATGTGCTGATGCTCGCCGGTAAATACCAGTTCCGCCCCGAGCCGCCCTTTGTCCCGGGCAACGAGGCGGCGGGCGAGGTCGCGGCGGCCGGCCCCGGCGCCGCCCGCTTCAAGCCGGGCGACCGCGTCATGTGCCGGCTCCGGCTCGGCAGCTTCGCCGAGCTGGCGAACGCCAAGGAAGAGGCGTGCGACCCGGTGCCCGACGCGATGAGCCTCGAGCAGGCGGCCGTCTTTCGCGGCGCCTACACGACCGCCTATCATGCGCTGTTGCAGCGCGGCCGGATGAAAGCCGGCGAGTGGGTGCTGGTGCACGGCGCCGCCGGCGGCATCGGCTTGGCCGCGGTCGAGATCGGAAGGCTCTTCGGCGGGCACGTCATCGCGACGGCGAGCAGCGAGGAGAAGCGGGCGGCCGCCCTCGAAAAGGGGGCGCAGTTCGCGATCCCCTACGAGGGCGGGTTTCGCGACCGCGTCATGGAGTTGACGGGCGGGCGCGGCGTCGACATCGTCTACGACCCGGTCGGCGGCGCCGTGTTCGAGGAATCGCTGCGCTGCCTCGCCTGGGGCGGGCGCATCCTGATCCTCGGCTTTCTCGGCGGCGGGCCGGCATCGGCGCGCACCAACTACCTCCTGATCAAGGGGATCGAGGCGATCGGCGTGCGCATCGGGGGGCTCAACGAATTCGCGCCCGAGCTCGCCGCCGCCAATTGGCGGGCGCTCATCGCGCTCGCCGGCGAAGGCAAGCTGAAGCCGCACATCTGGCGCCGCTACCGTCTCGACGAAGCGGCGGCGGCCCTCGCCGCGCTGATCGAGCGCCGCGTCATCGGAAAGGCGGTGCTTGTCGGCTGAGCTTTGGATAGGCAAAGTATCGGACAACGAACTTGCGACAGGGAGGGGGGGTCATGAGTGTCGGCCAGGAATCCGGTTACCGGCTCGCCAAGGCGGTCGGCGTCTTGGCGATCACCGCCTCGGCGGTTTCCGCCGAGTACGGCTCCGGCATCAACTACGTCTCGGTGCAGAGCCTGTCCGTCTATCCCGACGTGAAGGGACTGGTGCCGCTCGCGATGCTCGTGTGCGGCATCGCGATGCTGCCGAAGGCCTATCTGTTCGCCGCCTTTTCTAAGGTCATGCCGCGCGCCGGCTCGAAACACGTCTGGCTGGCGCGCAGCCTCGGCCTGCCGGCGGGCTTTCTGATCACCTTCACCTACTGGGCGACGGGGCCTGCCGGCGCGGGGTTCCTCGCCTACGCCTTCGGCACCTTCCTCGGCAACGCGATGGAGCCGATCAGCCCGGCATTGGCGCATATGCTGTTGTCGCATACCGGCCACCTGATCACCGGGCTGACGGCGATCTGGATCACCTTCTGGATCAACGCCGCCGGGGTGAGGCATTACGGGGTCTTCGTCACGATCTTGATGTTCGTCATCATCGCGGTGGCGGCGCTGATCACCGTCTACGGCTTCTCGACCGCGCCCGAAACCTTCGTGGCGGCGGCCAGCAAGGTCGCGAAAGTGCAGCTCGCGCCGCCGGTGAATGCGCCGCCGGCGAGCCTCTTCCACTTCGTTTCCGTCACCTCGCTCTTCGTCTTCGCCTATGCGGGGCTCGGCGCCGGGCCGGCGCTCGGCGGGGAAACCCAGCAGCCGCAGAAGAAGGTGCCGCAGGGCATCATGTGGGGCTGGCTCGTCGCGCTCGTCCTCTTCACCGCGGTCGCCGCGGCGCTCTTCCACGCCGCTCCGTGGTGGGCGGTCGTCGGCCTGATCAAGGCCGGCAAGACGAGCTATGCGACGGCGCCCGGCCTCATCGGGCTCGTCGCGCCGGACTGGCTGACGGTGATCCTCAACCTGCTGGTCGCGCTGATCGTCGGCAAGACCTTGGCGCCGGCTCTGATGGTCGCCTCGCGCTTCTGCTTCGCGCAGGCGCAGGACCGGATGCTGCCGCCGATCTTCGCCGAGACCTCGGCCCGCAAGGTGCCGCTCGCCGCGCTCATTCTGATCGCCGGGCTCGGCTCGGTGTTTCTGTTGCAATCGGTCTTTGTCGGCTGGGCGATGGGCGTCGCGGTGCGCTCGCTCGCCGTCCTCGGCATGTGGCTGGCGCTGGCGGTCGGCACGCTCAACTTCCGCTGGCATAAGGAATACAGCCGGACCGAGTGGGGCCGAGGCGTCATGCAGCAGCCGCTCGTCATCCCGGCGGCAATTCTGTCGATCGTCCTCGCGGTGCCGCTGATCGTCTCGCTCGCGGTCCTGCCGAAAACGCCGCTGATTTTCCAGCCGCTCTTCCAGGGCGCGGTGGTGCTGGCGATCGGCGTAGCGATCCTCGTCGGTGCCGGCGCCAAGCTGAAGAGCCGCGGCAGCAGCTTCCGCGCGATCGCGGCGGAGCTGCCGATCGAGTGAGCCGACGCCCCCCCGACCCTAACCCTCCCCCGCAAGCGGGGAGGGACGGGAGGGGGTAACGCGGCGCCGCGGCCCGGGAATGCCGGTCGGCAGCTTGCGATCGTACAACGGGCACGGCCCGTATGGAAAACGGCGCGGCCGGCCCCATTTTTAGCGCACGGCAAGGCAGGCTCGTTTCCCAGGATGTCACATCCCTTCATCATCTGGACGATGCAGCGGACGGGGGGCACCTCGCTCGCCGATCTTTTGATGGCGATGTCGGAACACCCGCGCGCCGACCACGAGCCGTTCAACCGCGACCGGCAGTTCGGCGCCGTCACGACCGCCTGGAGCGATACGCATGACGAAGCCGCGTTGTCCGAGGCGATGGCCGGCATCGTGTCGCAGCGCTATCTGATCAAGCACACCTACGAACTGCGCGACACGGTGCTCAACGCCGCCTTGGCGAAGGCCGCGGCGGCGGCCGAGTATCGCCATGTCTTTCTGCAGCGGCAGGACGAACTCGCGCGCCTGGTCTCCAAATACATCGCCGAAGCGAACGGCACCTGGTTCAGCGATTACGCCGCCAAGGTCTACGACAAGATCCGCGCCGGCGAGCGCCGCCTCGGCGCGATCCCGGTCAAGGAACTGGTCGCCGCCTATCATCGCTGCCGGCAGGCGACGGAAGAAGTGCGCCAGCTGATGGACAGCCTCGACATCCCGTTTCACGACCTCACCTATGAGGAGCTCTATGTCGGCGATCGGGAGAGCCGGCTTCGCGGGTTCAACCGGCTGTGCAAATTTCTCGGCTTCGCCCCCGAGGTGGTCGAACTCAGCGGCGCCGAAATCGAAGAAAAGCTGTTTCACGGCAGCCAGAACACGCGTTCGATCGTTGATTTCGTCCCCAATCTCGACGAGGTGGTCGCGGCGCTGCGCGCCGAGGGCTGCCAGCCGATCCCCGGTGGCCTCGGCGCATCGGGAGGTTCGAATGGATCCTTTGCCGGCTTGTTGACGGCAAGCGGGCTCGGTCGGATCTGGCGCACGCTGAGCGCGGAAGCGGGCGGAAAACGCTGAACCCGGCCGTCGCCGGCGCGACCGCGCGGCGCGCTGGCCTTTGCCGCGCTTTTGTGACATAAGAACCGCCGCGCCGTGCAGGGTCGACGAGCGCAAGCGGGCGGTTGCGCGGCGGCAATTTTCGATTTTCCCGACGATGTCCCAGCCCTTCATCATTTGGACGATGCAGCGGACCGGCGGCACCTCGCTGACCGACCTCTTGATGGAGATGTCGGAGCACGAACCTGCCGAGCATGAACCGTTCAACCGCGACCGTCAGTTCGGGCAGGTGACCATCGCCTGGGGTAGTACCAAGGACGAGGCGGCCCTGCGGCGCGCGCTCGCCGACATCCTCGCGCAACGCTATCTGATCAAGCACACCTACGAGCTGCGCGACATGCGGCTCAACCTGGCGCTGATGGAAGCGGCCGGGCAGAGCTACCGGCACATCTTTCTCTATCGGCGGGACGAGCTGTCGCGGCTCGTCTCGAAATTCGTCGCGCAGGCGAACGGCACCTGGTTCAAGGGGGATTATGCGAGCACGGTTTACGGCCGCATCCAGGAGGGCGAGCGCCGGCTCGCGCCGCTTCCGGTCGCCAAGCTCGTCGGCGCCTACCGGCGCAGCCGTGCCGTGACCGAGGAGATCCGCGCCTCGTTCAACGGTCTCGACCTCTCGGCCTTCACCGTCGCCTACGAGGACATCTATCAGGGCGAGCGCGCGGCGCGCCTCGCGCGCCTTGCCGAAATGTTCGAGTTTCTCGGCTTTTCTCCGGAGGCGGTCGAGCGGCACCGCGCCAGCATCGAGGAAAAGATCTTCGGCGGGGGGCAGAACACGCGCGCCATCGCGCCTCACGTCCCCAATCTCGCGCAGGTGATCAGGGCGGTGCGCGAGGCCGGCTATCAACCGCCGCCGGGCGGCCTCGGCACGGAGCCGTTGCCGGAGGCGGCGGCCGAGCCGGAGGCGGAGGCGCCATGGCACCGCACCTTCGTCGGCGGGCTCTGGGACGAAATCGGCGGGCTGCAATTCGAGTTCCTGAAGGCGCAGGGGCTCGAACCGCAGCATCGTCTACTCGACATCGGTTGCGGCTCGCTGCGCGCCGGCGTCAAGCTCGTCCCCTATCTCGAACCCGATCACTATTTCGGGATCGACGCCAAAAAGAAGCTTCTCGATGCCGGCTATCGGGAAGAGCTGATGCCGGCGGGCCTCGCCGATCGCCTGCCGCGTGCCAATCTATGCTGCTCGCAGCGGTTCGAGCATGGCGGCCTGCCCGACAGATCGATCGATTTCGGCATCTGCGCGGCGGTGTTCACGCGCCTGCCGCTCGACCAACTGGGCCTGATGCTGCGCCACACGGCGAAATATTTCCGGCCCGGCGGCAAGCTCTATGTCAGCTTCCACGAAGCCGAGGACGGCGCCGCGAAGCGCTGGCATTATTCCAGGGTGGAGATGGCGGCAGCCGCCGAGCGGACGGGGTGGCGGGCCCGCCATATCGGCGAATGGGGCCATCCGCGCGGCCAAAAGATGATGGAATACGAGCGGGTCTGACCGGCGGAGGGCGGTCGGCGCCTATCCGAAGAAGCCGGCGTTCACATGGTGTACGCCGATCAGCGTCAGCTTCACGCCATCGGGCAGATGCAGGATCGTGTTGCCCTGGTGATGCTTTTGCGTCGCCACAATGCTTTCGATTTCCTTGTGCGTTTCATTCCTGAACGAGATGCGGTCGCCGGCGGCCGCATGAAAGCCGGTGATCGTATCGTTGCTGCCCGGATGCACCTCCAGGAGCAACTCGTCGCCTCTGCCGAAAGCGATCAAGTCATGGTTGAAGCCGCCCTCGATGGTGTCGCCGGCGCCGCCGAATATCGTCGTATTGCCGCGCTGCGCGACGATCAGCTGGCCGCCTGCCTCGCCGTGCACGATGCGCGGCCCGGCGCCGGCGAAAATCGTGTCGGCGACGCCGCCGTAGATCGTGTTTTCGGCGCTGCCGAAGCGAAGCCCGCCCTGGATCTGTTCCGAGCCCGCGCCGTAGATGACCGTCCGGCCGAAGCCGGCGAGGATGGTGTCGCCGAGGCCGCCGTAGATCGTGGTCGCGCCGGTGCTGCCGATCAGGAACGCGTTGCCCGCCTCGCCGTGCAGCACATTGGTGCCGCTGCCGCCGAAGACGGAATCGGTCGGCGCCGCCCATACGGTGAAATCGCCGGCGCCGCCGACGATGCTGTCGGCGCTCGCGCCGAAGACGACATCGACGCCGCTGCCGCCCTCGATCGTATCGCCGGCGCCACCGAAAATCGTCGCCTCGCCGCTTCCGCCGGTTATCGAGTCGCCAGCGGCGCCGTATATCAGGTCGAGCCCCGACCCGCCGACGATCGTGTCGGCGCCGGTGCCGCCCATTATCGTCGCGCTGCTGCTGCCGCCGACCAGCGAATCCGGTCCCGAGCCGCCCTCTATCATGATCGGGTTGGCGCCGCCCTCGATCGTCTCCGGCCCGGCCCCGCCGGTGACCGTTATCGTCGGCAGGCCGAACCCGGCTGAACCGGCCGGCGCCGCAAAGGAGATGTCGCCGGTCAGCGTCACCAGCGTACCCTCGCCGCTGATGTAGACAACCGCCTGATAGCCGTTCGGCACGTTGCTCGGCGGCGTGTCGCCGCCGATTATGACGAGAACCTGATCCGGCGATTCCGGCGGCGGCGGGGTCTGGCCGGATGGGACGACGACGAGATTGCCTTGATCGACGTTGCCGAGGGCATAGACCCCCTGCCCGCCGCTGATCGTCGCCGTCATGCCGGACCTCCAGGCGCTATGGCGTTGTCAACGAACCGCGGCACGGCTATCGGCGCAATTTCTCCGATTGCTCGACGCAATCGTTTGCGCCGAGCACCAGGAGCGCGAAATATTGCACCACACCGTTTACCTGAAGGCCGTATTCGGCGTGATACTTGATCCCGTTGATCGTCACCGTGGTAGCGTCGTTCGAATAGGAAAATTTCTGCGATCCCGAAGCTGTCTGGAACGGCATCCCCGACAGGCCGCTGACGTCGTCGTTCAACAGCAGCGACGAGCCGGTTTCGGCGACACTCGTTATTTTCACCCTGTTGGTGTGCGGATCGAAGAACTCGAGCTCGGTCGAATATGCCGTTGGCGCGGTTTGCGTGAGAGTGACCGAGCTGACCGAGGCGCCGCTGTGCACGACGTTCAGCGTCGGCTGGCAATAGACGCGGGTGACCGAGACATAATTCCCCGCGATCGTCGGTACGTGCGCCACCGCCGGGCAAGAGAAAAGAACCGCAGTGACGACAATAGCTGCGCCGCCATTCGCCAATCTCATGAAAATATCCCCCCGTGACCTCAAACTCTGCATTTTTACACGTCTGGGCGCAGCAAGGATAGCGGCTGCGGCATTCTCGCAAACCTCTAACGCAATGGTCGATTCTGCGGTCCGTAAGTTCGCCGCACTTTTTCGGCGATGGTGACGCATCCCTCGGGATCGATGGCGGTCAAGGTAAAAAACTGGGGGACGTTGTCGAACAGCAGCGTATTCACGAGGCGGCCCCAAATCGCCTGGTAGACGATTCCGTCGAGCGTCACGGTCGTCGCGGTGTTGGAATAAAATCCCGTATGCAGGACCTGGGCTTCGCTGAACGGCGCGCCCGAACGGCCGTTGATATCGTCGTTCGACAGCACCGGAGACCCGGTTTCGCTCCATCCCGCCGAGGTCCAGATGGCGATCCTCGGGTCGTAGTAATCGAGCGCGATCGAATACGTCGTCGACCCGGCGTTGCCGAGGCCCAGCGAAGCCACGGTCCCCCCACTATGATCTACGCCAAGGACAGGTTGGCAATGCACTTGGATCGACGATACGTAATCGCCCGCGATTGTCGGCACTACCTGAGGCCAAGCCGGCGAACCGTAAAGTAAACCGGCTGCGGCGGCAACGACGCCGCGCCACCTCGACCTCATGATGCTCCTCCGAGGCAGGCCGTCGCGAATGCGGGCTCAATGGCGGAGGTTTGAGAATACCGCCACCGCCCCCTCCCGCGAAAGCAAATTCACGCGGCGCCCGGGCGGCGCCGATATCGGCGTCGGCGCGACCCTACGGCCGCGGCCAGTCTTTCCAGGTCCGGT
>DASYYD010000452.1:0-6891 GCA_035934195.1 Allostellaceae bacterium | reverse complement strand
CCCTCGATCGTCGCCGCCTCGATCAAGGTGCTCGAGGAATCGGCGACGCCCGACACGCAGGTCACCTTCGCGCCGGGCAGCTTCAAGGGCGGCCAGATGGGCGCGCTCGAAGAGACGCCCGGCCTCTCCGCCGGCGCTTGGCAGATGCGGCCCTTGTCGCGCGGCTATGTCGAGGCGAAGTCGAGCCGGCCGGGCGACATGCCGGCGATCAACCCGCGCTACCTCTCGGAGGAAAGCGACCGCCGCGCCATCGTCGGCGGCCTGCGCTTCGCCCGGCGGATGTTCGCCGCACCGGCGCTGCGCCCCTTCGTCCGCGAGGAGAGCCTGCCGGGCCCGCAGGTCGAGAGCGAGGATGAACTGCTCGACTACGCGCGGCGCAACGGCGGCACCTGCTATCACGCCAGCTGCACCTGCATGATGGGGCAGCACCCGATGGCCGTCGTCGATGACGAATTGCGCTTGCACGGGCTCGACGGATTGCGCGTCGTCGACACCTCGGTGATGCCGGCCGTCACCTCGACCAACACCAACGCGCCGACCATCATGATCGCCGAGAAGGGCGCGACCTTCATAAGGGGTGCCGCGCGGCAGCGATTGGCGGCGTAGCAAGGCGGGCGGGGTTGGTGCATTTCCTGATCGTCGGTGCGGGCGCGGCGGGCTTGATGGCCGGCCGCGAACTCGCCCGCGCCGGCCAGCGCGTAACGATCCTCGAGGCGCGCGAGCGCTGCGGCGGGCGCATCTACCCGCTGCCGGCCGAGGCATTCGGCTACCCGGCCGAGGGTGGCGCGGAGTTCGTCCACGGCGCCGCCCCGGTGACCCGCGCGCTGTTGCGCGAGGCCGGGCTGTCGCTGCAGCGGCGGCAGGGCACGCGCTGGAGCACCCGCACGGGGGCGCTGTTGCCGGACGACCGCTCGGTGCCGCATGCGGGCCGGTTTTACGAGGCGCTGAGCGAGGTCGAGGCGGATCTGCCGATCGCCGAGTTTCTCGAGCGGCATTTCGGCGATCCGCGATACGCCGAGCTGCGGCGGTCGATCACCCGCATGGTCGAGGGCTACGACGCGGCCGATCCGCGCCGCATCAGCACCTTCGCGATCCGCGACGAATGGCTGGCCCGCGACGACGGCGAGCATGGACGGATCGCGCAGGGCTATGGCGCGCTCGCCGATTATCTCGCCGCGCAATGCCGCAGCCGCGGCGCCGTGCTCCGTCTCGGCGCCGAGGTGACGGCCATCGAGGAGCGGCACGGCCGGATCGCCGCACGTTGCCGGGACGGCGCCCTCTTCGAGGCCGATGCCGCGATCCTGACCCTGCCGGTGCCGCTCCTCGACGAGATCGCGCTGCCGCCGGAGCAGTCGGGGCGGGCGGCGGCCGCCGCCGATATCGGCTACGGCAACGTCGTCAAGATCCTGCTGCGGTTCACCGCAAAATGGTGGACGGGCCGCAGCGGCCGGGACCTGTCCGACCTGTCGTTCCTCATTTCCGACGCGGCGGTCCCGACCTGGTGGACGCAGCACCCGGCCGAATATCCGGTGCTGACGGGGTGGTACGCCGGCCCCAAGGCCGACCGGGTGTCGTCATTGAGCGAGGCCGAGCTCGTCGAGATGGGGCTCGCCTCGCTCGCCGAGATTTTCGAGCTGCCGCCGGATCGCCTGCGAAACGGGCTCGTCGCCTCGCGCGCGATCGATTGGGGCAGCGACCCGTTCGCCCGCGGCGCCTATTCCTATGCGACGCCCAGGACACGGGCAGCGCAATCGGTGCTGAGCACAGCGGACGGCGGCATCTTCTTTGCCGGCGAGGCGCTCTACGCCGGCCCGGACATGGGCACGGTCGAGGCGGCGCTGGCGAGCGGAGCAGAAACGGCCCGTACGATCCTCCGCTCCGGGCAATAGCTTCAGTGATCGACCCAGGCGATGCGCAGGATGTTCGTCGCGCCCGGCGTGCCGAAGGGGACGCCGGCGGTGATGACGACGCGCTGGCCGAGGTCGGCGATGCCCTCGCCATGCGCGATGCGCACCGCCTTCTGCACCATGTCGCCGAAGTTCTTCACGTCGCTCGTGTGGACGCAGTGCGCGCCCCATAGGAGCGCCAGGCGGCGCGCCGTCGAGAGGTTCGAGGTCAGGGTCAATATCGGCGCCGCCGGCCGCTCGCGCGCCGCCCGGAGCGCGGTCGCGCCGGAAGTCGTGTAGGAGACGATGGCGGCGGCGCCGACGGTGCGCGCGACCTGGCAGGCGGCGGCGCTGATCGCGTCCGGATCGGTGTGCTCGTGCTCGATGCGGGTGCTTTCGAGGGCCGGGAAATAGAGCGGGTCCTCCTGCACGCGGGTCGCGATGCGGTTCATCATCGCCACCGATTCGACCGGATATTTCCCGGCCGCGGTCTCGGCCGACAGCATCACCGCGTCGGCCCCCTCATAGACGGCGGTCGCAACGTCGGAAGCCTCCGCCCTCGTCGGGGTCGGCGAGGAGACCATCGATTCGAGCATCTGCGTCGCCACGACGACCGGCTTGCCGACGAGCCGGCAGGCGTGGATCACCTGCTTCTGCACGCTCGGCACGTCCTCCGGCGGCATTTCGACGCCGAGGTCGCCGCGCGCCACCATCAGCGCATCGGCGAGGTCGATGATCTCGCCGAGCCGCGCGATCGCGGAGGGTTTTTCGAGCTTGACCATGACGCCGGCGCGGCCGGCGACCAGCTTCTTGCCCTCGGCCACATCGTCCGGCCGCTGCACGAAGGAAAGCGCCACCCAGTCGGCGCCGTGCGCGAGGGCAAAGGCTAGGTCGGCGCGGTCCTTTTCCGTCACCGCCGAGATCGGCAGCACGACGTTGGGCACGTTGACGCCCTTGCGGTCCGACAGCGCGCCGCCGACGAGGCATTGCGTCTCGGCGAAATCGGGGCCGCACGCCTCGACCCTGAGGCGCACCTTGCCGTCGTCGATCAAGAGTTCGGTCGCGGGCCGCAATGCCGCGAAGATCTCCGGATGCGGCACGGGCGCGCGCCGGCGGTCGCCGGGCTCAACCTCGAGGTCGAGGCGAAACGGATCGCCGGCGGCGAGCGTCACCGGCCCGTCGGCAAAGCTCCCCAAGCGCAGTTTCGGCCCTTGCAGATCGGCGAGGATGCCGATCGGCCGCCCGGTTTCGCTCTCGACCTGGCGGATCGCGGCGAAGCGCGCGCCGTGGTCCTCATGCGTGCCGTGGCTGAAATTGAGGCGGAACACGTCGACCCCGGCCGCGAAGAGGGCGCGGATCTCCTCGATCCCCGAGCTCGCGGGTCCGAGGGTGGCGACGATTTTCGCGCTGCGCCGGCGCCGCATGGTGATTTCGAGAACCCGCTTCATTTCCCTGAGCCGAGCACCAGAACCGCCCGGAAATCGTTGACGTTGGTCCGCGTCGGGCCGGTCACGACGAGGTCGCCCATGGCGGCGAAGAACCCGTACCCGTCGTTCTCGGCGAGCGCCCTTTTCGCCGACACGCCGCAAGCGGCGGCGCGGGCGATGCTGTCGGGATACAATATCGCCCCGGCATTGTCCTCGGTGCCGTCGATGCCGTCGGTGTCGCAGGCGAGGGCCGAAATCCCCGGGGCGCCGTCGAGCGCCAGGCCGAGCGCCAAGAGGAACTCGGCATTGCGCCCGCCGCGGCCCTTGCCCCTGACGGTGACCGTCGTCTCGCCGCCCGACAGCAAGACCGCCGGCGGCCGCACGATCTCGTCGCCGACCCGGAACGCGCCGGCCCGCAATTGCAGAGCGATTCCCGCATGGACGAGGCCGACCTCGCGCGCTTCGCCCTCGATACGGTCGCTGAGAACGATCGGGGTGATGTGGGCGCGGCTCGCCGCGGCGGCGGCGGCGGCGAGCGAGGCCTGCGGGCTCGCGATCAACTCCCAGCGGGCGCGGCTAAAGGCGGGATCGCCGGGCTTCGGCGTCTCGGAGGCGGCCGCCGCGAGATGGTCGATGACGGCACGCGGCTCCTCGATGCCGTATTTCGCGAGGACGGCGCGGGCATCGGCAAAGCTCGTCGGATCAGCCACGGTCGGCCCCGAGGCGATGACCGCCGGATCGTCCCCCGGCACGTCGGAGATGGCGAGCGTCGTCACCCTGGCCGGCGCCGCGGCGGCGGCGAGCCGGCCGCCCTTGATCGCCGAGAGGTGCTTGCGCACCGTATTGATGTCGGTGATCGTCGCGCCCGAGCGCAAGAGGGCGCGCGTGACCGTCTGCTTGTCGGCGAGCGAAAGCCCCGGGGCCGGCAGCGACAGCAGCGCCGAGCCGCCGCCCGAGGCGAGAAAGACGAGCTGGTCGTCGGCCCCGAGGCCGCGGGCGAGATCGAGGATGCGCGCTGCCGCCCGCTCGCCCGCGGCATCGGGAACCGGGTGGCCCGCCTCGACGATCTCGAGGCGCTCGCAGGCAGCGGCGTGGCCGTAGCGCGTCACCACCAGCCCTTCGAGGGGAGGGCGCCAGGCCTTTTCGAAGGCGCGCGCCATCGCCGCCGAGGCCTTGCCGGCGCCAACGACGAGCGTCCGCCCGCGCACCCTCTGCGGCAGATGACCCGCGAGCGCCCGCGACGGGTCCGCGGCGGCGAGCGCCGCCTCGAACAATCTTGGTAAAATCTCGCCTGCCCCTTGGTCGGCGCCGCTCATCGCGTCATTATTCCGTCTTGCCAAGCGCCGCGCCATTTCATATCGAGCGGCCGGCAAAGGCCAGCACGCCATGGCGCCCGCTGGCGGGAAGGAGAGTTCGGGTGAGGCTTTTCGGCCGCCGTTGCGGGATGCTCGCGGCCTTCCTGGTGCTGGCGGCCGCGGCGACGCCTGTTTTCGGCAACACGCCGCATACGCCTTTCTCCAAGGTCTTTGCCCAGCTCGCCGGCCGGCTCGTCGGCGTCGTCGTCAATATCTCGACGACGCAGGCCGTGCCGCAGACGCCGAAGAACCCTCCCGCCGACGGCGAGCCGACGCCGCAGGCGCCGCTCGACCAGTTCTTCCGCGACTTTTTCGGGCAAAAGGGGATGCCCGGCGCGCCCGGCCCGTCGGCCCCCCACGTCGCCTCGCTCGGCTCCGGCTTCATCGTCGATCCCTCGGGCTTGATCGTCACCAACAATCATGTGATTGCCAACGCCGAACAGATCATGGTGACGCTCTCCGACAATACGAGCCTGCAGGCCAAAGTCGTCGGCCGCGACCCGGTCAGCGACCTCGCGCTCTTGAAGGTCGATCCGAAAAAACCGCTGCCGGCCGCCTCCTGGGGCGATTCGACAAAGGCGGCGGTCGGCGACTGGGTGCTGGCGATCGGCAACCCGTTCGGCCTCGGCGGCACCGTCACCTCCGGCATCATCTCGGCGACGGCGCGCGACATCCACGCCGGGCCCTATGACGACTTCCTGCAGACCGACGCGTCGATCAACCGCGGCAATTCGGGCGGGCCGATGTTCGACCTGAACGGCCAGGTGATCGGCATCAACACGGCGATCTTCACCCCGTCGGGCGGCTCGATCGGCATCGGCTTTGCGATCCCCTCCGCCTTTGCCCGGCCGATCATCGACCAGCTGAAATCGACCGGCAAGGTCGAGCGCGGCTGGATCGGCGCGCGCATCCAGCCGATGACCGACGCCCTCGCCGAGGCCGTCGGCTTGAAGAGCGGGCAGGGCGCGATGATCGCGGCGATCGACCGCGACAGCCCGGCCGCCGCGGCAAAGCTCGCGCCCGGCGACGTCATCCTCGACTACGACGGCAAGCCGGTCGCCCAGAGCCGCGAGCTGCCGCGCCTCGTCGCCGCCACCCCGCCCGGCAAGACCGTCAAGGTGACGATCTGGCGATACGGCAAGAATGATGTGATCGCGGTCAAGGTGGCGGAACTCAACCCGAACCGCCCGAGCCCGCCGCCGGAGCAGCCGGCGAAACCGAAGCCGCCGCCTTCCGTCGAGGCGCTCGGCCTCAAGCTCGCGCGGCTGACGCCGGATCTGCGCAAGCAATTCTCGATTCCCGAGGCCGCGAGGGGCGTCGTCGTGACCGAGGTGCCGCAGAATTCGCCGGCGGCGGCGCAAGGCCTGCGGCCGGGCGATCTCGTCGTCGCCGTCGGCGGCCACCCGGTCACCTCGCCCGACGAGGTGAGGCGCGGCGCATCGGCCGCGCAGAAGAGCGGCAGAAAGAACCTGTTGGTGCGCGTCAAGCGCGACGGCAGCGCGCGCTTTTTCGCGCTCCCGGTGGCGGGGTAGAGGGCGGGCCGTCGGCCCCTCACCCCGACCTTCTCCCCGCTTGCGGGGAGAGGGAGGGACCCGCGGCTGAGCCGTGGGAGGGTGAGGGGCTGAATTTCACTCGGCGGCGAGGGCAGGGGTCGGGGAGGGCGAGCGCAGGCGCGCCAGGAGCGCGGCTTCGCGCTCCTTGACGCGCGCGATGCTCTCTTCCTTGACGTGCCCGAAGCCGCGAATCTCGAGCGCCAGCGCGGCGATCTCGGCCGCGAGCCCGTGATTTTCCGGCGCCAGCCGGGCAAGGAGCTCCTCGAGGAGCGCCTCGTACTCGCCGATCAGGCGCCGCTCGGCGCGGCGCTCCGGCGTGCGGCCGAAAATGTCGAAGCGGGTGCCGCGCAGCCGTTTCAATTTGGCGAGCAGGCGGAAGGCCGGCAGCATCCACGGGCCGAAGCTCCGTTTCCGCAGGTGCCCGGTCTTCGGGTCGCGATCGCCGAGAATGGGCGGCGCGAGATGGAAGCGCAGTTTGTATGGGCCTTCGAACTGTTCGGCGACGCGCTTCAGGAAGCCGCTTTCGGTATAGAGCCGCGCGACCTCGTACTCGTCCTTGTAGGCCATCAGCTTGAAGAGCGCGCGCGCTGCCGCCTGAGAAAGCGCGTCGGCGCCCGGGACGCGCACCGCCTCGGCGTCCCGCACATGGCGGACGAGCGCGGCGTACCGC
>DASYYD010000403.1:0-3061 GCA_035934195.1 Allostellaceae bacterium | reverse complement strand
TCAGGAACATCTTCATCTGCACCGGCGTCGTGTTCTGCGCCTCGTCGAGGACGACGAAGGCGTGCGCCAGCGTGCGGCCGCGCATGAAAGCGATCGGCGCCACCTCGATCTCGCCGCCCTGCAGCCGCCGCGCCAGTTGATCGGCCGGCAGCATGTCGTTAAGGGCGTCGAAGATCGGCCGCAGATAAGGGTCGACCTTGTCGCGCAGATCACCAGGCAGAAAGCCGAGGCGTTCGCCCGCTTCGACCGCCGGGCGCGACAGGATGATGCGCTCGACCCGGCCGGTCATCAGGAGGTCGACGGCGGCGGCGACGGCGAGGTAGGTCTTGCCGGTGCCGGCCGGCCCCAGGCCGAACACCAGCTCATGTTCGCGCAATGCCCTGACATAGGCGGCCTGGCCGGCGCTGCGCGCGGCGATGCGGCGCTTTCTGGTAAGAAAGGCGGCGTCTTCGCGCCACAGGCTGAGGCTCTCACCGGCGAATTCCGTCTCGGCGAGGCGGATCGCCGCCTCGACCGCCGGCAGGTCGACCTGCTGCCCGCGCTTCAGCCGGTCGTAGAGCTGCAACAAGGCGCGGCGGGCGGCCTCGGTCGCCGAGGCGGGCCCCGATATCGCCAAGCGATTGCCGCGGGTGGCGAAGGACACGCCGAGCTGGCGCTCGATCCGGTCGAGATGTGCGTCGCGCTCACCGTAAAGCTGCGGCAGCAGCAGGTTGTCGTCGAATTCGAGCTGCGTGTGCCCGGCGGGGGCACCGCTCGCAGCCACGCCCGAGGCCAGCGCAGTCATGGCGCCGCCCTCTGGGCAATCTCGCCGCCGAGGCTGTTGAGGCCGGCCGTGCGGATATAGGCCGGCACGACCTCGCCGATGCGCGCCACCGGGGCGCTCACATGGACGCTCTGCAGGTAGGGGCTCTTGCCGACCGCCTGGCCGTCGTGCCGACCCTTTTTTTCGAGCAGCACCGGCAGCACGCTTCCGACAAAGCCCGCGTTGAAGTTGTTCTGCTGTTGCCGCAGCAACGCCTGCAATGCCGCCAATCGCTCCACCTTCACCTCATCGGGAACCTGGTTCGCCGCCGCAGCCGCGGGGGTTCCCGGCCGCGGCGAGTATTTGAAGGAAAACGCCTGCGCGAAGCCGATCTCGGCGACGAGGCCGAGGGTCGCCGCGAAATCTTGGTCGCTCTCGCCCGGATAGCCGACGATGAAATCGGACGACAGCGCCAGATCGGGGCGCGCCTGCCGCAGCCGGCCGGCGATCCGGCGATAGTCGTCGGCGGTGTGGCGCCGGTTCATCGCCGCGAGCACGCGGTCGGAGCCGCTCTGCACCGGCAGGTGCACGAACGGCATCAGCTGCGGCACCTCGCGGTGGGCGGCAAGGAGAGCCTCGTCGACATCGCGCGGGTGCGAGGTCGTATAACGCAGCCGCACGAGCCCTTCCACCTCGGCGAGCGCGCGCAACAGATCGCCGAGGCGCCACTGGCTGCCGTCGGGGCCGTCGCCGTGAAAGGCGTTGACGTTCTGCCCGAGGAGCGTCAACTCGCGCGCGCCCGAGGCGACGAGCCGGCGCGCCTCGTCGAGAATCTGGACGACCGGGCGCGAATATTCGGCGCCGCGCGTATAGGGCACGACGCAAAAGGTGCAGAACTTGTCGCAACCCTCCTGCACCGTGAGGAACGCGCTGACCCCCGGCGACGGCCCGGCCTGCGGCAGATGATCGAACTTCGGCTCGGCGGGAAAGCTCGTGTCGAGCACGGCCTCGCCGCGGCCGCGGGCGGCGCGCGCCACCAGTTCCGGCAACCGGTGATAGGTCTGCGGGCCGAGCACGATATCGACGCAGGGGGCGCGGCGCGTCAGCTCCTCGCCTTCGGCTTGCGCGACGCAACCGGCGACGGCGACCAGCATGGCGCCGCCGCGGCGCGCTTTCGCGGCCTTCAGCCGGCGGATCTTGCCGAGCTCGGAATAGACCTTCTCCGCCGCCTTTTCACGGATGTGGCAGGTGTTGAGGATCACCAGGTCGGCGCCCTCGGGCGCCTCTGCCTCACGATATCCGAGCGGCGCCAGCAGATTGGCCATGCGCCGCGAATCGTAGACGTTCATCTGGCAGCCGTAGGTCTTGATGAAGACGCGTTTCGTCACGCGCGGCACCAATTCGGGTTGGTCGGGCGCCGCATCATCCGGCCGCCTGCGGGACCGCTTCGGCCCGGACCCCCGCCGGCGGCGGCGGCACCGGCTGCGGCCGGCCGGTCAGCGCCGCGGCCATGCCGCCGACGATCCGAGCCCGGCAGTATTGCGCGAGCGCCTTGCGCGAGCCGCACAGCGCGAGCGTCGTCGCGGGGTGGAACTCGACCACCACCTCGACGACGCCGAGGCCGAGCATCGTCCACAGATGCGGCGCCAGCGTCATGCCGCCGTACCAGGCAAAAAACGGCCGGTAGAGGCGGCCGATCGGAATTCCGTCGAGCCGCGTATAGGCGACCGATACCGGCTGCACGGCGACGGCGCCCGCCGGGGTCGGCAATTCGGCGGCGGCGAAGAGCGTCGTCTTGAACGGCAGCACGCGGTTGCCGTCGCCGCTGGTCCCCTCGGCAAACAGGATCAGCGCCCCGCCCTCGGCGAGCCGCTGCGCGACGGCGCTCAGCTGCCGCGCGGCGGTGCGGGTCCGGCGGTCGATAAAGACGCTGCGCTGCAGTTTGGCGAGCCGGCCGAAGAGCGGCCAGCCGGCCACTTCCGACTTGGCGATGAAGGAGGCCTCGAGCAGCGAGCCGAGGACCGCGATGTCGGTGTAGGAGACGTGGTTGGCGACGTAGAGGGTCGAGGCGCGGGCGGCTGGCGTCCCGAGCGTGCGCACCGCGACGCCGAGTATGCGGCAGCAGACGCGGTGATAAAACACCGGCAGGCTCTCCACCCAGCGGCGGCGCAGCGCCAAGCCCGCCGCCTGCACCGGCATCAGGGCGCCGGTGAAGCCGAGATAGAGGGCGATGCGCACGACCCGCAGCGCCGTCGAGCCGATCGGGCGAGCCCCCCGCATCAGGCGGCCCACATTTCTTTCGCCCGGCGCACGTAGTGG
>DASYYD010000389.1:0-2418 GCA_035934195.1 Allostellaceae bacterium | reverse complement strand
GCACGAGATCACGCTCGACAGCGTGCAGGAGCTGCTGCGCGACCTCTTGCGCGCCAACGAGCGGCGGGTGACGATCGAGGAGATCCAGAAGCGCGTCGCCGAGCATTTCACGATCCGCCAGAGCGAGATGACCTCGGAGCGGCGGGCCCGCGCCGTCGCCCGGCCGCGACAGATCGCGATGTACCTCGCAAAGCAGCTGACGAGCCGCTCGCTGCCCGAGATCGGCCGCAAATTCGGCGGCCGCGACCACACGACGGTGCTCCACGCGGTGCGCAAGATCGAGGAGCTGAAGGAGACCGACGCGGCGCTCGCCGAGGACCTCGAACTGCTGCGCCGCATGCTGCAGAGCTGAGCGCGCGCGAGACCGGGCGCGCAGCGGCTCTCGAAATCGGCGGCATCGCGAATGCTGGGAGCGGCCGCGATCCGTGCTATGATGTCGTCCCGTTCGCAGGCCTCGCCTCGAGGCGGCGCGGGTGACCGCCGGAGACCTCCGGCCGTTCCGCCAACCTTGCCGTAGCGACAATGAAGCTGATCATCGAACGCGCCGCGCTCCTCAAGGCGCTCTCCCACGTGCAAAGCGTCGTCGAGCGCCGCACGACCATCCCGATATTGTCGAACGTGCTGCTGCGCGCCGAGGGGAAGCCCGCGGGCGGTTCCCAGGGGGCGCTTTCCTTGTCGGCCACCGACATGGACCTCGAAATCGTCGAACGGGTGCCGGGGCAGATCGAACGCGAGGGCCGTGCGACGGCGCCCGCGCATACGCTCTACGACATCGTGCGCAAGTTGCCCGATGGGGCGCAGATCGAGGTCGAGGCGGGCGGCGGCGGCAATGCGCTGGTGCTGCGTTCCGGCCGCTCGACCTTCACCCTCGCCGCTTTGCCGCCGGAAGATTATCCGCTGATGACGGGCGGCGACTACCCGCACAATTTCTCGCTTCCGGCGGCCGAGCTGAAGAGCCTCATCGATCGCACGCGCTTTGCGATCTCGACCGAGGAGACCCGGTACTATCTGAACGGCATCTATTTGCACGCCACCAAGAACGACGAGGTGCCGGTGATCCGGGCGGTGGCGACCGACGGGCACCGCTTGGCGCGGGTCGAGATGGTGTTGCCGGAGGGCGCGGCCGGGATGCCGGGGGTCATCGTGCCGCGCAAGACGATCCTCGAATTGCGCAAGCTCGTCGAAGAGAGCGAGGCGGAGGTGCAGATCGCCCTCAGCCCGACCAAGATCCGCTTTGCCATCCCCGGGGACGTAGCGGGCGGGTCGTCCGTCGCCACCGAGGCGACGCTGACCTCGAAGCTGATCGACGGCACCTTCCCCGATTACGACCGCGTGATCCCGCGCGACAACGACAAGGTCCTGGAGGTCGTCTGCAAGGACTTCGCCGAGGCGGTCGACCGCGTCTCGACGATTTCGACCGAGAAGAGCCGGGCGGTGAA
This sequence comes from Allostellaceae bacterium, assembly GCA_035934195.1. Taxonomy (GTDB): domain Bacteria; phylum Pseudomonadota; class Alphaproteobacteria; order ATCC43930; family CGMCC-115725; genus AP-15. Next base: position 979 of record DASYYD010000389.1, on the reverse strand, counting down.
GCTCGCGATCGAGCGCGGCAGCCTGACGCTGTCGGCGACGAGCCCGGAAAACGGCACCGCGGTCGAGGAACTCGAGGTGCGCTATGCCGCGAGCCCGATCGAAATCGGCTTCAATTCCCGCTATCTCCTCGACATCACCGAGCAGATCGCCGGCGGCGGCGCGCAATTCGTCATGTCCGACGCCGCCTCGCCGACCATCGTGCGCGACAGCGCCGATGCGAGCGCCCTCTACGTCTTGATGCCGATGCGCGTCTGAGCGGTCGCGCGCACGCCGCGAGGCTAGGATTCCTGCCGGATTCAGGGTGGCGAGCCGGCCCTCGCGACCCCATATAGAGAAGCATGCTCGCCGAGGCGCAACATCCCGGGGGAGCAGCCGGGTCGGTAGGCGCCGGCGGGCTCTGCGAGGGCGAAAATCATGCCGATGCCGCGGCCTCGCCGGCGCCGTCCCGGCGCGTCGGCGTGACGCGGCTCGTGCTCACCGATTTCCGTAACTACCGCGAGGCGCGCCTCTCGCTCGGCACCGGTCCGGTCGTGCTGAGCGGCCCCAACGGCGCCGGCAAGACCAACCTGCTCGAGGCCCTGTCGCTGTTGGCGCCGGGGCGCGGGCTGCGCCGCGCGCGGCTCTCCGATCTCGACTGGCGCGGCGGCGACGGCGCCCCTCTCGGGCGCGGCTGGGCGGTCGCCGCGACCCTTGAAACCCCGCGCGGGAGGCTGCGCATCGGCACCGGGCGGGATCAGGGCGGCGGCGAGCGGCGGCTTGTGCGCATCGACGGCGAGCCGGCCAGGAGCCAGTCGGCGCTCGCCGAACGCCTCGGCATCGTCTGGCTCACACCGCCGATGGACCGCCTCTTTCTCGAAGGGCCGGCCGGCCGGCGGCGCTTTCTCGACCGCCTCGTCCTCGGTCTCGACCCGGCGCACGCGGCGCGGGTCGCGGCCTATGAAGAGGCGTTGCGCGAGCGCTCGCGCCTGTTGCGCGACG
>DASYYD010000140.1:0-2682 GCA_035934195.1 Allostellaceae bacterium | reverse complement strand
CGCGGGCGGCGGGCGGCTGATCGATTCGTCGCCGATGTACGGCCGCGCCGAAGAAGTGACGGGCGCCCTTGTCGAGGATCTCGGGGCGCGCGAGAAGACCTTTCTCGCGACCAAGGTGTGGACGAGCGGGCGCGAGCGCGGCATCGCCGAGATACGCCGCTCGGCCGAGCGGCTGCGCAGCGCGACGATCGACCTCGTACAGATCCACAACCTGCTCGATTGGAAAACGCATCTCGAAACCCTGCGCGCGATGAAAGCGGGGGGCGAAATCCGCTATATCGGACTGACGCACTACACCGACGGCGCGCTCCCGGAACTCGCCCGCATTTTGCGCGCCGAAGGCGGCATCGACTTCGTGCAATGCGCCTATTCGCTGTCGCAGCGCGCCGCCGAGCGCATGCTGTTGCCGGCGGCGGCGGGCGAAGGCGTCGCCGTCATCCTCAACCGGCCCGTCGGGCAAGGCGGGCTCTTCGGCCGGATGCGCGGCCGGCCATTGCCCGATTGGGCGCGCGACTTCGATTGCGCGAGCTGGGCCGAATTTTTCTTGAAATACGTGCTCGCCGAGCCGGCCGTCACCTGCGTCATCCCGGCGACGGGCGACCCCGCCCACATGGCGCAAAACCTCGCCGCCGGAAGCGGCCGCCTGCCCGACGCCCGGCAGCGGCAGCAGATGCGCGAGTTCTGGGACGGGCTGTAGGCAGCCGCCCCTCCCACAGCCTCGACTGACGGCTCGTGCGTCAGCGGCATTGAATTGAGCATTAAATGATGCGATTTTGCATGCAAAGAAGGAGATTGCGGTGCGGACGACGCTGGCGCTCGACGACGAACTGCTCGCCAAGGCTCGGGCGTTGACGGGCCTCAGGGAGAAATCGAGCCTCGTCCGCGAGGGGCTCAAAGCCCTCGTCGAACGCGAAAGCGCGCGACGATTGGCGCGCCTCGGCGGCAGCGAGCCCGCCCTGAAGGCGCCGCCGAGACGGCGGCCCGACCCGGCGTGATCCTCGTCGATACATCCGTCTGGGTCGATCATCTGCGCGCCCATAGCGCAGCGCTCGCCCGGCTGCTCGACGCCGGGGCGGTGCTCGCGCACCCATTCGTCACCGGCGAACTCGCCCTGGGCCGCATGCGACAGCGCGAGACGGTTCTGAGCGCGCTGTCGGACTTGCCTCATGCCGCGATCGCCAGCGACGCCGAAGTCTTGCATTTCATCGAGCACCATGCGCTGTTCGGGCGCGGCATCGGTTATATCGATGTGCACCTGCTCGCAGCGGTGCGCTTGACCGTCGGCGCGCGGTTATGGACAAGCGACAGGAGGCTCCGCGGCGTTGCCGAGGAGCTGGGTTTGGCGATGCCGGAGCCCCGCGATTCGTAGGGCGCCGCCGTCACGGCGGGGGCGGCATGGCAATCCCGCCGATCGCCGCGAAGAGCGCCTCGGCCGCCTCGCGCGGAATCCCGCGGGTGACGAAAACGAGCCGCGAGCGGCGGTCCTCGTCCGGCCACTCCAGGAGTTCGACCGGGTTGTGCGCGACGTGCTGCACGTAATGCACGACGACGGGGCCCTTGGCGCCCTCGATCGCGACGAGGCCCTTGGCGCGCAACAGGTCGGGGCCGCGCAGATTGGCGAGCACGCCCATCACCTGCGCGAAGGCCGGCCACGGCATCGGCTTTTCGAACAGAAGCGCGAAGCTTTCGATGCCGTGCGTGTGACGATGGCCGCCCGCCGGCAATTCCGGGCGGCCGATGATCCCGTCGTCGAGCAGGAACGATGGCTCGATCGCACCGGCGACCGCTTCGCGCAATGGCGCCGCGCAGAGGTCGCGCAATGAGGCGGCGAGCGCGTCCACGGCATCGCGGCCGGCGAGGTCGGTTTTCGACAGCACGATGCGGTCGGCGACCGCGACCTGGCGGCGCGCCTCCTCCATGCGATCGAGGTTTCGGGCGCCGTTCACGGCATCGACGACCGCGACCATCGCCTGCAGGTGGAATTCGCCGCCGAGCGCGCGGTCGGTGGCGAAGGTCTGCAATATCGGCGCCGGGTCGGCGAGGCCGGAGGTTTCGATGACGACCCGCGCGAAGCTCGGCACCGCGCCCTTGGCGCGGTCGATGAAGAGGCCGCGCAGGGTCTCCTCGAGGTCGCTCCTGACGTTGCAGCACAGGCAGCCGTTGCCGAGCAGCACGGTCTTATCGCTGCTGGCGCGCAGCAATGCCTGGTCGATGCCGATTTCGCCGAACTCGTTGACGACGAGCGCGGTGTCGGCGCCCTCGGGCCGGTCGAGAAGGGCGCGGATCAATGTCGTCTTGCCGGACCCGAGAAAGCCGGTGACGACGACGACCGGGAGGCGCGCGCCCCGCGGCCGCCGCTCGCGGCGGCCGAAGAGCGGCTGGTCGGCGCCCGCGAAGAGCGCCGCGGACGTCGCCTCAGAAGGCCATTTCAAGCGTGTAGATCCCTCCGGCGTGGCGGTCGACCGTATAGACGACCTGGCGCTCGTCGACGAGCACGTCGTTGATCTGGACCGCCCCGGAGGGCGCGCCGCGCGGCGGCGCCGGCACGTAGTAGCCGACTTCCTTCGGCTGGTAGGGGTTGGTCGTGTCGTAGGCGCGCAAGCCCCCGTTGAAGAAGGTCGCGAGCACGATCGTCTCGGATTTCCAGCTGTTCGGCTTCGGCAAATTCTCGAAGAGATTGTG
>DASYYD010000372.1:0-8333 GCA_035934195.1 Allostellaceae bacterium | reverse complement strand
TCGGTCAAGAGCTGGTGGAGCTTCAGCGGCGTGAGGCCGGTCTCGATGACGACATAGCTCTCGAAGTAGAGGATCTTCTCGAGGTCCTTGAGGGTCATGTCGAGAAGCAGGCCGATGCGGCTCGGCAGCGACTTCAGAAACCAGATATGGGCGACGGGCGAAGCCAGCTCGATATGGCCCATGCGGTCGCGCCGCACCTTCGAGAGGGTGACCTCGACGCCGCATTTCTCGCAGATGATGCCGCGATACTTCATGCGCTTGTACTTGCCGCACAAGCACTCGTAATCCTTGATCGGGCCGAAGATGCGGGCGCAGAACAGGCCGTCCCGCTCCGGCTTGAAGGTGCGGTAGTTGATCGTCTCGGGCTTTTTGATCTCGCCATAGGACCAGGAGCGGATGCGCTCGGGGCTGGCGATCGAGATCTTGATCTGATCGAAGCTCTGCGGCCCGCTGACCTGCCCGAAGATGTTCATCAACTCGTTCATGCACGACCCCTTCTGGGTTCTGTCGTCATGCCCGCGGAAGCGGGCGATCCTCCCGCCCTAACCCTCCCCCGCTCCCGGGGGAGGGTTAGGGCGGGAGGGCGGGGTGAGGGAGATGGCGTCTTCACTCAATAATTGCGCTGCTCCAATTCGACGTTGAGGCCGAGCGAGCGCAGCTCCTTGACCAGCACGTTGAAGCTCTCGGGGATGCCGGCCTCGAAATTGTCGTCGCCGCGCACGATCGCCTCGTAGACCTTGGTGCGGCCCGAGACGTCGTCCGACTTGACCGTCAGCATCTCTTGCAACGTGTACGCCGAGCCGTAGGCTTCGAGCGCCCACACCTCCATCTCGCCGAAGCGCTGCCCGCCGAACTGCGCCTTGCCGCCCAAAGGCTGCTGCGTGACGAGGCTGTAGGGCCCGATCGAGCGCGCGTGGATCTTGTCGTCGACGAGGTGGTGCAGCTTCAGCATGTAGATGTAGCCGACCGTGACCTTGCGGTCGAACGGTTCGCCGGTGCGCCCGTCGACGAGCGTCACCTGCCCCGAGGCGTCGAGCCCGGCGCGCTTCAGCATCTCGACGATGTCTTCCTCGCGCGCGCCGTCGAAGACCGGGCTCGCCATCGGCACGCCGTGTTCGAGGTTGCCGGCGAGCTCGCGGACCTCCGCGTCGTTGAGCATCGCGATCTCGGCCTTCTCGGGCCCCTCGTAGATGTCGCCGAGCAGCTTGCGCAGGTCGCCGTTGCCCGGCGGCTGGCGCAGCCGCGCGACCAGATCGCCGATCTTGCGGCCGAGCCCGGCGGCGGCCCAGCCGAGATGGGTCTCGAGGATCTGTCCGACATTCATCCGGCTCGGCACGCCCAACGGGTTGAGCACGATATCGACCGGCGTGCCGTCCTCGAGATAGGGCATGTCCTCGATCGGCACGATGCGCGAGATGACCCCCTTGTTGCCGTGCCGGCCGGCCATCTTGTCGCCGGGCTGCAGCTTGCGCTTCACCGCGACGAACACCTTGACCATCTTCATCACGCCCGGCGGCAGCTCGTCGCCGCGCTGCAGCTTCTCGACCTTGTTCTCGAAGCGCTGCGTCAAGGCGGCGACGGCATCCTCCATCTGCTTCTTCAACGCCTCGATGTCGGCCATCCGCGCATCGTCGCGGATCGAGATCTGCCGCCACTGCCCGGTCGTGTATTCGCCGAGCAGGGCTTCGGTGATCGCGGCCCCCGACTTCATGCCCTTGGGGCCGCCGACCGCGGTCTGGCCGACGAGCAGCTCTTTCAGGCGCGCGGCAAAGCTGCGCTCGAGGATCTTCGCCTCGTCGTCGCGGTCCTTGGCGAGCCGCTCGATCTCGGCGCGCTCGATGGCGAGCGCCCGCTCGTCCTTGTCGACGCCGCGGCGCGAGAACACGCGCACCTCGACGATCGTGCCGGACACCCCCGGCGGCAGGCGCAGCGAGGTGTCGCGCACGTCGGAGGCCTTTTCCCCGAAGATCGCGCGCAAAAGCTTTTCTTCCGGCGTCATCGGCGACTCGCCCTTCGGCGTCACCTTGCCGACCAGGATGTCGCCCGGCTTCACTTCGGCCCCGATATAGACGATCCCCGCCTCGTCGAGGTTTTTCAGCGCCTCCTCGCCGACATTCGGGATGTCGCGGGTGATCTCCTCCTGGCCGAGCTTGGTGTCGCGCGCCATCACCTCGAATTCCTCGATGTGGATCGAGGTGAAGACGTCGTCCGAGACGATGCGCTCGGAGATCAGGATCGAATCCTCGAAATTGTACCCGTTCCACGGCATGAAGGCGCAGAGCACGTTGCGCCCGAGCGCCAGCTCGCCGAGGTTGGTCGAGGGCCCGTCGGCGATGATGTCGCCGGCCGCCACCTGGTCGCCGACTTTGACGAGCGGGCGCTGGTTGATGCAGGTGTTCTGGTTCGAGCGCTGGAATTTCAACAGGTTGTAGATGTCGACGCCGGAGGCGGCGGCGGAGGTCTCCTCGGTCGCGCGGATGACGATGCGGGTCGCGTCGACCTGGTCGACGACGCCGGAGCGCCGCGCGATGATCGTCACGCCCGAGTCGCGCGCCACCGTTTCCTCCATGCCGGTGCCGACGAGCGGCGCCTCGGAGTGGATCAGCGGCACCGCCTGGCGCTGCATGTTGGAGCCCATCAAGGCGCGGTTCGCGTCGTCGTTTTCGAGAAACGGAATGAGCGCCGCGGCGACCGAGACGAGCTGCTTCGGCGACACGTCGATCAGGTCGATCTCCTCCGGGCGCAGCATGACGAAATCGCCGCCCTTGCGGCAGCTCGTCAGGTCGGCCGCGATCCGCCCCTTCTTGTCGATCCCGACATTCGCCTGTGCGATCGCGTAGCGCCCCTCGTCCATCGCCGACAGATAGACGACCTCGTCCGTCACCTTGCCGCCGACGACTCTGCGGTAGGGGCTTTCGATGAACCCGTACTGGTTGACCCGCGCATAGGTGGCGAGCGAGTTGATCAGCCCGATATTGGGGCCTTCCGGCGTCTCGATCGGGCAGATCCGGCCGTAGTGCGTCGGGTGCACGTCGCGCACCTCGAAGCCGGCGCGCTCGCGCGTCAGGCCTCCCGGCCCCAGCGCCGAGAGCCGCCGCTTGTGGGTGATCTCGGAGAGCGGGTTCGTCTGGTCCATGAACTGGGAGAGCTGCGAGGAGCCGAAGAACTCGCGCACTGCCGCCGCGGCCGGCTTCGCATTGATCAGATCGTGCGGCATGACCGTGTCGATCTCGACCGAGCTCATGCGCTCGCGGATCGCCCGCTCCATGCGCAACAGGCCGACCCGGTACTGGTTCTCCATCAGCTCGCCGACCGAGCGCACGCGGCGGTTGCCGAGATGATCGATGTCGTCGATCTCGCCGCGCCCGTCCTTCAGCTCGACGAGCACCTTGAGGATCGCGATGATGTCGGCCTTGCGCAGCGTGCGCACCTGGTCGTCAGTCTCGAGGCGCAGCCGCGAATTCATCTTGACCCGCCCGACCGCCGACAGATCGTAACGCTCGGAATCGAAGAAGAGGCCGTTGAAGAGCGCCTCCGCGGTCTCCAGGGTCGGCGGCTCGCCGGGGCGCATGACCCGGTAGATGTCGATGAGGGCGTCTTCGCGCGTCGCGTTCTTGTCGATCGCCAGCGTGCTGCGCATGTAGGGGCCGACCGTCACGTGGTCGATGTCGAGCGCCGGCAATTCCTCGACCCCGGCCTCGGCGAGTTGCGCTAGCGCGGCGGCGGTAATCTCGTCGCCCGCCTCGAAATAAACCTCGCCCGTTTCCTCGTTGATGACGTCGCCGGCGAAATAGCGGCCGACGAGATCGGCATCGTTGACGAGCGCCTCGGCGAGGCCTTCCTCGCGCAGCCGGCGCAGTTGCCGGGGCGGGATCTTGCTGCCGGCCGCGGCCTTGACCTCGCCCGTCAGCGCGTCGATCAGGTCGGCGGTCAGCTTGCCTTTGAACTGGTCCTCCCGAAACGGCGTCATCCAGCCTTTGGGGCCGCGCCGGAAGGTGACCGCCGCATAGAAGGCGGCGAGGATCTCCTCTTTCGACATGCCGGCCGCCTCGCCGGCGGCGATGGGCTTGCCCTCGGCCTTGCGCCGGGCGCGCAACGCCTCGGTGGCGGCGCCGTCGAGGCCGAGCAGCAGCGTCGTCGCCGGCAATTTGCGGCGGCGGTCGATGCGGACATAGACGTGATCCTTGGCGTCGAACTCGAAATCGAGCCAGGAGCCGCGATAGGGGATGACGCGCGCCGCGAACAGGAACTTGCCCGAGGAATGCGTCTTGCCCTTGTCGTGATCGAAGAAGACGCCGGGGCTGCGGTGCATCTGCGACACGATGACCCGCTCGGTGCCGTTGATGATGAAGGTGCCGTTCTTCGTCATCAGCGGCAGGTCGCCCATATAGACGTCCTGTTCCTTGATGTCGCGGATCGAGCGCGATCCCGTATCCTCATCGACGTCCCAGACGACGAGGCGCAGCGTGACCTTCAACGGCGCGGCAAAGGTGATGCCGCGCTGCTGGCATTCGTCGACGTCGTATTTCGGCAATTCGAGCTCGTAATTGACGAACTCGAGCTGCGCGCGCTCGGAAAAGTCGCGGATCGGGAAGACCGACCGGAAGACTTCCTGGAGTCCGACATTGGCGCGCTCTTCGGGCGCCACCCCCATCTGCAAGAAATGGTCGTAGGAGCTCTTTTGCACCTCGATCAGGTTCGGCATCGGCGCGACCTCGGGGACACGGCCGAAGTGGCGGCGGATGCGTTTCTTGCCGGTGAAGGATATAGCCATGCAAATTCCTCGCTGTGGGCCACCGTTCGAGGGGCCCGATTCCGCTACCCGTGCCGGGCGATCGCAAGCCAGGGCGCTCAGACGCCAAATCCCGGCGTGCGCGAGCTTCTCGCGCCCCGGTTCCTAGGGTTCTGTCTCGCGGAGGGGAGCCGTCGCAATGTTGGGCCGCTCACCCCCGATCGATGGAAAATCGTAGCCGACCTACTTTATTTCGACAGTCGCACCCGCATCTTCAAGCTGCTTTTTGATTTTTGCCGCCTCGTCCTTGTTGACGCCCTCCTTGACCGGCTTGGGCGCCGCCTCGACGAGATCCTTCGCCTCCTTGAGGCCGAGCGCGGTGATCGCGCGCACCTCTTTGATGACGTTGATCTTTTTGTCGCCGATCGCGGCCAGGATCACGTCGAACTCGGTCTTCTCGACGGCCGGCTCGGCGGCTGCCGCCGCGCCGCCGCCGGCCGCCGCCACCGCCACCGGCGCCGCCGCCGAGACGCCCCACTTCTCTTCCAGCATCTTCGACAACTGCGCCGCCTCGAGCACGCTCAAGGCCGACAGATCGTCGACCAGTCTCGCTAAATCCGCCATTTCTGCAGCTCCTCGATCCCGCTAAAGTATTGCTTCAGAGTTTGTGCAAGCCCCTCTAGGACGGGCAATCAGTCTCATTCCGCCGCCTCGGCATGCGCGGCGAGGACGCGCGCAATCTGTCCTCCCGGCGCCTGTAAGAGCCTCGCGATGCGCGTCGCCGGCGCCCGCAACAGGCCGACGATCCGGCCGCGCAACTCGTCGAGCGAGGGCAGTGCGGCGAGGTCCTTGACCGCCGCGGCGTCGAGCTCGCGTCCCGCGAGGCCGCCGCCGACGATCGACAGCTTCGCGTTGCGGTTGGCGAATTCGACGATGACCTTGGCGGCGGCGACCGGGTCGGCCGAGTAGGCGATCGCGGTCGGGCCGGTGAAAAGGGCCGACAGCCCGGCGAATTCGGTGCCTTCGAGCGCCCGCCGGGCGAGCCGGTTCTTCGTCACCTTGTAGCTGGCGCCGGCATTGCGGACCTGCTGCCGCAGCTGCGTCGCCTCGGCGACGCTGAGCCCCGTCTGATGCGTGACGACGACGCAAACCGTCCCGGCGAGAGCCCGATGCAAACTCTCGACGGTCTTCTGTTTCTGTGCCCGGTCCACTCTCGACTCCGAACTCGCCCTCGCGTCCGTCGGGCCCTATTCGGGCCGCGCCTCCTCGGCGAGGCCCGACAATTCCACCTTGATGCCCGGCCCCATCGTCGAGCTCAGGCTGACCTTCTTGATGTAGCTGCCCTTGACGCCGCTCGGCTTGGCCCGCGTGATCGCGCCGACAAAGGCGCGCACATTATCCGCGAGCGCGGCCTCCGTAAAGCTCGCTTTGCCGATCCCGGCATGGACGAGCCCCGCCTTCTCGGCGCGGAACTCGACCTGACCGCCCTTGGCCGCGCGCACCGCCTCGGCGATGTTCTGGGTGACCGAACCGAGCCGCGGGTTCGGCATCAGGCCGCGCGGGCCCAGGATCTTCCCGAGCCGGCCGACCAGCGCCATCATGTCCGGGGTGGCGATGCAGCGGTCGAAATCGATATTCCCCGCCTGCACCTTCTCGGCGATATCCTCGGCGCCGACCACATCCGCACCTGCCTCCTCGGCCTCCTTCGCCTTGTCGCCGCGCGCGAAGACGGCGACGCGCACGCTTTTCCCCGTGCCGTGCGGCAGCATCACGGTGCCGCGCAGCGTCTGGTCGGGTTTGCGCGTATCGAGATTGAGGTTCATCGCGATCTCGACCGTCTCGTCGAACTTCGCCGAGGCGCGCGCCTTGACGAGCTTGATCGCCTCGCCGACCGGGTGCGTCGCTGCCGGGTCGATCCCCTCACGCGCCTTTTTGAACCGCTTTCCCGTTGCCATCGCCCTCACTCCACCACTTCGAGGCCCATCGAGCGCGCCGAGCCGATCAGCATGCGGCAAGCCCCGTCTATATCTTTCGCGTTCAGATCCGGCATCTTCTTCTCGGCGATCTCGCGGATCTGCGCCATCGTGACGCGGCCGACGGCGCCGCCCTTGCCGGCCGCCTGCGAGCCCTTCTCGACCGCCGCCGCCTTCTTGAGGAAGTAGCTCGCCGGCGGCGATTTGCTGACGAAGGTAAAGGAGCGGTCGGCATAGGCGGTGATCACCACCGGGATCGGCATGCCGGGTTCGAGGTTCTGCGTCGCCGCGTTGAACGCCTTGCAGAACTCCATGATGTTGAGGCCGCGCTGGCCGAGCGCCGGCCCGATCGGCGGCGAGGGGTTGGCCTTGCCGGCCGGCACTTGCAGCTTGATCGTCCCGACGATTTTCTTTGCCATCGCGTCTCTCTATTCCTGCCACCGCGTCATTGCGAGCGCAGCGAAGCAATCTCGCCGGGATTGCTTCGTCGCTGCGCCCCTCGCAATGACAGCTAGACCGCTGCTCACACCTTCTCGACCTGCGAATATTCGAGCTCGACCGGGGTCGCGCGGCCGAAGATCGAGACCGCAACCTTGACCCGCGCGCGTTCCTCGTCGACCTCCTCGACGAGGCCGTTGAACGAGGTGAACGGCCCGTCGCACACCCGCACCTGCTCGCCGACCTCGAAGGTGATCGACGGCTTCGGGCGATCGATGCCCTCCTGCACCTGCCGCATGATGCGCGAGGCTTCGGCCTCGCTGATCGGCGACGGGCGGCCGCGGCCGCCGAGAAATCCGGTGACCTTGGCGGTGTTCTTGACGAGATGCCAGGTCTCGTCGTTGAGGTCCATCTTGATCAGCACATAGCCGGGAAAGAACTTGTGCTCGGCGTTGACCTTGGCGCCGCGCTTCACTTCGACGACCTTCTCGGTCGGCACCAGGATCTCCTCGAAGCGGTCGGACAGGCCCTTCTGCTCGGCCTGCTCGCGGATCGCGGAGGCAACCTTGTTCTCAAACCCCGAATAAACGTGGACCACGTACCAACGGTTCGCCATCGACCCTAATCCAACGCTAACGCGCCAGCCCGAAGACCAGCCGCACGCCCACCGAGAACACCTGATCGGCGAGGAAAAAGAACGCCGCCGCGAGGAACACCATGACGAACACCATCGCCGTCGTCTGCACGGTCTCCTTGCGGGTCGGCCAGGTGACGCGAGAAATCTCCTGGCGGACCTGCTGCACGAACTGCGCTGCGTTCAGCTTTGCCATCACCGGATAATGCCTGTCCAAAAAAGCGCAACCGTTCACCACGCCGGCCCGCCGCCACACATATGGCGGCCCGCCCGCCCTATTACCAGAAACCCGCCCGCCGGCGCGCAGCGCAGCGGCACGGGATGGCAGGAGTGGAGGGGCTCGAACCCCCAACCCCCGGTTTTGGAGACCGGTGCTCTACCAGTTGAGCTACACTCCTAACAGCCTTGCGGTCACTCGATGATCTTGGCGACGACGCCGGCGCCGACCGTGCGGCCGCCCTCGCGGATCGCAAAGCGCAGGCCCTCGTCCATCGCGATCGGCGCGATCAGCTCCACCTCCATCGCGATGTTGTCGCCCGGCATCACCATCTCGGTC
>DASYYD010000360.1:0-2837 GCA_035934195.1 Allostellaceae bacterium | reverse complement strand
TGGACCCGAAGGGGGTGATGGCCGAATTGACCGGGCGCCACAACGGCTATTCGCACGGCAAGGGCGGCTCGATGCACATGTTCAGCCGGGAGAAGAATTTCTTCGGCGGCCACGGCATCGTCGGCGCGCAGGTGCCGATCGGCACCGGGCTCGGCTTCGCGCACCGCTATCGCGGCAACAACCGCGTCTCGATCACCTATCTGGGCGACGGCGCGATCAACCAGGGGCAGGTCTACGAAAGCTTCAACATGGCCGAGCTGTGGCGGCTGCCGGTCGTCTATGTGATCGAGAACAACCGCTACGGCATGGGCACCTCGGTCGACCGCGCCTCGGCGCGCACCGACCTGTTTCACCGCGGCATGGCGCACGGCATTCCGGGCGAGCAGGTGGACGGCATGGACGTGCTGGCCGTCCACGAAGCCGGGCTCGCCGCGATTCAGCATGCGCGCTCGGGCAATGGCCCGATCATCCTCGAGGCGCTGACCTATCGCTATCGCGGCCACTCGATGTCGGACCCGGCGAAATACCGCACCCGCGAGGAAGTCGACAAGATGCGCACCGAGCACGATCCGATCGACCAGGCGCGCCGCCGCCTCGCCGAGCTCGGGATGGGCGAAGCGGAGCTCAAGCAGATCGACGGGCAGGTGCGAAATATCGTCGCCGAGGCGGCGCGCTATGCCCAGGACAGTCCGGAGCCGGATTCTTCCGAGTTGTGGACGGATGTGCTGGTCGAGGCCTGAGCCGGCCTCGCCGCCGGCAGCGAACGAGGCTATAAGGATGCGCAGCGGCGCGCCGCCGCCGGCTATGCGGGCGCAGGCGCGCAGGAGAATTCGGGAAGCATGGCCAGCGAAGTCCTGATGCCGGCGCTGTCGCCGACGATGACCGAGGGCAAGATCGCCCGCTGGGTCAAGGCCGAGGGCGAGAGCGTGCACGCGGGCGACGTGCTCGCCGAAATCGAGACCGACAAGGCGACGATGGAAGTCGAGGCGGTCGATGAGGGGATCCTCGCCAAGATCGTCATTCCCGAGGGCACCGAGCACGTGGCGGTCAACACGCCGATCGCGGTGATCGCGAGCAACGGCGAAGCGGTCGCGGCGCCGGCGGCGGTAAGCGCGGCGCCGCGCGAAGCCTTGCAGCGCCCGCCGGAAGAGCCGGCGCCGGCGCCCGCCCCGCCGGTGCGGCAGGAAGCCGCTGCGGGCGAGCGCGAATACGCCGGCCCGACGCGCGTCATGACGGTGCGCGAGGCGCTGCGCGATGCGATCGCCGAAGAGATGCGGCGCGACGAGAGCGTCTTCCTTCTGGGCGAGGAGGTCGGCGAATACCAGGGCGCCTACAAGGTCAGCCAGGGCCTGTTGCAGGAATTCGGGGCCCGCCGCGTCGTCGATACGCCGATCACCGAGCAGGGTTTCACCGGGCTCGGGATCGGCGCCGCCTTTGCCGGCCTCAGGCCGATCGTCGAGTTCATGACCTTCAATTTCGCGATGCAGGCGATCGACCAGCTGATCAATTCATCGGCGAAGACGCACTACATGTCGGGCGGGCAGATGACCTGCCCGATCGTCTTCCGCGGGCCGAACGGCATCGCCGCGCGCGTCGCCGCGCAGCATTCGCAATGCTATGCCAGCTGGTACGCGCACGTCCCGGGCCTGCGCGTGCTCGCGCCTTACACCGGGGCCGACCACAAGGGCCTGCTCAAATCGGCGATCCGCGACCCGAACCCGGTCATCTTCCTCGAGCACGAGCTCGTCTACGGCGAAAGCTTCGCGGTGCCGGACGACCCGGAATTCGTCGTGCCGATCGGCAAGGCGCGGATCGCCCGGGCCGGCGCCGACGTGACGATCCTCGCCTTCTCGCGCATGGTGAAGCTCGCGATGGAGGCCGGCGACGAGCTCGCGAAGTCGGGGATCTCGGCCGAGATCGTCGATCTCAGGAGCCTGCGCCCGCTCGATGTCGCGGGCATTGTCGCCTCGGTGAGGAAGACCAACCGGGTCGTCGCGGTCGAGGAAGGCTGGCCCTTCGCCGGCATCGGCGCGGAGATCGCAGCGACGGTCATGGAAGAGTGCTTCGACTGGCTCGACGCGCCGCTCGTCCGGGTGGCCGGCAAGGACGTGCCGCTGCCCTATGCCGCCAATCTCGAGCGCCTCGCGGTGCCGCAGCCCTCTGACATCGTCGCCGCGGCGCGCGCCGTCCTTTATCGTTAGACCCACCGCCGATGTCATTGCCAGCGCAGCGAAGCAATCCCGTGCCGAAAGCGCGCCGCCGGTGCCATCGCAACGGGATTGCTTCCTCGCTCCGCTCCGCGCAATGACACCCAGAGCCCCCGGCCGCGAACGATGACCATTGAGATCCTGATGCCGGCGCTGTCGCCGACGATGACCGAGGGCAACCTCGCGCGCTGGCTGAAGAAGGAAGGGGACGAGGTCCGTTCCGGCGACGTGCTCGCCGAGATCGAGACCGACAAGGCGACGATGGAGGTCGAGGCGATCGACGACGGCCGGCTCGGCCGGATTCTGGTGCCGGAAGGAACCCAGGGGGTCAAGGTCAACGAGCCCATCGCGCTGTTGCTCGAAGGCGGCGAGGACACCTCCACCTTGCCTGCGCCCGCCGAACGCAGCGCCGCACTGCCGCCGAAGGAACCGGCCGCCGCCGCGCCGGCGCCGGCGGCCCCGACCCCGGCGCCCGCCCCGATCGAGGCGGCGAACGGCAAGGGCCGCATCTTTGCCAGCCCGCTCGCGCGCCGCATGGCGAGCCAGGCGGGGCTCGACCTCATCGCGCTCACCGGGTCCGGGCCGCAAGGCCGCATCGTCAAGGCCGATGTCGAACGCGCGCTCGCCGGC
>DASYYD010000354.1:0-3082 GCA_035934195.1 Allostellaceae bacterium | reverse complement strand
GGGACCCGCGGCGAAGCCGTGGGAGGGTGAGGGGCAGCCCGGCATTGCGGCCGGAGGCCGCAGCGCGGCGTCGCCGGGTGGCCGAGGAGGGGCGCCGGGCCTAATTAGAGGCAAGCGCCCGCGATTGGCGGCGTTGTAGCGACGGCGCGCGATGAAGGTCAAAGACCATCCCCTCGGGGCGGGCGTCCTCGGGGTTATCCTGATCGTCGCCGGCTTCGACATGCTGCTCGAGGCGATCAGCCTCCTCGTGCGTTACGAGGAGGCCGCCGGGGCGCCGCTGCCCTGGCGCTTCGACGCTTTCGTCGTCTTCCCGATCCTTCTCGCCGCGCTCCTTTACGCGCTCGGCCTGCGCCGGCCGCAACGGCCTTTCGCCGAGCCGTCCCGGACATGGCGGCACGCCGCCTTTTTCGTCGGGCTCGCGGTCCTCTACCTCGTCCTCGAATCGCCGTTCGACGCGATCGCCGGCCGGCTCTTCCTCGCGCACCAGCTGCAGCACATGACGCTGGCGATGGCGGTGCCGATGCTGATCGTGCTGTCGGCGCCGCAGGCGATTTTGCTGCGCGGCCTTCCCGAGAGGCTGCGGCGCGGGCTGGTGACCCCGTTCTTCGGCAGCCGGTTCTTCCGCCTCGTCTCGATCCTCGCCCATCCGGCCGTCGCGACGCCTCTCTACATCGCGGTCAATTACTTCTGGATGATGCCGCCCATCCACGATCTCGCGCTCGCCGACGAGCCGATCCACGCTCTCTTGCATGCGAGCCTTCTCCTGACGGGGCTCCTCTTCTTCTGGCGCATCCTCGACCCGCGCCCCTACCCGATCGGCCCCGCGCTCGGGGTGCGGCTCTTCATGTTCTGGCTGGCGGCGATCGCCGACATCCTCTTGGGCTCGTTTCTCGCCTTCAAAAGCGTCGCCCTCTACCACGCCTACGGCCCCTCGCCGCATCTCTTCGGCATCGCCGCCCTCGACGACGAACGCTATGGCGGCTTGACGATGTGGATCCCGGGGGCCGGGATGCTGGCGGCCGCGACGCTGCTGACGATCCGCAACTTCGCGCTCGAAGAGGAACGGCGCGAGCGGCGCCGGCCGGCGACCGGCGCGAGCGCGGCGGATCTCCTCGCGCCGCGCCGCGCCGCGAACCGCAAGATGGCGCTGGGGCTATGCGGCTTCGCCGCGATCGTCCTGCTGATCACGATCGCGACCGTCCTTCTCTACCATTTCGGCAGCGAGCATCGGTTCCTCGCGCTCCTTTGAGGTTACGGCGCCGGCCGGTAGGCGCGCAGAAAGGTCGCGACGGCGCTCTCGACGGCGGCGGTGATGGTGGCCGCGCCGGCGTCGCCTTCCAGGCACAGCAGCTGGCGCAGCTGCACCTCGCCGCGCACCAGCCCGGCGAACTGTTCGGCGGCGAGCCGCGGGTCGTCGACCGCGAGCGCCCCCGCCGCCGCGGCCTCGGCCATGAAGTCGGCGATCTGCCGCAAATTGCGCTCGGGGCCGGCCTTCCAGAAGACTTCGCCCAACACCGGAAAGCGCGTCACCTCGCCGACGATGATGCGGTGCAGCGCGATCGCGTCGGGCGACAGGATCAGCTCGAGAAAGCGCCGCCCCAAGATGGCGAGCGAGGCGCCCGCCTCGCGCGGCTCGAGTTCCTGCACGGAAAGGCCGGCGAACCGGCTCTCGCATTCGCGCCCGATGACCGCCCCGAACAATTCCTCCTTGTTCGCGAAATGCGCGTAGACGGTGGCCTTCGAGACCTGCGCCTCGCGGGCGATCGTCTCCATGCTGACGGCGCCGAAGCCGTGCGCGAGGAAGCTCTTCTTCGCGGCTGCGAGGATGCTCTCGGCCTTGGCGCTCGGCTCGCTGCGCGCGCTCGAATTCACCACACCTCCCGTCGCGGGCGAGGCTTGACAGGATCTAACGCCGATCGCATGTTGATGCAAGATTGAACTGAACGGTTCAGTTCAGATAACCAAGCACGACAGATCCTGGGGCGACCGGACCCGGATGCGCAAACAACTCATTGTCGCCGCCCTCGCCGTCATTCTCCTCCTGGCCGCCGGCGGCGGCTGGCACTGGTGGACCGTCTGGCGCTTTCTGCAGTCGACCGACGACGCCTATGTCGACAGCGACACCTCGGTGATCAGCCCGAAGGTCGCGGGCTATATCGCCGCCGTGCGGGTGCGCAACAACCAGTTCGTCCACAAGGGTGAGGTGCTGTTCGCCATCGACGACAGCGATTTCAAGGCGAAGGCGCTCGCCGCCGAGGCGGCCGTCGCCAGCGAGAAAGCGGCGATCGCCACTTATGACAGCCGGCTCGCGCTGCAAGCGGCGGTGATCGCCGAGGCCGCCGCCGAAGTCAGCTCGCAGGAAGCTGATATGGCGCAGCGAGAGGCCGACTACAAGCGCTACCAGGCGCTCGTCACCACCGATTTCGCGAGCCGGCAGCGCTTCGAGCAGGCCGAGGCGGATGCCCGCAAATCGACCGCCGCGCTGGCGAAAAGCCGGGCCGCGCTCGGCGCCACGCAGCAGCAGCTGAGCGTCCTCAGATCGCAGCGCCGCGAAGAAGAGGCGAAGCTGGCGCAGGCCGAAGCGAGCCTGCGGCTCGCCGACAACGATCTCGGCAACACCGTCATCCGGGCGCCGGTCTCCGGCGTCGCCGGCAACCGCGCCGGCCAGATCGGCCAGTACGTCAATCCCGGCACCCAGCTGCTCTCGCTGGTGCCGTTGCCGCACGTCTACGTCACCGCCAATTTCAAGGAGACGCAGCTGACGCGGATGCGGCCCGGGCAGAAGGCGGAAGTCTCGGTCGACGCCTATCCCGATTCCCCGCTCGAAGGCGAGGTCGAGAGCTTCGCCCCGGCGAGCGGCGCGCAGTTCAGCATCCTGCCGCCGGACAACGCGACCGGGAACTTCACCAAGATCGTGCAGCGCGTGCCGGTGCGGATCAGACTGCCGGCGCATGGGCCGCTCGCCGGGCTGTTGCGCCCGGGGCTCTCGGTGGTGGTGACCGTCGATACGCGCACACCCGGCGAGGCCGCCGCCGCGGGCGGCATCGTCGGCGCCGTCGCGCCCCCGCGCGCGCTCACGGCG
>DASYYD010000345.1:0-2812 GCA_035934195.1 Allostellaceae bacterium | reverse complement strand
CTATCCGCTCGCGCCCTTCCCGCCGGTGCCGAACCAGCAGGCGCTCTGCCGTGCCGGCGGGCGCTTCGGCGCGCACAACATCGACATGAACCGGCCGGTCGCCACCTCGCGCACCCTCAAAAACACCGTCGTCGGCAGCTTTTTCAACGGCGGCGTGCGCGCCTATTCGATCGCCGATCCCTCGCATCCGATGGAAATCGGCTATGTGATCCCGGCGCCGCCGCCCAATAACCCGACGCACACGATCCAGATCAACGACATCTATGTCGACGAGCACGGCCTCATCTATGCGAACGACCGTTTGACGGGCGGGCTCTACGTCATTCGCTATACCGGCAAGGTGCCGCTCGACTGACGGGGCTAATACCTCTCGACCGGCAGGTCGAGATGCGGGAAGGCGCTGTGCACATGGGGCGCAGCGACCGTGCGCGCCGGGCGGACATAGGAGCGGTCGAGCTCGGCATAGCCCGTCGCGCCCAACAGCGAGAGGCAGATGCGGATCTCGTCCTCGAGGATCTCGAAGAGGCGCACGACCCCCGGCGCCCCGGCGGCGGCGAGGCCGTAGACATAGAGCCGGCCGACCGCCACGGCATCCGCGCCGAGGATCAATGCCTTGACGACGTCGGTGCCGCGGCTGATGCCGCCGTCGACGATGATCCGGGCGCGGCCCGCGACCGCCTCGACGACCTCCGGCAATACGTCGATCGAGCCGACGCCGTGGTCGAGCTGGCGGCCGCCGTGGTTCGAGACATAGACGCAATCGACGCCGTGCTCGACCGCGATTGCCGCATCCTCGGCCGTCGCGATGCCTTTCAGGATCAGCGGGATGTCGAAATTCTTCTTGATCCGCTCGATGTCATGCCAGTTGAAGCGCGCCTGGTAGATGCGCGCGTCGTCGACGCGCACGCGGCGGCGCTGATGGCGCTTCGCGATGTCGCGCTCGCGCCGCGAATAGCTGTCGGTGTCGATCGTCAGGCAGAAGGCGTCGTAGTCCTTGGCGATGGCGCGGCGCACCTGCTCGTCGACCCAGGCTTCGTCGCCGCGCACGTAGAGCTGGTAGATGCGGAAGCCGTCGCCCGCCGCCTCGGCCGTCTTGTCGAGCCCCGGCTCGGAGACGCTGGAGAGGATGATGCCGTTGCCGAATTCGCTCGTCGCCCTGGCGACCGCGGCGCCGCCTTCGGGATCGAACACCTGCAGCGAGCCGACCGGCGCGCACAGGACCGGCAGGCGCAATTTGCAGCCGAAGAGGCTCGCCGAGCAATCGATGTCGGATACGTCGCGCAGGACGCGCGGGCGAAAGCCGATCGCATCCAACGCCATGCGGTTGCGCGCGAGCGTCGTCTCGCTCTCCGAGCCGCCGATCAGATAGTCCCAGTTGTTGCGGTCGAGGTTGGTGCGCGCCGCCTTGACGAATTCGTGCAGGTTCTGAAAGCGGTAGGCGAGAATTTCGTCGGCCATCGGCGGTTCGCCTCGGGTTGTTCGAGAGGGGCGCACCCTAGCCGAGCCGCGGGGTGCCGGCAATCGCGGCCGCGCCGGGCCGGCGGCGACTTTTCTCCTTCCGCTTCCGCGCCCGCACTCGCTACGATGCGAGGACGATCGCATGCGACAAGAGGAGAGAAAAGCCATGCCCCGCCGCATCCTGACCCCGAACAGCCACTCCGACGACACGATGGCGATCGCCTACGAATTGTTGCCGGAGGGGCTGGAGCTCGTGACGGCCGCGCACGGCAGCCCGGAATTCTGGAACCTGCTCGCGGACGCCGACTTCTACATCGGCGGCGGGCAGTTCAAGCACGGGCCGGAATTCTACGGCAGGGCGCCGAAACTGAAGCTCGTGCAGACATTGAGCGCCGGCTACAACACCTACGACCTCGAAGCGGCGCGCGCCGCGAGCGTGCCGATCTGCAACAACGGCGGGGCGAACGCGACGGCGGTCGCCGAGCACGCGATCCTCCTCATGCTGGCGGTCGCGAGGAAGCTGATCTGGCAGCACGAGGGCGTCGTCTCCGGCCGCTGGCGCGGCAACGACTTCAACTCGACAAAGCTCTACGAGCTGGAGGACAAGGTGCTCGGCATCGTCGGGCTCGGCAACATCGGCAAGAAGGTCGCGCGCCGCGCCAAGGCCTTCGACATGCGCATCCAGTACTACGACATCAATCGCCTCTCGACCGACCAGGAGGACCAGCTGGGCGTGCGCTTCGCGCTCTTCCCGGAACTGCTCAAGACCTCCGACATCGTCACCCTGCACGTGCCGCTCGACCGCTCGACGCGCAATCTGATCGGCGAACGGGAATTCGCGCTGATGAAGCCGACCGCGATCCTCGTCAACACCTGCCGCGGCCCGGTGGTCGAGGAGAAGGCGCTCCACGCCGCCTTGCGCGACGAGAAGATCCTCGGCGCCGGCATCGACGTGATGCGCGAGGAGCCGCCGCAGCCCGACCACGAGCTGTTCGGCTGCAAGAACGCGATCTACACGCCGCACGCCGCCGGCCCGACCTGGGACAATCACTGGAAGCGCTGGCGCAACGCCTTCGACAATTGCGAGCGCGTCGGCCGCGGCCAGGGGCCGTTCTGGATCGTCCCGGAACTGCGGGATTGAGGGAACGCTTCACCACGAAGGCCGCGAAGGAAACGCAAAGGACGCGATGGCTACCGAAGCCTTCGCGGCCTTCGCGTTTCCTTTGCGGCCTTCGCGTTTAAAGCTTTTTCTGTTCCCGGCAGCGGATCATGCGCAGCGGCGTGTAGGTGAGCGCGGGCGTGCCGTCCTGCTTGACGACCCGGACGCGGGTGCGCACCAGGCCGCGGCCGGGGC
>DASYYD010000322.1:0-2803 GCA_035934195.1 Allostellaceae bacterium | reverse complement strand
GCCTCGAAAGTCTCAACCCCGGCCTCGTCTGTTGCAGCCTCTCCGGGTTCGGCGACAGCGGCCCCTATCGCGACCGGCCGAGCTTCGACTTCCTCGCGCAGGCGATGAGCGGCTTCATGGCGACGACCGGCGAGGCGCAGGGCCCGCCGCTGCGCGCCGGGCCGCCGATCGCCGATCTCGCGGCCGGGCTCTACGCCGCGCTCGGCGTCTGCGCCGCGCTGGTGCGGCGCGGGCGGACGGGCAAGGGCGAGCGGGTCGGCGCCAGCCTCAACAACGCGACGATCAGCCTCCTCGGCTATCTCGCGGCCAATTACTTCGCGACCGGCGAGGCGCCGGCGCGCAGCGGCAACGACCACGCGATCGTCGCGCCCTACGGCATGTTCCGCACCAGCGACGGTGAAGTGGCGATCGCGCCCTCGCAGGAGCAATCCTATCAGCGCCTTCTCGACGCGCTCGGCCTCGGGGAATTGCGCTCGCGCCCCGAATTCGCGACGAACGCGCTGCGCGTCGCGAACCGCGCCGCCATCAACAAGGCGATCGAGGCGCGGCTCCTAACCGAGACGAGCGCCCATTGGATCGCCCGGCTCAACGAAGCGGGCGTGCCCTGCGACCGGGTCATGAGCCTTGCGGAGGTTTTCGCCGATCCGCAGGTCGAGGACCAACAGATGGCGCTCGAGGTCGAGCATCCGGGGCACGGCGTCGTCCGGATGCTCGGCTTTCCGCTCAAATTCACGGAGGCACCGTGCCGCATCCGCCATCCGGCCCCCAATCTCGGCGCCGACACCGACGCGGTATTGCGCGAGCTCGGCTATTCGGCGGAAGAAATCGCCCGGCTGCGCGCGGCGGGCGCCGTGTGATTTTCCGAGGCCGCAGAACCGATCGCGCGAAAATTACGCATCGCCCTTCGCGCGTCCTATAGTGGCGGCGGGAGGCGCACCGTTGTCAGCGGTCGAACGGAAACTCGCGGCGATCTTCGCGGCCGACATCGCCGGCTACAGTCGGCTGATGGCCGAGGACGAAATCGGCACCTTGGCGCGGCTCAAGGCCTGCCGGGGGGTCATCGACCGCCTGATCGGCGAGCATCGCGGCCGCATCTTCAGCACGGCCGGCGACAGCGTCGTCGCCGATTTCGCGAGCGCGGTCGCGGCCGTCGAGTGCGCGCTCGCCGTGCAGGAGGCGCTCGCCCCGGGCGATGCCGGCGGCGCGGCGATGCGCTTTCGCATCGGCATCCATATCGGCGACGTGATCGTCGACGGAGAGAACCTGCTCGGCGACGGCGTCAACATCGCGGCCCGGCTCGAAGCGGCGGCCGAGCCCGGCGGGGTCTGCGTCTCGGCGGCGGTGCGCGACCAGATCGGCACCAGGCTCGGGGTCCCCTTCACCGATCTCGGCGAGCAGCGGATGAAGAACATCGCCCGGCCGGTGCGGG
This sequence comes from Allostellaceae bacterium, assembly GCA_035934195.1. GTDB lineage: Bacteria > Pseudomonadota > Alphaproteobacteria > ATCC43930 > CGMCC-115725 > AP-15. Next base: position 1,374 of record DASYYD010000322.1, on the reverse strand, counting down.
CTTACCGGGTCGGGCCGCGGCCGTCCCTGCCGGATGCGCGCGAGACTCCCGCTCTCCCGGACAAACCGTCGATCGCGGTGCTGCCGTTCGACAATTTGTCCGGCGATCCGGAGCAGGACTATTTCGTGGACGGCATGGTCGAGGAGATCATCACCGCCCTCTCGCGCATCCGGTGGCTTTTCGTCATCGCCCGCAATTCGAGCTTCACCTACAAGGGCCACGCCGTGGACGTGAAGCGGGTAGGGCGCGAACTCGGCGTCCGCTACGTCCTCGAAGGCTCGGTCAGGAAGGCCGGCGGCCGGGTGCGCATCACCGCGCAGCTGATCGATGCCGAAAATGGCGCGCATCTCTGGGCCGACCGCTTCGACGGCTCGCTCGAAGACGTGTTCGAGCTGCAGGATCAGGTCGCCTCCAGCGTCGCCGGCGTCATCGAACCGACGTTGCAGGCCGCCGAGACGGCCCGCTCGGCCGGCCGGCCGACCGAGGACATGACCGCCTACGACCTCTATCTGCGCGGCTACGCGATGTATTTGTCGTCAGCGCGGCAAGCCCCCGAGGCGCTGCGCCTGATGGAGCAGGCGATCGCCCGCGATCCGCGTTACGGACCCGCGCTCGCCTGGGCCGCGTTCTGCTGTTTTCAGCTTGTGGCGGCCGGCCGGAGCGAGGATCCGACGGCGGACCGACTGAAGGGCGCGGATTTCGCCAGGCGCGCCCTGGAGGTGGCCGGCGACGATCCGGCCATACTCGTGAATTCCGCCCACGCGCTGGCCTATTTCGGCGAGGACGTTGGCGCAATGATGGCGCTGGTCGACCGCGCCTTGGCGTTCAACCCGAACTACGCGCGCGGCTGGCACACCAGCGGCGTTCTCAGATTTTGGGCGGGGCAGCCCGGCATCGCGATCGGTCATCTCGAAGCCGCGCTGCGCCTCAGTCCGCGCGCCCGCATCGGCCCGTCGCTCGCACAAATAGGCTTCGCGTATTTGCTGAGCCGACGCTTCGATGAGGCCGTGCCGAAGCTGCTTCTCGCACTCCAGGATGATCCGAGCTACCCGCAGGCGTATCGCTATCTCGCTGCCTGCTATGCCCAAATGGGTCGGGTCGGGGACGCCCGCGAGATCGTCGCGCGGCTGCGCGCGATTACTCCGGTCGTGTTATCCGATGCCAGCTTCCTGCGCATTCCTGAGCAGCGCGAGCTTTACCTCTCCGGGCTGCGGCTTGCGATGAGCGAGGATGGTTAGAGCGGTTTCTCATCTGACAGAATCGACGGCTTCCCAGATGTGGTGAAGTAGGGGAGAATGGCCGCCACATCTTGGGGGAGATGGGGGATGACGCGGCCGTATTCGGTGGATCTTCGAGAACGGGTGGTTCGCCGAG
>DASYYD010000130.1:0-16893 GCA_035934195.1 Allostellaceae bacterium | reverse complement strand
GAGGTAGGGTTTCGGGGCGCCCGAGGGCGGGCGCTGAAAGTAGTTGGTGCGCAGCGTCTTCAGGACGAGGGTGAGATAGCTGCGCAGGATGCGGTCCTCGTCGAGGCTTTCGACCGCGTTGAGCCCGTGCTCGATCGCCTGGATCTCGCCGACCGCGGCGAGCGGCGCCTGGGCCTCCGGGTCGAAGCGCTTCTCGAAGAGCCGCACGAGACGCCGCGCGATCTCGGGGTGCCGCGACAGCGCGCTTTCGATATAGGCCTGGCTGAACGGGCTGCCGGCCTGCCGCAAGATCTTGCCGTAGAGCCGCAGGATGACGACCTGGCGTGCCGAGAGCCCGGCGCTGGCGACGAGCCGGTTGAAGCCGTCATTGTCGACCCGGCCGGTCCACACCGCGACGAGCGCCTCGGCGAGCCGCTCGCCGGCCGCGTCGGCCAGCGGCAGGGCGGTGGGGGCAAGCGCCAGCTCGTGGACCCAGGCGACCGTGCCCTCGGCGCTCTCGATGCGAAACGGCTCCTCGGCGACGACCCGCAGCCCGAGGTTCTCGATGATCGGCAAGATGTCGGACAGCACGACCGGTTCCCCCGCCCGGTAGATCCGCAAGCCCGGCGCGTCGTCGTCGCGCGGGTGAAGCGCGACTTCGAGCGGCGAGCCGGCGAGCACCTTCCCTATGGGCACGAGATCGGCGACCGCCGCGACCGCGCCGGTGCGCGCCTGGTAGGCCGGCGGAAACGGCTTCAGCGCGCGCAACTGGCGGCGCGCCTCGGCTTCGCCGAAAGCGGCGCTTGCCGCTTCCTCGAGACGGTCGGTCCAGCTGCGCCCGGCTTCGGCGAGGCGCGCTTCGAGCCCGGCGACATCGACCGCCGGCACCGCGCCGCGAGTGGTGCGGACAATGAACTGGATGCGCGCGAAGACCGAATCGTCGAGATGGGTGTAAAAGGCCGACACTTCGCCCTTGAACGCTTCGGCGAGAAGCGCCGCGAAGCGTTGTCGCAGCGGTGTGTCGTAGCGCTCGCGCGGCACATAGACGAGGCACGAGACAAAGCGCTCGAGCGGATCCTTACGCACGAAAAGCGCGATGCGCTGTCTTTCCTGGAGGTCGAGAATGCCGATGACGGTGGCGAACAGCGCGGCCTCGTCGGCCTGGAACAACTCGTCGCGCGGAAAGCTGTCGAGGATGTGGAAGAGGGCCTTGCCGTCATGACTCGCCGGCGACAATCCGGAACGCTCGACGACATGACGGACCTTGACCCGCAATACCGGGATGGCGCGCGGACTGCGGCTGTAGGCGAGGGAGGTGAACAGGCCGAGGAAGAGGCGCACGCCGACGACCTCGCCGCCCGCGTCGAACCGGCGCAGCCCGATCGCGTCCATGTGCGCCGAGCGATGGACGTTCGAACGACGGTCGGATTTGGTGATGATCAGGAGTTCGCGGCGGCGCACGAATTCCTGGACATCGGGGGGCAGGGAAGCGAGGTCGCGCAGACCACCGAACACGCGATAGCCCTCGTCGCGCAGGATGCCGAGGGCTGGCCCCGCGGGCAGCGCGTGGCCGCCGAAGGGGTATTCGCGATAGCCGAGAAAAGTGAAATTGTCGTCCTCGAGCCAGCGCAGGAAATCGCGCGCCTCGGCGATCTCGCCGGCGGCGAGCGGCGGCTTCGCGCTCGCCAGCTCGTCGATCACGCGACGCAAAACCTCGCGCATCTCGGACCAATCGGCGACCGCCGCGCGGACCTGCGCGAGCGTACCGTCGAGGCGTTGCGTCAGCTCCGCGAGACCGGCCGGGTCGGATTCGGCGGTGATCTCGACATGCATCCAGGATTCGCGCACGCCCTCGCCGTTGCCGGCGCTGATGTCGCTTAGCCGCCCGTCCGGGCCGCGCCGCACGCTGAAGATCGGGTGGATGACGAGATGCACGACGCGGTCGCTTGCATTGATCGCGGCGGTCACCGAATCGACGAGGAACGGCATGTCGTCGTTGACGATCTCGACGATCGTGTGCGGCGAGGACCAGCCGTCATCGGCGGGATCGGGGTTGTAGGCGCGGATCTTCGCCTTTCCCGGGCGGCGGCGCTTGGCGAAATCGAGGAGCGCGAGGGCGGCGCCGCAGAGCTCGCGCGGGCTGCGCTCGGCAACGTCGGCGGGCGGCACGTGCTCGTAGAACTCGGCGATGACGCGCTTCGCGGTCGGTTCGTCCTCGACCGCGCGCATCTCCCCGACGAGCGCCTCGGCCTTCCGGACGAGCCCCGCCTTCCTTGCTTCGATGGCAATCGCCATGCGCCGCCTCCGATCGGATGCCGATCCGAGAATTCGCGCCTTCCCGATCCGCCGACAAGCCTTTTCGTGGCCGCGAGAGACCGGGAGGGCGCTTAGGATGTCATCGTGAGGAGCCATTGGCGACGAAGCGATCCCGCCGAGACTGCGTCGCTGCGCTCGCGCTGACACCCGGCATGTGGCGAAACCCTCGCGACGTGTGGCGCCGAGGGCCGCGCGCAATCGGCCTGGAAAGATCGCGCGGTTTCGGCGATGATCGCAGCGCGTACTCGGCAACAGCAGTTTATCGGCAGTGATCCGCCTTCATCCTCGGCTGCGCCGCGGCCTCGTCAACCTGCTGCCGCTCCTTATCTTGTTTGTCGCCGTCGGCGCGCGCCTCGCCGCGCCCCGGGTTCTCGACCGGCTGTCGCTGTTCGCCTTCGATTTTTATCAGCGCGAGGCGCCGCGGGTCGCCCCTGACCTGCCGATCCGCATCGTCGATATCGACAACAAGAGCTTGCGGGAGATCGGACAGTGGCCGTGGCCGCGGACCCTCGTCGCCCGGCTGATCGATAAGCTGCACGAAGACGGCGCCGCCGTCATCGGCCTCGACATCGTCTTTTCCGAGCCGGACCGGACCGCTCCCAAGATGCTGCTGCCGCTGCTCGTCAATGGCGGCGTCGCCTCCGAGGCGGCGACACACCTGCTGGCGGAAATGCGCGACCCCGACCAATCCCTTGCCGCCGCGTTCGGCAAGGCGCCGGTGGTGACCGGCTTTATCCTGACCAACACGCACGGCAACCGCCTGCCGACGACCAAGGCGGGGTTTGCCTTTGTCGGCGACCGACCGCTGCATCACGTCCCGGATTATGCCGGCGTAATCACCAATCTGCCGGCCCTCGAAGCGGCCGCGGCCGGCGACGGCTTTGTCAACCAGGCACTCGATTGGGACCATGTCGTCCGGCGGGTTCCGCTGGTCCTCAGGCTCGACGGCAAGCCGGTGCCCTCGCTCGCCGCCGAGATACTGCGGGTCGTCTCCGGCGCGCAGACCTATATCGGCCGCGCCGCCGGGGCGCACAACGAGGCGAATTTCGGCCAGTCCACCGGATTGACCGCGATGCGCATCGGCCGGCTGACGGTGCCGACCGACGCGGCCGGCCGCGTGTGGATCCATTACGCGCGGCCGGCGCCCGATCTGTACGTCTCCGCCGCCGACGTGCTCGCCGGCAAGGTCGACCGCGCCAAGATCGCCGACAATATCGTGCTGATCGGAACCTCGGCCGAAGGCGTCATCAATGACCAGCAGGCAACCCCGCTCGCGCCCGACGTGCCGGGGGTCGAGATCCACGCGCAGCTGATCGGCGAGATCTTGCAGGGGAGCTTTCTGATCCGCCCCGATTGGGCGATCGGCGCCGAGATCCTGTTCACCGTGCTGGTCGGCGCGCTCCTCATTCACGTGCTGCCGCGCGTCGGCGCGCTCGGCAGCGCCGGGCTCGGCAGCGCGGCGGTGGCGGGAGCCCTCGGCACGTCGTGGGTCGCGTTTCGCCATTGGGGGCTGTTGATCGACCCGGTCTACCCGATCGTCGTGCTGTTCCTCGTCTATCTGCTGGCCACCCTGCTCGGTTACCTCAGAACCGAGGCCCGGCAGCGCGAGATCCGCAGCGCCTTCTCGCGCTACATGTCGCCGCATTACGTCGAAGAGCTCGCCGCGCACCCCGAGCGGCTCGCCCTCGGCGGGCAGAAGCGGTCAATGACGATCATGTTCTGCGACATCCGCGGCTTCACGAGCCTGTCGGAAAAGCTCGACGCCGAGGCGCTGACGCATTTCATGAACAGCTTCCTGTCGCCGATGACCGAAATCATTACCGAGATGAAGGGCACGATCGACAAGTATATCGGCGACTGCATCATGGCGTTCTGGAACGCGCCGCTCGACGACCCCGAGCACGCCAAGAACGCGGTGCGCGCGGCGCAGGCGATGCGCCGCCAGCTCGCCGAATTGAACGAAGTGTGGAAGAGCGAGCCGCGCTATCAGGTGTTCCTGCCGGTGCGGGTCGGCATCGGCCTCAACACCGGCGACTGTGTCGTCGGCAATTTCGGCTCGGAGCAGCATTTCGACTATTCGCTGCTCGGCGATCCGGTCAACCTCGCCTCGCGGCTGGAAGGCCTCGGCAAGGTTTATGGCGTCGATCTGGTGATCGGCGAGGAGACCGCGGCGGCGCTCGACGACCCGGCGCTGATCGAATTGGACCTCGTCGCGGTCAAAGGAAAAAAACAGGCGGGGCACGTTTATACGCTGCCGCCCGAGAAGATCGGCGAGGACCGCTTCATCGCCGACCACGGGGCGCTGTTGACCGCCTATCGCCGCCAGGACTGGGCGGCGGCGTTGCGTCTGCTCGACAGCGGCCGGCTTGCCGCGGTGCGGCATCTGGCGCCGCTTTACGAGCTCTACCGGCGGCGCATCGCGCATTTCCAGCTCGCCGCGCCGCCGGAAAACTGGGACGGCGTCTTCACCGCGGAGGAGAAGTGACGGGCGGCCGATTCGCGTGACCGCCGGCCGGCGGATCGGTCCCTTGCCCGCGGCCGAGCGAAATAGGGTTCTGTGTCAAAACGCTAACAAGAAACCCTTTATTCACGCTCTCGTCCGCAGGATACTCAGCTCGAAGGATTGTGAAACGGGCGACTGATCGCCCGACAAGAAACACGGCACGGGCCGAGCCCCGGGGGAAACGGATGCGAGTGAAGCAATTTCAAGTGTGCCGTCGCGGGCGCGACGCGCGATGGGTGGTCACCCTCGGCAGCTCTCTCTACGGGGCCTATCTCGACAAGGAACAGGCGCTGCTCGACGCGGTCGAGGCGGCCCGCGAGGCGCAGCAGACCGGCTGTGAGGCGCAGGTGTGGATTCGCGAACAGGCGAGCGCCGCGCGGATCTTCTGAGCCCCGCCCCGGCCGGCTTTGCATCGTCGGCGGCATCTGCAAGACTGGCGAACATGCGGAAAACGGCATCCACCCTCGCCGCGGCTCTCGTGGTGCTTTGCGGCCTGCCGGGCTTCGCCTTGGCGATGGGCGCGACGGGCGGCGAGATGCTCGGCACGACGGCGGCCGGGGTCTGGGGCTATGGCGGCGGCAATCCGAAGGTCTCGCCGCCGCTCGCCCCCGCCGGGACGACGAGCCTGCCCCTCGGCAATGCGCCGGCGACGCCGGCTGAGGGCGCCGGCGCCCCGCCGGTCGCGATGCCGGGGCCGCTGCCGTGCAGCAAGGGTTCGCCGCCCTGCAAGTAGGATGCCGCCGCCTACTACCGCCGGAGATCCCGACGAAACAGGTGCGATGCCGCGATCAATTCGTATCGGAGCGCCCCGTAAAAGGAATGGGCATCGGGGCGGGTGGCCTTCGAATGCAGCGCGACGCAACCGACGCCGCGCAGCGCTGCCCGATCTTCGGCAGCCGACATCAATATCTTACCGATCCCTTCGCCCGCGATGCGCTGCATCGATGACGACGGGCTGGACCACCGGGCGGCTTGTCGAGCGCCGGGCGGACAAGGAAATGGGCCAGCCCGAGCGGCCGCGCGTCGCGCTCGGCGACCAAGACGACATCGGCCGGACACGGACCGCTCTGCTCATCGCGGCCGTCCTTCGGCGGCGCTTCCCGGCTGATCGGCGGTTTCGGCGGTCCGCCGCAGGAGGCTCGGCGACAATTCGCCGGTGCGATCGAGGACCGGGTAGGCGGCGGCGGCAAGAGGGGCGTTCTAATCCCCGGTCTGCAGCCGCTCGACTAGCTTTTTGACGGTCGGCACATAGCCGTTCGCGTAGAACGGGTCGCCGGCAAAGCGGTAAGCGTTGTGCCCGGCGAACATCAGCTGGAAATCGACATCGCCCGAGTGGCGGATCGCCTGCAACGTCTTCTGAATGCAGAAGCTGCGCGGATCGGCCTTTTTCCCGGTCGTGCCGACCTCGTTCTGCGCCCAGTTCGAGAACTCGCAGGCCGAAAGGCAGCCCATGCAGCCGATCTGGTCGCTGCGGATTTCGAGCGCCTTTTGCGGCGTCACGAAAATGAGCGTCGAATCCGGCGTGCGCAGCGCCTCGGTGAAGCCTTCGCGCACCCAGCCCTCGGCCTCTTTTCTGTCGTGCTCGGTCAGGTAGACGACGCGGCCGCGCGCACCGACGCCGAATTGCGCGACATGCTCGCCGACCGGCTCGATGGTAAAGGCGACTTGGTGGCGCGAGCGTTCCTGCAACTCGCTGAGGAAGGCGTTGTGGACGGCCGAGGAATAGAACCCGGTCGGGCTGAATCGGTTGAGGTAGATGTCGCCCTCCTTCAGGGTCAGCAGCTTGCGTTTCCAAACTTCCGGGATCGGGCTTTCCTGAGTCAAAAGCGGCCGGGTGCCGAACTGAAACGCGATGGGCCCGAGTTCGGGGTTGCCGATCCAATCCTCCCACTCGCGCAGATACCAAAGCCCGCCGGCCATGAAGATCGGCGTCGTCTGCAGCCCGAACTCGGTCATCAGGCTGCGCAATTCGCGAACCCGCGGGTAGGGCGCCTCGGGGCGGTCGGGGTCTTCGCTGTTGGAGAGGCCGTTGTGGCCGCCGGCGAGCCACGGATCCTCGTAGACGACGCCGCCGAGCCAGTCGCAGAATTTGTGGTAGGCGCGCTTCCACAAGGCCCGGAAAGCGCGCGCCGACGAGACGATCGGATAATAATAGACGCCGTAGCGGGCGCAGATCTCGGCGATGCGGTACGGCATACCGGCACCGCAGGTGACGCCGTTGATCAGGCCCCTGGCGCCTTCGAGCACGCCGTGCAGCACGCGCTCGGCCGCCGCCATCTCCCACAGCACGTTCATATGGATGGGGCCCGCGCCGTTCGAGCGCTCATAGGCGACACGCGCCTGTTGAATGCCGCCGGCGATCGCATAGGCGACCAGCTCCTCGTGACGTTCGCGCCGGGTGCGCCCGTAATAGATCTGCGGAATGTGCTCGCCCGTTTCGCTATAGCTGTCGGCGTTGACGCCGGAGAAGGTGCCGACCCCGCCCGAGGCGGCCCAGGCGCCCGAGCTTTCGCCGTTCGAGACGGAGATCCCCTTGCCGCCCTCGACCAGCGGCAGCACCTCGCGCCCGGAGATCACGAGTGCGTCGAGCGGCTTCATGGCTCGATTCCGGCGAGGATCGTGTGCGGCACGTCCGAGAACACGGAAGCTACTCCCCAGTCGAACAGCATGCGCGCGCGCGCGGCATCGTTAACCGTATACGCGAGCAAAAGATACCCCAACGAGTTTATCTCGGCCACGGCGGCGGGTGAAAGCCGCCGATGGTCAAGATGGATCGAGACGCAGTCGAGTTCTTCCGCCCGACGCCGCCAATCCCTCGGCAGGGCGCGGAAGAGAAGACCGCGCGCCAAGTCCGGGGCCGTCGCCTTCGCCGCCGCCAAGGCCGGCGGCTGGAAACTCGAGATCAGCGTCGCCCCTCCCCGTTCCGGCCACAGCCGGGCGAGCGTGTCAGCGGCGATTGTCCCCGTCTCGTAAGCCTGGCCGCGCGCCGGTTTGACTTCGACATTGGCAGCCAGACCCTCTTCTTCAAGGACCGCGAGCGCCGCTTCGAGCGTCGGCACCCGCTCGCTTGCGAAAGCCGGGTCGAACCAGCTGCCGGCGTCGTGCCGGCTGATCTCGGAAAGCGAGAGCTTCGCCGCCCTGCCGCGGCCGCTCGTCGTCCGCTCCAGGCGATCGTCGTGCAACAGGATCGGCTGCCGGTCGGCGCTGAGCCGAACGTCGAATTCGACCCAGGCACAGCCCAGCGCGCGCGCCCGGCGAAACCCGGCGAGCGTGTTCTCCGGCGCGCAGCCGGCGGCGCCGCGGTGGCCGATGACGCGCGGCAATTGCAGCGGCCCCGGCACGCCGGCCGCCGGCACGGGCCTCAGGTGGCCGCGTTGGCCGCCTCCTGGCGCGGCTCGCGCCGGCTGTTGCCGAGATCTTCGCCGGTCTGCTGATCGACCTGGCGCATGCTGAGCTTCACCTTGCCGCGATCGTCGAAGCCGAGCACCTTGACCTTCACCATGTCGCCGAGCTTGACGACGTCGCCGACCTTGGCAACCCGGTGCGGCGCCAATTCGCTGATGTGAACGAGCCCGTCGCGCGAGCCGAGGAAGTTCACGAAGGCGCCGAAATCGACGACCTTGACGACCTTGCCGGTGTAGATGACCCCGAGTTCGGGCTCGGCGACGATGCCGCGGATCCAGTCGATCGCCGCCTGCGCCGCGCTGCTGTCGACCGCCGCCACCTTGACGGTGCCGTCGTCGTCGATGTCGATCTTGGCGCCGGTCGTCTCGGTGATCTCGCGGATGACCTTGCCGCCGGAGCCGATCACCTCGCGGATCTTGTCTTTGGGGATCGAGAGCGTCGTGATGCGCGGCGCGTTGACGCTGACGCTGTCACGCGCGCCGCGGAGCGCTTTCGCCATCTCGCCGAGGATGTGGGCGCGCCCCTCGCGCGCCTGCTCGAGCGCGATGCGCATGATCTCCTCGGTGATCGAGGTGATCTTGATGTCCATCTGCAAGGCCGTCACGCCCTCTTCGGTGCCGGCCACCTTGAAGTCCATGTCGCCGAGATGGTCCTCGTCGCCGAGAATGTCGGAGAGCACGGCAAAGCCGTCCTCTTCCTTGATCAGGCCCATCGCGATGCCGGCGACCGGGCGCGGCATCGGGACGCCGGCATCCATCAGCGCGAGCGAGGAGCCGCACACCGTCGCCATCGACGAGGAGCCGTTCGACTCGGTGATCTCGGAGACGACGCGGATCGTGTAGGGAAAGCTCTCCTTCGAGGGTAACAGCGGACGGATCGCGCGCCACGCGAGCTTGCCGTGGCCGATCTCGCGCCGACCGGGCGACCCCAGCCGCCCTGCCTCGCCGGTCGAATAGGGTGGGAAGTTGTAGTGCAGCATGAAGTTTTGCCGGTATTCGCCTTCGAGCGCGTCGATGATCTGCTCGTCCTGCCCGGTGCCCAAGGTCGCTACCACGAGAGCCTGCGTCTCGCCGCGCGTGAACAATGCCGAGCCGTGCGCGCGCGGCAAGAGGCCCACCTCGCTGACGATCGGCCGCACCGTCTTCGTGTCGCGGCCGTCGATGCGGATGCCGTCCCGGAGGATGGCGCCGCGCACGATCTCCTTCTCGATCTTCTTGAAGAGATTGAGGGCCGTGCCCCGCTGCGGCTCCTCGGGAAACAGCTCGCCCGCCTGCAGCTTCGCCGCTTCGAGGCGCTTCGAACGGTCCTGCTTGCCCTGCTCGCGATAGGCGGCCGCGATTTCCGGACCGATAGCCTGGCGCAGCCGCGCCTCGATGTCGTCGAGTTCGGGCGGTTCGGCGGGCAGATCCCAGGGGTCGCGGGCGCAGGCCTCGGCGAGTTCGACGATAGCCTGAATGACCGGCTGAAACCCCCGGTGGCCGAAGGTTACCGCGCCGAGCATGATCTCTTCCGGCAGCTCTCGCGCTTCCGATTCGACCATCAGGACGCCGTCCGTCGTCCCGGCGACGACGAGATCAAGCCGCGAGGACGGCAGGTCGTGTGTGGTCGGGTTGAGCACGAACTCTCCGTCGATGTAACCGACCCGCGCGCCGCCGATCGGTCCGAGGAACGGGATACCGGAGATCGTCAGCGCCGCCGAGGCGCCGACCATCGCGACGATGTCGGGATCGTTTTCGAGGTCGTGGCTCAAGACCGTGCAAATGATCTGCGTCTCGTTCAGAAAGCCGGACGCGAAAAGCGGCCGGATCGGGCGATCGATGAGGCGCGAAACGAGCGTCTCCTTCTCCGAGGGCCGACCCTCGCGCTTGAAGAACCCGCCGGGGATCTTGCCCGCGGCGAAGGTCTTTTCCTGATAGTTGACGGTCAGCGGAAAGAAGTCCTGGCCGAGCCTCGTCGAGCGCATCGCCACCGCGGTGCACAACACGGTCGTTTCGCCATAGGTGGCGAGCACCGCGCCATCGGCCTGACGGGCCATCTTGCCCGTCTCGAGCACGAGGCGGCGACCGCCCCATATCAGCTCCTTACGGTAGATCTGGAACATTCGGGATCACATCCTTTTCAACAAACGGTAGGGCAAAAGCCGGCATGCCGCGGGCTTTTCGCCGAGGTGAGGGAAATGCCGGTCCGGTGGTAGCAACGGGGATCGTCCGTCGGCCCGGCAAAACTCGCGGGCGATGGCCGCGGGTTGGGCGCAGCGTCTCGACAAACCGTCAGCGCCGCAGCCCGAGACGGCTGACGAGCGCGGTATAGCGGGGCGCGTCCTGCCGTTTCAGGTAATCGAGCAACCGGCGCCGCTGGCCGACCATGACCAACAGCCCGCGCCGGGAGTGGAAGTCCTTTTTGTGGGTCGCCAGATGTTCGGTCAGGTTGCGAATGCGCTCGCTCAGAATCGCCACCTGCACTTCGGGCGACCCCGTGTCCCCGGTCTTCGTCGCATATTCCGAAATGAGCACCTGCTTGCGCTCGGCGGTAATCGACATCGATAAGCTTCCTCTCAACGGTTGATGACCCGCACCGGCCGCAGACCGCCTTTTTCGATCCGTGCCATGGCGATCAACATCCGATCGCAGAGCGCGCCGACAATCGTTCCTTCGTCGAGGCGATCGAGGAACCCCGGCTCGCTCGGCGTCACGCACTGCCCGTGACACAATCGGATGGCTTCGGTTGCGGTCAAGGCCAGCGCCGGGATGTCGTCCAGCGCAGTCTCGATCGGCAGCAGATACCCGCATCCCGCGAGAATATGCCCACGCTCGGCGACGATTTCCAGTGAAATCGCCTGTTTCTCGGTGAAGCGCCCGACCGCGAGGCGGCGCAGTTCGACGATGTGCCCCAAGGTGCCGAGCGCCACCGCGAGGTCGCGGGCGAGAGCTCGGATATAGGCGCCCCTACCGACGCGCGCCTCCAACAACGCGTGGTCGCCGTCCGGCATATCGAGGAGACGCAACTCGCGTATCTCGACCGGGCGTGGCGCCAGATCGGGCGGCCGGTCGGCGCGCGCCAGCCGATAGGCGCGCTCGCCGCCGACATGGATCGCCGAATAGACGGGCGGGCGCTGCGCGATCGTGCCGAGGAAGCGGGGCAGCGCCGCCTCGATCGCGGCGCGGTCCGGGCGCAGCGCGCTCTCGCCGATGATCTCGCCCTCGCTGTCGTCGGTGTCGCGGGCGATCCCCCAGCGGACCCGAAAGCGGTAATGCTTCTTTCCCGCCATCGCGTAGAGCGTCGTCTTGGTGGCTTCGCCCAGCGCCACCGGCAAGACCCCGGTCGCCAGCGGATCGAGGGTGCCGGCGTGCCCGACCCTCGCCGCGCCGGTGCTGCGCCGCACGATCGCTACCGCGCGGCTCGAGGAAAGCCCGAGCGGCTTGTCGATGACGAGCCAACCGCTAGGGGCGCTCATCGTCGGGCTTCGCTGCCGTCTCGTCCGGCGGCCCGAGGTCGCGCGCGACCTCGGGCCGCGCCAGCAGTGCCCGGACGCGCTCGGCTTCGTCGAACGAAGGATCGAGCGCGAACGACAGCGCCGGCGCGTAGCGCAACCCCAATCGGCGCGCCGCCAGCCCCCGCAGAAAAGCCGCGCTGCGCCGCAGCCCGGCGATGATCTCCGCCGACCGTGCGCCGCCGAGCGGCATCACATAGGCGGTCGCGTTGCGCAGATCGGGGCTCATCGCGACCTCGGTGACGGTGATGCTGGCGCCCGCGAGCGCCGGGTCGCGCAGCTTCTCGGTGCGCAGGATCTCGGTGAGGGCGTGCCGCAGCTCCTCGCCGACGCGGCGGGGCCGCTGGCCGCGCCCGCGTGGGCTTGTTTCAGTTTGCTGTCTTCTGCGCGTCATCGAGATCGCTTCGGCGCGGCGCTCCTGGCGGTGACATAGGTGTCATTGCGGGCGAAGCGAAGCAATCCCGACGAGTTGTAATCCAGTCCTAAAGCGCCCGCGCCACTTCCTCGACCTCAAAGCACTCGACGACGTCGCCGGCCTGGATGTCCTGGTAGTTCTCAAAGGCCATGCCGCACTCGAAGCCTTCCCTGACCTCTCGCACCTCATCCTTGAAACGTTTGAGGGTCCTGAGCGAACCCTCGTGGATGACGACGTTGTCGCGCAACAGGCGCACCTTGGCGCCGCGCCGCACCGTGCCTTCGGTGACCATGCAGCCGGCGACCTTGCCGACCTTGGTGATGTTGAACACGTCGCGGATCGAGGCGTTGCCGAGGAAGCGTTCCCGCAAGGTCGGGGCGAGCAGGCCCGACAAGGTCTTTCGGATGTCGTCGATCACGTCGTAGATGATCGAGTAATAGCGGATCTCGACGCCGTCGCGCCGCGCCAGGTCGCGGGCTTGCGGGTTGGCGCGGACGTTGAACCCGATGATGACCGCCTCGGACGCCTTGGCGAGGATCACGTCGCTCTCGTTGAGCCCGCCGACGGCCGCGTGCAGCACGCGCACCGAAACTTCGCCCGTCGACAGCTTTTCGAGCGAGCCGACGATCGCCTCGAGCGAGCCCTGGACGTCCGATTTGACGACGATCGGCAATTCCTTCGCGACGCCGGCGGCGATTTGCGAGAACATCTGTTCGAGCGTGCCGCGCCCGCCCTGGGCGGCTTGTGCCGTGCGCCGCCGGCGCTGGCGGAAATCGGCGATGTCGCGGGCTCGGCCCTCGTTCTCGGCAACGACGAAATCGTCGCCGGCGAGCGGGGTTCCGTTGAGGCCCAACACCTCGATCGGGGTCGACGGGCCGGCCTCCTTCCGGCTCTCGCCATGGTCGTCGACGAGGGCGCGCACCCGCCCCCACTCGCTGCCCGCGACAAAGATGTCGCCGACGTTGAGCGTGCCGCGCTGGATCAGCACCGTCGCGACGGCGCCGCGGCCGCGCTCGAGCCTGGCTTCGAGTACGACACCCTCGGCCGGGCGGTTCGGGTTCGCCTTCAGATCGAGCAGCTCGGCCTGCAACAGGATCGCCTCTTCGAGCTTGTCGAGGTTGCTGCGCTTGGTCGCCGAGACCTCGACATCGAGCACCTCGCCGCCCAAGTTTTCGACGACGATCTCGTGCTGCAGCAATTCCTGGCGCACGCGGTCCGGCCGCGCCTCCGGCTTGTCGATCTTGTTGATCGCGACGATGATCGGCACCTTGGCGGCCCTGGCATGGCGGATCGCCTCGACGGTCTGCTCCATGATCCCGTCGTCGGCCGCCACCACCAGCACCACGATGTCGGTGACGTTGGCGCCGCGCGCACGCATCGCGGTGAACGCCTGATGCCCCGGGGTATCGATGAAGGTGATCTGGCGGCCGCTCTTCAGCGTCACCCGGTAGGCGCCGATATGCTGGGTGATGCCGCCGGCCTCGCCACCCGCGACATTGGTTTCGCGCAAGGCGTCGAGCAGCGACGTCTTGCCGTGATCGACATGACCCATCACGGTGACGACCGGGGCGCGCGGTTCGAGCGCCTCGGGCATATCCTCGTCGCCGCGCAGCCCGACCTCGACATCGGATTCGGAAACACGGCGCAGGCGATGGCCAAACTCGCTGACCACCAGCTCCGCCGTGTCGGCGTCGATCACCTGGTTTATCGTCGCCATCACCCCCATGCGCATCAGCGCCTTGATCACGTCGGCACCACGCTCGGCCATGCGGTTGGCGAGCTCCTGCACGGTGATCGTCTCGGGCACGACAACCTCGCGCACGACTTTTACTTGCTCCTGCTCGCCCTGATGCATTCGCTGCCGCTCGCGTTCGCGGGCGCGGCGCACCGAGGCGAGGCTGCGCATGCGCTCGCCCTCGTCATCGGACAGCGCGCGGGTGACGGTCAGCTTGCCGCGGCGCCGCATGTCGTCGCGGCGCGCTGGCGCCGGCGGCCGTTTGATCTCGGGGCGGGCCCCGCGCCGCGTCGTCGTCGCCTCTTCTTCCTCTTCGAGCGGCACCGCGACCTTGCCGGCGGCGGCGAGCGCCGCCACCTTGGCCGCCGCCGCCTTGCCGGCGCGCTCCGCCACCTCGCGGCGCGATTCCTCCTCCTTGCGGCGCTGCGCCTCTTCGACCGATTTCTGCCGCGATTCCTCCTCGGTCCGACGCCGCGCCTCCGCCTCCTCGGCCTTGCGCCGGCTCTCCTCCTCGACGCGCCGGCGCGCCTCCTCGGCGGCACGCTCTTCTTCCTGGCGGCGCCGATCGGCTTCGGCGAGGGCGGCGAGGCGGCGGGAGTCTTCATCGGCCTTGCGCGCGTCCTGCAGCGCGCGGACGCGCCCCGCGCGCTCCTCGGCGGTCAAGGCACGCGGGATGACGACCGGACGGCGCACCGGCTCGGCCGCCGGGCGCGCCTCGGTCTGCTCGCGCGCGGTCGCGGGCGGCGCCTCGGGGCGGGCGGTTTCCGCCGGTCCCGGCAGCACCGTCCGCTTCTTGCGAACTTCCACGGTGACCGTCTTGGAACGGCCATGCGAGAAGCTCTGGCGCACCTGCCCGGTCTCGATCGGCTTGCGCAGCTCGAGACGACCGCTGGTACGCGCCAGCGTCAGGGGCCGCTTTTGCTCTTGCTCGTTCGTGTCGCTCATCTCGATCCGATACTATCCTCTTGCCAAGCCCGCCGCACTCGAGTGGACCGCCGCCGTCGCGCGAAAGCCGGCGATCCGCTTCGCATCGGCGGCGAGCCGGTCACTGAGCGCGCCGCGCCCGACCGCCGCCTGCACGACATGCTCGCGCCCGAAGGCGCCGCCCAACTCGACCGCGCTCAACACGACCGCCAACGGCAGATCATGCGCCAAGGCCGCCAATTTGCGCCGGCCGCCTTCCGCGCCGTCAAGTGCTGCGAGCAACAGGGCACTTTTCCCGGTGCGCACAGCCTCGCGCACCTTTTCGAACCCGGCCACCGCCAGACCCGCCCGTCGAGCGAGACCGACCGCCTCGACGCATCGCTGCGCGAGCAGCGCTTCGAGACGATCCGCGAACTCGGGCGGCACCGACACCGTCCGCCGCGCCGCCCGCGCGAAGAGCCGTTTCGCCACCGCCCACTCCACTATATCCCGCCGCGCCGCCAACCACAAACCCCGTCCCGGCAGGCGCGCCGCGAGGTCGGGCACGATCTCGCCTCCGGGGCCGACGACGAAGCGCAGCAGCAGCGCGCGCTCGCCGATCTCGCCGGTGGCGATGCAGCGCCGCTGCGGCCCCCCCGCCGCTTCCGCCGTATCGAGGGCCGTCGCGGCTACTCCGGCGGCGGCGCGGCGGGTTCGTCGGCGAACCAATGCGCGCGAGCCCGCATGATCAGCGCATTCGCCTCGTCGAGCGTCAGTTTCGTGCCGCTCTTTTCCGAGCCGGCGAGCAGCTCCATCAGCTCGTCCCCGGCGAGGTCGGCGAGGTCGTCGAGGCTCTTCGCGCCTTTTTCGCCGAGCGCGACCAGCATGCCCGGCGTCAGCCCCTCGAGCGCGGCGAGCTCGTCGCTGACGCCGAGCGCACGCCGCTCTTCCTCGTATTTGCGGTCGCGCCGCTCGAGCGCGTTGCGCGCGCGCTCCTGCAATTCGGTCGCGACGTCGCTATCGAAGCCTTCGATTTCCGCGAGATCCTCGAGTTTGACGTAGGCCACCTCTTCCAATGAGGTGAAGCCTTCGGTCACCAGCAGATGGGCGATCACGTCGTCAATATCGAGGGCATCGATGAACATCTGGCTGCGGCTGCGGAATTCCTCGGTGCGCCGCTCCGACTCCTCGGCCTCGGTCAGGATGTCGATGTCCCAACCGGTGAGCTGCGAGGCGAGGCGGACATTCTGGCCGCGGCGGCCGATCGCAAGGCTGAGCTGATCGTCCGGCACGACAACCTCGACGCGCCGCTGCTCTTCGTCCATGACGACCTTGGCGACCTCGGCCGGGGCGAGCGCATTGACGACGAAGGTCGCCGGGTCGGCCGACCACGGCACGATGTCGATCTTTTCGCCCTGCAATTCGCCGACGACCGCCTGTACGCGGCTGCCGCGCATGCCGACGCAGGCACCGACGGGATCGATGCCGCTGTCGCGCGAGATGACCGCGATCTTGGCGCGGCTGCCGGGGTCGCGCGCCACCGCCTTGATCTCGATGATGCCGTCGTAGATTTCCGGCACCTCCTGGGCGAACAGCTTCGCCATGAATTGCGGATGGGTGCGCGACATGAAGATCTGCGGGCCGCGCGGCTCCTGCCGCACGTCGTGGATGTAGGCGCGCACACGCTCACCTTGGCGGAAACTCTCGCGCGGCAGCAGCTCGTCGCGCCGCAGGATCGCCTCGGCGCGGCCCAGATCGACGACGACATTGCCGAACTCGACGCGTTTGACGAGGCCGTTGACGATCTCGCCGATGCGATCCTTGAACTCCTGATATTGGCGCAGGCGCTCGGCGTCGCGCACCTTCTGCACGATCACCTGCTTTGCCGTCTGCGCGGCGATGCGGCCGAAATCGATCGGCGGCAGCGGATCGGTGATGAAATCGCCGATCTCGGCCTCGGGGTTGAGGCGCTGCGCCTCGACGAGGGCGATCTGCGTCGGCTCGCTGTCGACGGCTTCGACCACCTCGCGAAAGCGCAGGAGCCGGATCTCGCCGTTCCTGCGGTCGATCTCGGCGCGAATGTCGTACTCCAGGCCGTATTTCGAGCGGCCCGCCTTCTGGATCGCCTGCTCCATCGCCTCGAGCAC
>DASYYD010000249.1:0-2332 GCA_035934195.1 Allostellaceae bacterium | reverse complement strand
CGCATAGCCGCCCTCGACCGGCAACACATCGGCCGCCTTATAGACCCGCCTCACCCTTGCGCTCCGGATCGGGGAATGGGTCGGGAGCGCCGGCGGCGAAGCCGAAGAACTTCCAGCTCGCCCGCATATGCGGCGGCAGCGGCGCTTCGACCCGCACGATCCCGCCCCTCGGAGTGGGGATCGCGATCGCCCGCGCGTGCAGGTGCAGCCGGCGCGCCGAGGGGAGGCCGGAAAGAGCCGCCGCCGCGCCGCCGTATTTGTCGTCGCCGAGGATCGGCGTCCCGAGCGCCGCGCAATGCGCCCGCAGCTGGTGCGTGCGCCCGGTCAGCGGCATCAGCGCGAGCCAACTCGCGTGCTCGCCGGCATGGTCGAGGACCCGGTACAGCGTCGCGGCGCGGCGGCCGTCCTGCGCGTCCGGGCGGACGCGCTCGCCGGAGGGGCCCGGCAATTTGACGAGCGCGAGGTCGATGCGCCCTTGCGGCGGCTTCGGCAGGCCCGCGGCGAGCGCCCAATAGAGCTTCCTCGTCGCCCGGTCGCGGAAGGCGCGAGCGAGGAAAGCCGCGGCGGCGGCGGTGCGGGCGAGGACGAGCACGCCGCTCGTCTCCTTGTCGAGGCGATGCACGAGGCGCGGCCGCTCGGGCGCGCCGAAGCGCAGCGCGTCGAGGAGGCCGTCGAGATGCCGCTCGGTGCCGCTGCCGCCTTGCACGGCGAGCCCCGCGGGCTTGTCGAGGACGATGAGATCGTCGTCGCGATAGAGGACGGCGCCCCGCAGCATCGCGGCGTCCCGCGGCCGGACCGGCCGCGGCGCTTGCGGCGCGGCCGCAGCCTCTTCGCCCAAAGGCGGCACTCGGATCGCCTGGCCCGGCACCAGGCGATCGGCAGCCTTCGCGCGCCTGCCGTCGACGCGGACCTGCCCGGTGCGCAGCAGCTTTTCGAGCGCGCCGTGCCCGAGCGCCGGATAATGCCGGCGGAACCAGCGGTCGAGCCGGATTGCGCCGTCGGCCTCGGCGACATGCTCGGTTTTGACGGCGCCGCTCATTCCTCGGCGCTCTTGCAGCGCTGCCGCAGCCGGCCCCAGTAATCGAGCCGCTTCTTTACTTCGCGCTCGAAGCCGCGCTCGCTCGGCCTGTAGAATTCGCGGCGCTCGACCCCGTCCGGGAAATAATCCTGGCCGGAAAAGGCGTCTTCGGCCGCGTGGTCGTAGCGGTAGTCCTGGCCGTAGCCGAGATCGCGCATCAGCCGCGTCGGCGCGTTGAGGATATGCAGGGGCGGCATCAGCGAGCCGGTCTCTTCGGCCAGGCCGCGTGCCTCGCCGAGCGCCGTATAAAGCGCGTTCGATTTTGGCGCCGTCGCGAGATAGACGACGCATTGCGCGACGGCCAATTCACCTTCGGGCGAGCCGAGCCGCTCGTAAGTGTCCCAGGCGGCGAGCGCCTGCACGACGGCCTGCGGGTCGGCGAGCCCGATGTCCTCGACCGCCGCGCGCGTCAGGCGGCGCAGGATGTAGATCGGGTCCTCGCCGCCCGCCAGCATCCGGGCGAGCCAATAGAGCGCGGCGTCGGCGTCCGAGCCGCGCAGCGATTTGTGGAGCGCGCTGATCAGGTTGTAATGCCCCTCCTGCGCCTTGTCGTAGAGCGGTGCGCGGCGCTGCACGAGGCGGGCGAGTTGTTGCGGGTCGAGCGGCGAAGAGGGCGGCAGCCGTGCGATCTCCTCGACGAGGTTGAAGAGAAAACGACCATCGCCGTCCGCCATCGCCCGCAATTGCGCGCGCGCTTCGGGCAAGAGCGGCAGCTTCTTGCCGATTGCCGCCTCGGCGCGTCCGAGCAGGGTTTCGAGGTCGTCGTCGCCGAGGCGGCGCAGCACGAAGACCTGGGCGCGCGAGAGGAGCGCACCGATCAGCTCGAAGGACGGGTTCTCGGTCGTCGCCCCGACGAGGATCACCGTGCCGTCCTCGACATAGGGCAGAAAGGCGTCCTGCTGGGCGCGGTTGAAGCGGTGGATCTCGTCGACGAAGAGCAGCGTGCCGCGGCCCATCTCGCGCCGCTTCTTCGCGGCCTCGAAGACCTTGCGCAGATCGGCGACGCCCGAAAAGACCGCCGACAACGGCTCGAAAGCGAGGTCGGTGCCCTCGGCGAGGAGCCGCGCGATCGTCGTCTTGCCGCAGCCCGGTGGGCCCCAAAGCACCATCGAGGCGAGCTGCCGGCTCGCCACCATACGGCCAATAGGGCCCTCTGGGCCGAGGAGATGATCCTGCCCGACGATGTCGGAGAGACGCGAGGGGCGCAGCCGGTCGGCGAGCGGGTGCGGCGCCTCCTTCTCGAAGAGCGTGCTC
>DASYYD010000247.1:0-15678 GCA_035934195.1 Allostellaceae bacterium | reverse complement strand
ACCCGTCGCGGCGGGCGAGCGCGTGACGCAGGCCGCCGTCTGGCGGCCGCCGCCGGGCTTCATCGCCGATTTTCACGGGCTCTGCGAAAGGTTGCGAGGAGCCGTCTTCGCCGATTGCTTCGTGCGCGCGATGGCCAAGGCCGGCGCACCGGCGGCGGCGCTCGCTTTCGCCCGCTCGCGGATGGGCGAAGCCTATCTCGAAGGCTTGGACGAGGAGGGGCGCGGGCCCGTGGCTCTGGCCCACGTCGCCTACCCGTTCCGGGCGAACGAGAACAGCGCCTGGGTCTTCGTCAACGCCATCCCCGACTGGATCGATGTCGATGACTTCGCGTCGCTGCCGCGCGCGGCGCTCGCCGCGACCGCCGCCTACCGCGCGATCCGCACCCGCTATCCGCGGGTCATGCTGTGGCCGGGCGGGCGCGGCCGCGCCGGCCCCGAGCGCGAGGCGTCGCCCCGCGGCGGCGTGCGGTTCATCGTCTCCTATCGGCTGCAGGATTTCTGTCACGCCTGCGCTATCGTCGGCCATGCGCGGTTTGCCTTCGCCTTCGACCGGCGGGGAAAGTTTCTCGGGGCGCGGCTCCTCGCCGTGACCGGTAAATAAATTGGGAGGGGCAATGTTCGAGACGACGATCGCCGGCAGCCTGCCGAAGCCGTCCTGGCTCGCCAAGCCGCGCATGCTGTGGGCGCCGTGGCAGCTCGCGGGCGAGGCGCTCGACGAAGCCAAGCGCGACGCCACGATCCTCGCCGTGAAGGAACAGGAGGACGCCGGCATCGACATCGTCACCGACGGCGAGCAGGCGCGGCAACATTTCGTGCACGGCTTTCTCGTCGAGATCGACGGCATCGATTTCGCCCGCAAGGCGAGGATCGGCATCCGCAACAACCGCTACCTGGCCGAGGTGCCGACCGTCACTGGGCCGTTGCGGCGGCGCAAGAGCGTACACGCCGTCGAGGCCGGGATCGCCCGCGCTCATACCCGGAGGAAGCTCAAATTCACCCTTCCCGGGCCAATGACGATTGTCGACACCATTGCGGATTCCTATTACGGCGACCGGGTCGCGCTCGCGATGGCGTTCGCCGAGCTCCTGAACGAGGAGGCGCGCGAACTCTCTGCTCTCGGCGTCGATGTGGTCCAGTTCGACGAGCCCGCCTTCAACGTCTACATGGAGGAGGTGACGCGCTGGGGTGTGTCCGCCCTCGAACGCGCCGCCGAAGGGCTTGCCGCGAAGACCGCGGTCCACATCTGCTACGGTTACGGCATCAAGGCCAATATCGACTGGAAGGGGACGCTCGGCGAGGAATGGCGGCAATACGAGAGGGTCTTTCCGGCACTCGCGCAGAGCCGCATCGACCAGGTTTCGCTCGAATGCGCCAATTCCAAGGTGCCGGTCGCGTTGTTGGGACTGCTCGAGGGCAAGGACGTGCTGCTCGGCGCGATCGACGTCGCCAGCGACCATGTCGAGACGCCCGAGGAAGTGGCCGCGACGATCGAGAAGGCGCTCGCGCATGTACGGCCCGAACGCCTCTTCCCCTGCACCAATTGCGGCATGGCGCCGATGGACCGCGACATCGCCTGCCGCAAGCTCGCCGCGCTCGCCGCCGGCGCCGCCATCGCCCGCGGCCGCTTATGAATCGGCGGCCAGGTTACAGCTTTCTCGGAGTGCTTGCGCTCCTCTGTATCCTGCCTGCCCGCGCCGCCACGATGCACTTGCTCGACGAGGTGCCGGGACAGCTGAAGACGCCGGAAGGCAAGAGCGTCTGGCAGCAGCAGATGGAAGGCAAACCGGGGCCGGACGGGCTGGGCGTGCGCCTGCCGCCGGGCTGGTCGGCTCCGGACGTCTCGGGTCTGCTGCTGCCGGCGGGCGACCGCCGAGCCCCTGCGCTCGTCGGCGCCAAGCGGTGGCCGCGGCAGCCGGGGCGCTTCGTCGCGATCGTCTGCACCGGCGGCGCCGCTTTCGATCCGGGCGACCCGGTCTGCCGGCGGTCCGACGACGCGAAGGCCGAGCCCTTGCGCGTCTATCTCGGCGTCATCGCGGCGAACGGCGACGGCCTGCCGCGCCTCGTCGCCCGCGGCGGACCCTTCGACGGGAAAATCAACTGGAATTCGGACATGCCGGCGCCCGAAGCGGTCGAGGACGGCGGCGGGACGGGCCTGCCGCAAAGCTTCGAGAGCTTCGATCTGGCGCCCTATCGGATCGCGCCGGGGGAGCCGGCCTTCGGTCTGCGGGCCGGCTGGAATTACGGCTACGCTGGCGGCTTCGCGAAATACCAGGCGCTGTACCTGTTCACGGTCGAGGGCGGTCTGCTGCGTCAGGTGCTCGCGACTCCGATGTCGGCCTTCAAGGACATCGCGGGCGATTGGCACAAAGACGGCACCCGCGATCACCAAATCACCGATGACGCCGATATTCTCGTCGTTGCGTCGCACCGAACGGCGGGCCATTTCGATCTGATCGTCAAGGCGAAAAATGCGGATCCGATGGCGCGGCCCACGGACGTGATCATCGGCGTCGGGATCGAGTTCGCCATCAAGCACGGTCGCGTCGAAATCGTCTCGCTGGTCCTCGGCAAGCCGGCGGCGATGGCCGGTTTGCGGCCGGGCGACGTCATCGCCCGGATCGACGGCAAGGATCTGCACGGCATGAGCCTGAAGACGATCGAAGCGAGGGCGCGTGAGGGCACGTATGGCAGCAAGCTCACTGTGACGATCGCGCGCGCCGGGCGGCAACCGTTCGACGTGACGCTGCCGCGGACGCTGATCACCCTCGCTGGAAGCGCCGGCACGGTATTTCGCTGGTCGAAGACGGCCGAGGCCTATCGGGCCGCCGCCTGTGCGGAACCATGCCTCTGAGGGGGACGGGCAGGAAACGCCGTCAGACGACGCCGGCCCGGCGCCATTCGCCGATCTCTGCTGGCGTGTAGCCGAGTTCCGCGAGCACCTTGTCGGTATCGGCGCCGAGGGCAGGCGGCGGCGTCTCGATCGAGGGGCCGCCATGGGCGAATCTGAAGGCGGCGAGCGGCACGCCGAAGCCGCCCTCGATTTGGCTCGCCCCCTGATGCCGGTGAATGGCGGCGCGGCTTTCGAGCTGCGGATCGGCGACCGCCTCGGCGAGCCCGCGCACCCGCGCCGCCGGGACGTGCCGAGCCTGCAGATACTCTTCCCACTCCGCCGCCGTGCGCGCCTGCAAAACCTCGGTCAGGAGCGCCGCCTCGCGCTCCCGGTCCGCTTCGCGCGCCTCGTTGTCGCGCTTTGCCATCTGCGGACGCTCGAGCACATGCCAAAGGCGGCGCTGCTGGCGCAGATTGCTGGCGCCGAGCATCAACAGGCCGTCTTTCGTCGGATAGCAGCTGTTGGTCGCAAAGGGCTGGCGGTTGCCGGATGGCTTCGGCTCGACGCCGTTGCGCAGATACCCCGTCAGGTGCGAGCCCATCAGCATCATCGCGACGCCGAGCATTGCGAGGTCGATGTATTGGCCGCGGCCGGTCTTCTCGCGCTGGAAGAGCGCCGCCGAGAGGGCGAAGGCGCCCATCGTGCCGGTCGCGTAATCGACCGCCGGGGCGCCGAACTTGATCGGGTTGACGTCGGGCGTGCCGGTCGTCGCCATGAGCCCCGAGGTCGCCTGGATCACGTGGTCGTAGGCCGTCTGCTGCCCGCGCGGGCCGTCTTGCCCGAAGGCAGAGATCGAGCAGTAGACGAGCCGCGGGTTGATCGCCGCCATCGCTTCCCAGCCGAGCCCCAATGCCGCAAAGGCGCCGGGGCGGTAGTTCTCGACAAGCACGTCGGCGCGCGCGACGAGCCGGCGGAAAATCTCGCGGCCCTCCTCGCGCTTCAGGTCGAGGGTCAGCGAGCGCTTGTTCGAGGCCTGCGTCAGATAGCTCGTCCCCATCCGCTTGGCGTTGAGCGCGCGGTCGGTGCCGGTGAGCCGGCTCTGGTCCGGGTCGAGCGGATGCTCGATCTTGATGACCTCGGCGCCGAGCACGCCGAGCTGATAGGCCGCGAAGGGGCCGGCCAGGACATGCGTCGCGTCGATGACGCGGATACCCTCGAACGGCCGGGTCATCGGAGACTCCTCAGAGACGGTATTTCTCGATCATCGCCCAGTCGAGATCGAGGCCGAAGCCCGGCCCCTGCGGCACCTCGATGATGCCGTTCTCGATCCTGGCGCGGTTCTTGATGAGCCCGGCCCACAAGGGATCACGCTCGGGGTCGGGAAAACATTCGACATAGGTGCCGTGCGGCACTCCGGCGAGCATGTGCGCCGCGATCTGCGGCTCCTCGTGATGCGCGAGCTCGATGCCGTGCACCGCGCACATTGCCGCCACCCGCCGCCATTCGGTAAGGCCGCCCGCCTCCGAGGCGTCGAAATTGACGATGTCGACGGCGCCGGCGGCAATCAGGCGGCGGATGCCGTGGCTCGAAATCTCGCTCTGCCCGGCGTTGATCGGGATGCTGGTGCGGCGCCGCACCTCGGCCATGCCGTAGGCGTCGTCGTACCAATGGCAGGGCTCCTCGAACCAGCGGATATCGTGGCGCTCGACGAGGCGGGCGAACGTGACCGCTTCGGCGACCGGCCAGCCGCGGTTGGCGTCGACGGCGAGGATGAAATCCGCGCCTCCCGCCCGGCGCGCCGCGGCGACGCGCTCGGCGTCCGCCGCCGCCGAAAGGCCGCCGACCTTGAGCTTGCAGCCGGCCATACCGGCGCCGCGCAGCCACTCCATCTCGCGGCCGAGATCGCCGAGCGTCTTGCCGTCCTCGTAATAGCCGGCGATGGCGATGATCGGCAGCCGCTCGCGGCAGCCGCCGAGGAGGGTGGCGACATTGACGCCGTGCGCCTTGCCGAAGATGTCCCAGAGCGCGGTATCGAGGCAGGCGATCGCCTCCATGACGAGCTTCCTGTCGCGGTTGTAGTGGGCGAGGGGGAACATCTTCGCCCACAGCCGCTCGAGATTGCGGGCGTCCTCGCCGATGACGAGCGGCGCCAATTCCGCTTCGACGATGCGGCCGATCTCGCGCCCGTGGCTGCGGTTGTCGCCGTTATATACCTCGCTCGAAAGGCCGCCCCCGACGCGCATCCGGGTGACGATCGTGCAGCGGCTGGCGACGCTGTATTGGCTGCCGCCGAAGACTTTCTTCAGCGGCACCTCGACCGGGATCGCCTCGATGCTCTCGATCCGCATGATCCTGCTCCTCAGCCCCTTCGCGGCCTTCACCCGGCGGTCGCCGCAAGCTATAGTCAGCTATAGTCAGTGCCGCCATCCCTGCCAAGTCGAGGGCGCCGATGCCGCTTCGATCGCCCGCCGCGCGGGCCATGATCCTCTTTGCGCTCGTCCTCTTTGCCGCGCCCAGCCGGGCGAGCGATTTCGTCGACGCGGCCGGACGCCGCGTCCTCCTCCCGGCCCACGTCGAGCGGGTCATGGCCGCCGGCCCCGCCGCTGCCGTGCTGCTATACGCGCTCGCCCCCGCCAAGCTCGTCGGCTGGACGCGGCCGCTGTCGCCCGGGGAGCGCGCCTATCTGCCGATAAAATACGCCAATCTGCCGGTCTCCGGCCGGCTTACGGGTCCGCACCCGACGGCCTCGGCTGCGACCGTCGCCCGGCTGCGTCCCGACCTCGTCATCGATTGGGGCCGGGTCAGCCCCGACGCCGTCGCGACCGCGGTTGCAACCCAGCAGGCGACGGGCATTCCCTATATTCTTCTCGACGGCACGATCGAGAACACGCCCGCTCTGCTGCGCGAGGTCGGTGCGATGCTCGGCGTCGACGACCGCGCCCACAAGCTCTCGAAGGCGGCCGAGGAGGCGATCGATTCGCTGCGCGGCCGGCTGTTGATCCAGCCGCCGGAAAAGCGGCCGCGGGTCTATTACGGGCGCGGCGAAGACGGGCTCGAAACCGGGCGCCTCGGCTCGCTCGCCAGCGAAGACATCGAGGAGGCCGGCGCCGTCAACGTCGCCGCGCCGCTCGGCGTCGGCGGCACCATGCGCGTCACGGCGGCGCAACTGATCGCCTGGGATCCGGAGGTCATCATTGCCGAGCGGGCCAGCTTTTACGAGGCGCTGAAGAGCGATCCGCAATGGCGGAGGCTGAGCGCGGTGCGCGACGGGCGGATCTATCTCGCGCCCGCCGTGCCGTTCGGCTGGATCGACAACCCGGAAGGCATCAACCGGGTCGTCGGCCTCGACTGGCTGACGACGCTTTTCTATCCGAGCGTTTTTCAGCAGTCGCTGCGCACCGAGGCCGCCGATTTTTACGAGCGGTTCTATGACGTGAAGCTGAACGACAAGCAGCTCGCGCAGCTGCTGCGGCGGGCGGCACCGCCGCGAGGCAAGGCAGAGCAAGGCCCCACGCTCGGCCTGCTCGGTCCCGTTCGGGGTCCAGACCTGACGAATCTGCCGACGGCGGCGCCGTCCAGGGTCAATCGGCCGCCGGGCCGCGGCGGCCCGGCGGTCGGCACGCCACCGCGATATTAACATAGTAATCATGTTTTAATTCTTTTATTGACAACAGAAATACGGAGAATATTGTCCGCCACGGTCCGCCCGCCGGACCCGCGGGGATTTGAGGGCAGCTTGCGCCGCGTCACCAAGGGCTAAAGCGCCACGGAGAGATCCGTGGGCCCGTCTCTAGCCATGGAGGACGCGATGTCCCGATCTTCCGATGCGCCCGCGCCGCGGCTCGACCCCGGCCTCGTGCTCTATGTCGATTTCGACGCCGAGCGGCCGGGCGAACTTTCCTGGCTGGCGCTCGCCGCCTTGCAGGCGGCCGATGTCGTGCTCTGCGACGGCGCCGCCGATCATGTGATCTTGCGGCTGCTCCCGCCTCGCTGCTTCGTCGAGGCGGCGGCGGACGGGGAAGCGGCGGTGGCGCGGGCGAAAAAGCTCGCCGGCGAAGGCTGGCGGGTGGTGCGGCTCGTCGCCGGCGACCCGGCGTCGGCGGCCGGCGAGGCCGAGCGCCTCGCCGCTCTCGGCGTTCGCGTGCGGAGCCTCGCGAGCGACCGTGCCGGCGCGGCGCTGTTGAAGCCGCTGCCGCAAGCCTACTCGACCGCCTTCAACGGCCTCGCCGGCTAGCGGCCCCTACTCCGCCGCCTGCGTCTCCGCGGCGGGCGGGCGCCAGCGCAGGACCGGCTTCCTGGCCGCCGCGGTCTCGTCGAGGCGGCGGCGCGGCGCAAGGCGCGGCGCCGCCTGAAAGCGCTCGGCATCGCCCTTCTTGGCTGCGGCGGCGAGCGCGCGCACGACCTCGATGAAGGCGTCGAGCGAGGCTTTCGACTCGGTCTCGGTCGGCTCGATCAACAAGGCGCCGTGCACGACGAGCGGGAAATACATCGTCATCGGATGGTAGCCCTCGTCGATCAGCGCCTTCGCGAAATCGAGCGTCGTGACCCCGGTGTCCTTGAGAAAGCGGTCGTCGAACAGCACCTCGTGCATGCACGTGCCGGGATAGGCCGGGCTCAGCACGTCGCAGAGCCGCGCGCGCAGATAATTGGCGTTGAGGACGGCGTCCTCGGCGACTTGCCTGAGGCCGTCGGCGCCGTGGCTCAGCATGTAGGCGAGGGCGCGCACGAACATGCCCATCTGGCCGTGAAAGGCCTTCAACCGCCCGAACGCCTCGCGCGCCGCGCCGTCGCGATGCTCGAGAAGCGCCAGCCCGTTCTCCCCGTGCACCAGCCAGGGAAGCGGCGCGTGAGGGGCCAGCGGCGCGGCGAGCGCGACGGGGCCGCTGCCGGGCCCGCCGCCGCCATGCGGCGTCGAGAAGGTCTTGTGCAGGTTGATGTGCATGCAGTCGATGCCGAGGTCGGCCGGCCGCACGCGGCCCAGAAGCGCGTTGAAATTGGCCCCGTCGCAGTAGAAGAAGGCGCCGGCGCGATGCACCGCGGCGGCGATCTCGACGATCTCCTCCTCGAAAAGGCCGCAGGTGTTGGGGTTGGTCAGCATCAATGCCGCGACGTCGGGGCCGAGCTTCGCTTCGAGCGCGGCGCGGTCGACGCGCCCCTTCGCATTCCCCGGCACCGGATCGACCGCATAGCCGCAGGCCGCCGCCGTCGCCGGGTTGGTGCCGTGCGCCGATTCCGGCACCAGTACGCGCCGGCGCGGGTCGCCCCGCGCCGCCAGCGCGGCGCGGATCGCCATCATGCCGCACAGTTCGCCGTGCGCTCCCGCCGCCGGCGACAACGCGACCGCCGGCATGCCGGTCAAGGTCTTGAGCCAATGCGCCAGCGTGTCGATCAGTTCGAGCGCGCCCCTGACGGTCGAGAGCGGCTGCAACGGGTGGATGTCGGCGAAGCCGGGGAGCCGCGCGAGTTTTTCATTGAGCCGCGGATTGTGCTTCATCGTGCACGAGCCGAGCGGGTAAAGCCCGCTGTCGATCGCATAGTTCTTTTGCGAGAGGCGCGTGTAATGGCGCACGACCTGGGGTTCGCTGAGGCCGGGCAAGCCGATCGGGCGGGTGCGCTCGAGCCCGCCGAGGCGGTCGCGGAATGGCGGCGGCTCCGGCAGATCGACGCCGCAGCGGCCGGGCATGTCCTCCTCGAAAATGAGCCGCTCTTCGATCTGCAAGCCGCGATTGCCGCTCGTCGTGGCCTCGGCCGGCGCCGCGGCTTGAGGACGCTGGCTCAACGCGTCGCTCCAGCCGGTCATCTGAGCGCCTCCTTCAGCCCCGCCTCGAGCCGCGCCATGTCGTCTTCGGTCGTCAGCTCCGTGGCGGCGAGGGTGAGGAGGTCCGCCAGCTCGGCTCGCTCCGGGTAGAGCCGGCTCGCCGGCATGCCGCCGAGCACGCCCTTTTGCGCGAGCGTCTCGACCACGGGCGCGGCCGGGCGTGCGAGGCGCAAGGTGAACTCGTTGAAGAAATCTTGCGTCACGACGCGCACGCCTTCGAGGCGTTCGAGCCGCTCGGCGAGCCGCACCGCGGCATAATGGTTGAGCCGCGCGAGGTGGGCGAGCCCCGCTTCGCCGAGGAGCGCGAGGTGGATCGTAAAGGCGAGGGCGCAAAGCCCCGAATTCGTGCAGATGTTGCTCGTCGCGCGTTCGCGGCGGATGTGCT
Organism: Allostellaceae bacterium; assembly: GCA_035934195.1. Lineage (GTDB taxonomy): Bacteria > Pseudomonadota > Alphaproteobacteria > ATCC43930 > CGMCC-115725 > AP-15. The sequence continues at coordinate 6,645 of DASYYD010000247.1, read as the reverse complement.
GCTCGCGGGTCGACAGCGTCAGGACCCAGCCGCGCCGGCCGTCGGCGTCGCGGGTCTCGCCGACCAGCCGGCCCGGCATCTGGCGGACGTACCGGTCGCGGCTGGCGAAGAGGCCGAGATAAGGTCCGCCGAAATTGAGCGCGTTGCCGAGCGACTGGCCCTCGGCGGCGACGATGTCGGCGCCCATCTCGCCGGGCGGGCGGACGAGGCCGAGCGAAAGGATCTCGGTGACGACGACGACGAGCAGCGCCCCCCTTTCATGGCAGGCGCGGGCGAGGGCGGAATAGTCGCGCACCTCGCCCCAGAAATCGGGGTTCTGCACGACGACGCAGGAGGTGTCGGGGCCGACGAGCGAAGCGAGGTCCTCGCCGCCCTCCGGCGCCGGCGGCGCGGCTTCTACCTCGAAGCCGACGAAGTGCGCATAGGTCTCGGCAACCTCGCGGTAATGCGGGTGCAGCCCACCCGACAGCACCGCCTTTTCCCGCCCGGTGACCCGGTTCGCCATCATCACCGCCTCGGCGCAGGCCGTGGCGCCGTCATAGAGCGAGGCGTTCGCCACCTCCATGCCGGTCAGCAGCGCGACCTGGGTCTGGAATTCGAAGAGGTACTGCAGCGTCCCTTGCGAGATTTCCGGCTGGTATGGGGTGTAGGAGGTCAGAAACTCGCCGCGCTGGATCAGATGGTCGACCGCCGCCGGCACGTGGTGGCGGTAGGCGCCGGCGCCGACGAAGAACGGCACGCTGCCGGCGGCGAGATTTTTCGCCGCCATCGCCGCGAGCGTGCGTTCGACCTCGATCTCGCCCATCGCCAAGGGCAGATCGAGGAGACCCGAGAGTCGCGCCGCTTGCGGCACCTCGGCGAAGAGCGCCTCGATCGACGAGACGCCGACCGCCCGCAGCATCGCCTGCCGGTCGGGTTCGGTCAGCGGCAGATAGCGCATCAGGCCTGCCCCTCGACGAAGCGTTTGTAGGCCGCCTCGTCGAAAAGGCCGTCGAGCTCCTTCGGGTCGTCGAGCTTCAGCTTCAGAAACCACCCCTCTCCCTCGGCGTCGGCGTTTACCTTGGCCGGGTCCTCGGCGATCGCCCGGTTGATCTCGACGACCTCGCCCGAAACCGGCGCGTAGACCTCGCTCGCCGCCTTCACCGATTCGACGACCGCGGCTTCCTTCCCCTTCTCGACGCGGCGGCCGATTTCCGGCAATTCGACATAGACGACATCGCCCAATTGCGACTGCGCATAGTCGCTGATCCCGACGACGGCGATGTCGCCGTCGAGGCGGATCCATTCATGGTCCTTGGTGAAGCGCAGAATGCTCATCGGGTCACCTCATGCCGCTGGAGCGCGGTAGTAGCGGGTCGGGACAAAGGGGAGGCGTACGACATGCGCCGGCCGCAAGGCGCCGCGCACGAGAAGGCCGAGCGGCGAGCCGTCGGCGGCGTGTGCGGCTTCGACATAGCCCATCGCGATCGGGCCGCCGACCGAGGGCCCGAAGCCGCCGCTCGTCACGCGGCCGAGCGGGCGGCCGGCGTTATCGACGATCGGGGTTGCCTCGCGCGCCGGCGCGCGCTCCTCGGGGCGGATGCCGACGCGTTTTCTGGCTGGCCCTTCGGCGAGCTGGCGCAGGATCGTCGCGGCGCCGGGAAAGCCGCCTTCTTGCCGCCGGCGCTTCGCGATCGTCCAGGCGAGATCGGCCTCGACCGGGGTCGTCGTCGCGTCGATGTCGTGGCCCCACAGGCAAAGCCCCGCTTCGAGGCGCAGCGTGTCGCGGGCGCCGAGCCCGACCGGCATCACCTCCGGCTCGGCGAGTAGCCGCTCCGCGACGGCCTCGGCGTCTTTTGCCGCGAGCGAGATCTCGAACCCGTCCTCGCCGGTATAGCCGGAGCGGCTGAGGAAAGCCGGGCGGCCCATGAGCGCGGCTTCGCACGCGCTCATGAAAGGAAGGCTCTCGATCCCCGGCAGAAAGCGGGCGAGAACGGCGGCTGCGGCCGGGCCCTGAAGAGCGAGGAGCGCCGGGTCGGCAAGCAGCTCGGCCGTGATGCCGCCGCCGAGCCGCTCGCGCAGGTAAGCGAGATCGTGGTGCTTCGTCGCGGCGTTGACGACGAGGCGCAGCTCGCCCGCGCCCCGCGTCACGATCAGATCGTCGAGGATGCCGCCCTTGTCGTCGAGGAGCAGCGTGTAGCGCATTTGCGAGACCGCGAGGCCGAGGATGTCCCCCGGCACGAGGGTTTCGAGCGCGCGGTCGGCGGCGGCACCGGCGAGCCGCACCTGCCCCATATGCGAGACGTCGAAGAGCCCCGCCTGCGAGCGCGTATGAAGGTGCTCGGCGAGAATGCCGGCGGCGAAGTTGAGCGGCATCTCGTAGCCGGCGAACGGCACCATCTTGGCGCCGAGCCGCAAATTGAGCGGATAGAGCGGCGTGCGTTCTTGCGCGGCAGGGCCCACCGGCATACCTCCGACAGAGCGGACGCGAAAGGCGTCCGATCGCTGCCCCCTCTGTCGTGGACCCTGAGAGATTCACCTGCGCCGCCCGCCATGGTTACGGGGGGCGGCGCCGGCTTACTCCTTCGGTGAGCGGGGATCGCCCGCCCGTTTCCAGAGCGCCCTTGCGCCCACAGTCCTTTTGCCTGAGAGTTTCCGGGGCGGTTGCTCCTTCGGCGCCGCGCCTTGAAGCGCGACCTCTCCTGCGGGCGTGCACACAGCGCTTTCTCTTTAGCACCGCCCCACGGCGGACGCCACCCCCGTTAGGCGGAAGCCCAGAGCAAGGCCGTCATTCCGGGGCGGCCCTTAAAGCGCCGGACCTGGGCATGGTTTCCGCGCTCGCGTGCGATGCCCGCGCCCCGGAATGACAGTGGTTCGCGGTTCGGCGGTCGCAGCTACAGCCGGCCGCGGAAATGGCGATAGAAATCGACGACCTCGGGGCTCTGCTGGAAACCGACATCGAGGGTCAGCTCGGGGCCTTTCAGGCCCTGCAGCGGGATCGTCTCCTCGATATGGTCGGTGATCCCGGCGCGCGGCTTGTCCGCCGGGAAGACGATATGCACGCGGAACGGGGTCTTGGCCAGGATCGCCTGACCGGGGCCGGTCGCGGCGACGAAATAATCGAAGTCGACGGCGCCCGCGGCATGTGCCGCCGGGCCGCGCTCGGCGATGACGACGACGGCCAGTTTGAGCCGCACCGCACCGCCCTCGTATTGGCACTGGCTGTCGACTTCGTCGATGATGCCGTAAAACGCGACGCTCTGCGGCGCCGCGGGTGCGCCGGCGGCAAAGACGGCGGTGTGCTTCAACGGCTCGAGGGTGACCGCGGCGGGGCAGGCCTCGGTCTTTTTGTGGGACCAGGGCAGCCAGCTGCATCCCGCGATGAGCGCGAGGCCAAGGACGGCCGCGCCGCGCGCGGTCCCTTTGACCGGGTTCACAGGCTCTTGTGCGTACCGTCGCAGAACGGCTTCGATCCCGATTGCTTGCAGCCGCAGAACCAGCGCTGCTCCGTCGCGGTCGCCGTATAGGCGACCGGGGTCAGCCCGGTGCCCTTATGCGAGCCGTCGCAGAACGGCTGGTTGCTGCTGCGCCCGCAGGCGCACCAGAAATATTGCTTGCCGTCCTCGACGGTGAAACCATACGGGGCTTTTTGCGCGGGTATCGGTGCGGTCATCGTTGTTCCTTGGCGTCGCCCTGGATAGGTTGGCCCGTTCCGCCGGCGGTTCCCGGCGGCGCGGAGAGTATGCGAGCCTCGCGCGGCGCACAAGCAGGCTCCTGGGGTTATCCACATGGCCGTTTACACCGATGTCGCCGACGACGACCTGCGCGCCTTTGTCGCGCTCTACGACATCGGCGAGGTGCTGGCGTGCAAGGGGATCGCCGAGGGCGTCGAGAATTCGAACTATCTGCTGACGACCGAACACGGCAATTTCATCCTGACGCTCTATGAAAAGCGCGTCTCCCCGGCCGATTTGCCGTTCTTCATCGCGCTGATGGAGCATCTGGCGAGGCACGGCGTCGCCTGCCCGACCCCCGTCCGGGCGCGCGACGGGGTGGCGCTGCGCGAACTCTGCGGCCGGCCGGCGGCGATCGTCACCTTTCTCGCCGGCATGTGGCCGCGCCGCATTATGCCGTTTCATTGCGCCGGGCTCGGCCGCGCGCTCGCCGATCTACACCGCGCCGGCGCCTCGTTCACCCTCGCGCGGGCGAACGATCTATCGGTGGCCGGCTGGCGGCGTCTGTTCGAAGCCTGCGCAGGGCGGGCCGCCGAGGTGATGCCGGGGCTCGCCGACGAACTCTCGCGTGAGCTCGACGAATTCGAAAGCGCATGGCCCGAAAGCCTGCCGCAGGGCGTCATCCACGCCGACCTCTTCCCGGACAACGTGTTCTTTCGCGACCGCGAGGTCTCGGGCCTCATCGATTTCTATTTCGCCTGCACCGACGCCATCGCCTACGATCTCGCGATCTGCCTCAACGCCTGGTGCTTCGAGGCCGACGGCAGCCTCAACGTCACGAAATCGCGCCTCCTCATCGAGAGCTACCGGGCGGTCCGCCCGCTCGCGCGCGCCGAACTCGAGGCCCTGCCGCTGTTGGCCCGCGGCAGCGCCTATCGCTTCCTCCTGACGCGGCTCTACGACTGGCTCAACCAGCCGGCGGGGGCGCTCGTGCGATTGAAGGACCCGCTCGAGTTTCTCCAGAAGCTGCGCTTTCACCGCAGCGTCTCCGGACCTGCCGGCTACGGCATCGATGTCTGAGACAACAAGGGGCGGCGAGGTCGAAATCTTCACCGACGGAGCGTGCAGCGGCAATCCCGGCCCCGGCGGCTGGGCCGCGATTCTGCGCTTCCGCGGCGTCGAGAAGGAACTGAGCGGCTTCGAGCCGGCGACGACCAACAACCGCATGGAGCTGTTGGCGGCGATCCGCGGCCTCGAAGCCCTGACGCGGCCCTGCCGGGTGCGGCTCTACACCGACAGCCAATATCTGCGCGACGGCATCACCCGGTGGATCGCGGCCTGGAAGACGCGCGGCTGGCGCACCGCCGACAAGAAGCCGGTCAAGAACATCGATCTGTGGCAGCGGCTCGAAGGAGCGATGACGCCGCACGAAGTGGCGTGGGAGTGGGTGCGCGGGCATGCCGGCCACCCCGAGAACGCCCGCGCCGACGCGCTCGCCCGCGCCGCCATCACCGCGGCGCGGGGCATGCCGCAGGGTTCGCCCGGCTGAGGACTACAGCCCCTTCACCATCGCCTCGGCGCTCGACACGTCGAATTGGCCGGGCTTCTCGACGTTGAGCGCCTTGACGACGCCGTTATCGACGACCATCGAATAACGCTGCGAGCGCTTGCCCATGCCGTTCTTCGTCAGGTCGAGCTCGAGCCCGATGGCGCGCGCGAAATCGCCGCTGCCGTCGGCCAGCATCGTCACCTTGCCGTCGGCCTTGTGCTCTTTGCCCCAGGCGCCCATGACGAAAGCGTCGTTGACCGAGATGCACGCGATCTGATCGACGCCTTTCGCCTTGATGTCGGCGGCGCGCTCGACGAAGCCCGGCAGATGCCGCGCCGAACAGGTCGGCGTGAACGCCCCGGGCAATCCAAACAGGGCCACCTTCTTGTCGCGGAAAAACTCGTCGGTCGTAACTTCCTTGACACCCTCCGGGCTCATGTATTTGAGCGTGATCGACGAGGGGATCTTGTCGCCAACCTTGATCGTCATCGAGTGTCCCTCTGCTGTTGCGCAGGTCCGACCTGCCCTCCGGCCATGCCGCGCGCACGCGGCGCGCGCGACCGATAGCATGAGCCGGGGCGCTCGGCAAAGGCCGGCCTCGCAGCCTGCGCCGGCCCCGCGTTTTTTCTGCGCGGGCGAGGCAACGAACGCTTAATATGAGCGTATAGGCTGTTGGCGATCGACGGGGAGGGAGCCCGGCCAGATGCTCGCTCAAGAACGGACGTGAAATCCCTCGCGGGCCAGTTGCTGGTGGCAATGCCGCAAATGCAGGATCATCGCTTTGCCCGCTCGGTCGTCTATCTGTGCGCGCACGGCGACGAGTCGGGCGCCATGGGCCTCGTCATCAACAAGCTCTTGGGCTCGCTGACGATGGACGAGCTCTTCAAGCAGCTCGAACTCGAGCCGAGCCGGCTCTCCCGCGCGCGCCCGGTGCATTTCGGCGGTCCGGTAGAGGCGGGCCGCGGCTTCGTATTGCACACGGCCGACTACCGCGAGGACGCGACCCTTCTCGTCGCCGGCAACATCGCGGTCACCGCGACGCTCGACATCCTGCGCGCGATCGGCCGCGGCGAGGGCCCGCGCCAGAGCCTCTTGGCGCTCGGCTATGCCGGTTGGGGGCCGGGCCAGCTCGACGCCGAAATCCAGGCCAACGGCTGGCTGTCGGTCGCGGCCGACGACGATCTCGTCTTCGACCACGACATCAACGGCAAGTGGCAGCGCGCGATGGGCAAGCTCGGCATCGATCTGTCGATGCTCTCGACCGACGCCGGGCACGCATAGGCTGCACGGACTGTCATTGCGTGCGCAGCGAAGCAATCTTGTAAAGCCGGATTGCTTCGTCGCGCCCTGCGCTCCTCGCAATGACAAAGCGGAGAGGTCACCGCCCGCGGCGGGCTTGCCAATCGCCGCGCAGGATGGCGAACAGCACATGGTCCTGCCATT
>DASYYD010000234.1:0-4485 GCA_035934195.1 Allostellaceae bacterium | reverse complement strand
CTGCGCCGGGCTGACCCACAGGGATGCATAAGATTAGAGCAGGCTGATGAAGATGGCGGCAGAGACCGAGCCGGCGAGGGTGCCCATGCCGCCGACGACGAAGACGATTAAGGCCCGCAAGATCCAGTCGAACCCCATCGTGGGCTCGACGCCAACGAGCGGACCGAACAATACCCCGCTTGCCCCGGCCATCGCGGAGCCGATGGCGAAGACGGCGAGCAGCACCAGCGGCACCGGTATGCCCATCGCCTGCGCCATCACGCGGTCCTGCGTCGTGGCGCGGATCCAGATCCCCCATTTGCCGTATTTGAGGAACAGCCAGAAGCCGCCGATGATCGCTGCCGAGAGCCCCGCGATCAGCAGGCGGTAGAGCGGGTAGTCGAGGTAGAACAGCTTGATCGAGCCGCCGAAAGGTTCCGGAAGCTTGCGCGCGACCGGGCCGAACTGCCACAGCGCGTAGTTCTGCAGGACGAGCGACAGGCCGAAGGTGGCAAGAATCGTCGTCAGCGGGTCGCGGCCGAGCAGCGGCCGCAAGGTGGTCAGATAGATCCCGGCACCGAGGACTGCGACCACCAGCGAGGCGGCGATCAGCGCGAGCCAGAAACTATCGGTCGCCGCGAATGTGAGAACCGCGACATAGGCGCCCAGCATCAGGAACTCGCCATGCGCGAAATTGACCACGTCCATGATGCCGAAGATCAGGGTGAGCCCCGAGGCGACGAGCGCCAGGATCATGCCGCTGACGACGCCGTTCAGCGTCTGGATGACGATCTGCGCGAAGGAAACGCCGATGTTCATGCCGCGGATCCCTCGCTCTGCCTGGAACACCCCCTCCCTGCCCTCCCCCGCATGCGAGGGAGGGTTGGGGTGGGGGCGGGGTGCGGCGCCACTGCAAGAAGATTTTCCACGGGCCGCTCTCAAACCCCCAGATAGCGGTGGATGACTTCGTCGTCCGGTCGCAATTCGGCCGATTTCGCGTGGTGGCGCACTTCGCCCTTTTCCATGAAATAGACGCGCTCGCTGGCTTCGAGGGTCAGAGGCACGTTCTGCTCGACCAAGAGGATCGCGACGCCCTGCCCGTGCAACAGGGCGATGATCTCGCGGATCTGCGAGACCATGCGCGGCATCAAACCCTCGGTCGGCTCGTCGAGCAGGATCACCTTGGGCTCGAGCATCATCGCGCGGGCGATCGCCAGCATCTGCTGCTCGCCGCCCGACAAGGTGCCGCCCGGCTGGCTGCGGCGCTCGGCCAGCACCGGAAAGCGCCCGAAGACGAGATCGAGCAGCGCCTTCCTCTGCGCCTCGCCGACGCCGCGGCGGTCGAGCCCGGTGCGCAGATTCTCGATGACCGTCAGCAGGCGAAAGATCCGGCGCTCCTCGGGGACGTAGGCGATCCCGAGCCGCGCGAGGCGATGCGCGGGAAGGCCGCGGATCGATTTCCCGTCGAAGCGGACCTCGCCCGCGCTCGGGGGCACGAGACCCATGACGGCCTTCAAGGTCGTGCTCTTGCCGACGCCGTTGCGGCCGAGGAGCCCCACCACCTCGCCGCGCCCGACGGTCAGCGAGACGCCGTGCAGGATGTGGCTCTTGCCGTAATAGCTATGGATCCCCTCGACCTCGACGAGAGGTTCGCCCGCCCCCTCGGAAGCGCTCATGTCTTGAGATAGACCTCCACCACCCGCGGATTGGCCTGAATCTCGCCCGGCGTCCCCTCGGCGAGGATCTCGCCGTAATGCAGCACCGTGATGCGGCGCGCCAGCTCCATGACGACCTGCATGTCGTGCTCGACGATCAGGATCGTCAGGTCGCGGGCGATGCGCCGCACCAGCTCCATCGTTTCGTGCGTCTCGGCGGCACTCATCCCGGCGGTCGGCTCGTCGAGGCAAAGGACTTTCGGCTCGGTTGCAAGGGCGATGCCGATTTCGAGGTTGCGTTGCTCGCCATGCGACAGATTGGCGGCGAGCTCGTCCGCCTTCTGCCGCAGCCCGACCGCCGCCAGTGCCGTGTCGGCCTTCTCGGCAATATCGTGAAGCGAGCGATGATGCGCGATCAGGTTCCAGCTGTGCCGGCGCGACTGGGCGGCGATGCGTACATTCTCGAAGGCGCTGACGTTGGGCATGATGTTGGTGATCTGGTACGAGCGGGCGATGCCTCGCTGCGAGATGCGGTCCGGAGGCAACCCGGTGATGTCCGCGCCCGCGAAGAGAATGCGGCCGGCCGACGGTCGCAACACGCCGGTCAGACAATTGAAGAACGTGCTTTTGCCGGCGCCGTTCGGGCCGATGATGGCGCGGATTTCGCCCTCGCCGAGGGCGAAGCTGACCCGGTTGAGCGCCGTCAGGCCGCCGAACCGGATCGTCAGATCCTCGGTCGCAAGGATCGGCGCCGCGACATCGCCTGCCGCGGCGCCGAGGGGCTCGCCCGTCATCGGGGCCCTGCTGCGGCCGCGCCCTATGCCGAGAGCGTGCAGGCCGGCGGCACCACCGTCTTCTGCCACGGGATCATGTCGTGGACCTGGTAGGTGCCGCCCTTCATCTCGAAGATGATCTCTTCGACGAAGGCCTGATGGTCCGCCTTGCGCAGGATCTTGTCGCCGGTCGGGAAATCGTAGCTCGCCTTCATGCGCAGCCCTTCGAGGGCGGCGATCAATTTATCGCTGTCGGCGCGGCCCTGGAATTTGGATTTTTCGATGCCGAGCTTCAGGCAGTTCATCGCCTCGAAATTCGACTGCACATAACGGTCCGGCAGCGGGTTGGTGAGGCCGGCCTTCTTCAGCCGCGGCACGGCCTCGTTGTAGAAGGCGTGCAGATAGGGCGTGTTGAGCGCGGCCGGCTTGAACACCGGCACATAGCGGTCGATGCCGATGAAGCCCTCGATCTTGTTGCCGAGCGCGGGAAGCTGGCTCGCCGAGGCCATGGCGCCGTCGCCGGCCCATTTATATTTCTTGTGCAGGCCGAGGTCGTAGCCTTGGTTGATGATGTGGATCGCGTCCGGGCCGAAGAAGATGAAGAACAGCGCGTCGAAATCGCCGTTGATCTTCGACAGGAACGGCGTCATGTCGGGGGTGCCGAGCGGGATGCCGAGCGTGCCGGCGACCGAGCCGCCGTTCTCCTTGATCCCGTTGGCGTAGGCGTCGCGCGTCGACTGCCCCCAGGCGTAATCGACATAGGCGATAAACCAGCGCTTGCCGATCTTGTTGACCATATAGGGGGTGAACGCCTTTGCCTGCCCCGGCGCGAAATCGTAAGGCCGGAACGTGTATTTGTTGCAATGCGAGGTCGTCAGCGTCGTGTCGAGGCAGACGCTGATCATGTTGACGACCTTGTGCTCGACAAAGACCGGCACGCAGGCGAGGCAGATATTCGACAGATAGCCGCCGACATGGGCGTCGATCTCGTCCTCGGTCACCAGCTTCTCGACCGCGCGGCGCCCGGTGTCGGGCTTCGACTGGTCGTCGGCGACGATCAACTCGACCGGCCGGCCGAGGATGCCGCCGTTCTTGTTGATGCGATCGACCGCCATCTGCAGCCCGATCAGCGCCGTCTTGCCGCCGAGCGCGGCGACGCCGGTCAGCGGCTGCTCGGTGCCGATCTTGTAAGGCTTCGCCGCGCCGAAGGCGCGCTCCCAGATCATCGGCATCGCCACCGCGCCGATTGCGCCCGCCCCGAACCCGAGCACCCGGCGGCGGCGAATGCCGCTGGTTACGCCGACCTTCTCCGCCTGATCCCGATCGGACATTTCGAATGCCTCCCGTCTTTGATTTGTCCCGCGTAACCATAACGCGACGCGCTGCCGCGGGCAAATCGACGCGATTTCCGCGCCGTTGCGGCCCGCCGCGGCCCGCCCCTGCTCTATTCAACCCCAGGCCCGGCCGAGGCGCTCGATGGCGCGCTCCGGTTCGGGCCCGACAAACCCGAGCGCCAGCTCGCCGACGCCGACGCGGCGATAAGACGCGGCCCGCTCGAGACAATCCTCGGCCGTGCCGGCGATCGCGAAGGCCTCGACGAAGCGGTCGTCGAGCACGGCAGCGGCGGGCTCGCCGCCCGCGAGCCGGTCGACGCAGGCAGCGAATTCCGCCGCGCCGATGCCGCTTCCTCCGGTGATCGCGCCATGCCGCGCCGGCCGGCCCTCGGCGTTGCGCCAGAACCGCACGAGCATGGGCCCGAGCGCGCGCCTGGCGATCTCTCGCGCCTCCTCGCGCCGCGGGCGCACGGCGCACGGCACGTATTGCACGACCCGGCCGGGCTTTCTGCCCGCGCGGCGGGCGGTCTCGCGGAGAATGCCGACGGCGCGTTCGCTGTAGCCCAAAGGAGAGAGGTTCGAGATGATGAGGCCGTCGGCGAGCTGCGCGCATAATCGCAGACTGCTGTCGCCGACCGCCGCTATATAGATCGGCATGTCGGGACGCGGCGGCCGGTAGCCGAGCCTCGCCCCCGCGACCCGGAAAACGGGGCCGCGATAGCTGACCTCCTCGCCCGCGAGCAT
>DASYYD010000192.1:0-8019 GCA_035934195.1 Allostellaceae bacterium | reverse complement strand
GCGGGCGCGCTGCGCCACCTCGTCGAACTTGACGCCGCGGCCGGCGGCGACCGCCTCGCCGAGGGCGAGCGCGGTGCCCGAGGGCGCATCGAGCTTGCCGCGATGGTGCATCTCCATGATCTCTACGTCCCATTCCGGGCCGAGCCGCTGGGCGATCTCTTTGACGACCCCCAACAGGACGTTGATGCCGAGGCTCATATTGGGCGCCCAGACGATCGGCACGCGCCGCGCCGCGTCCCGCACCGCCTCGCCCTCCAACGGCGACAGCCCGGTCGTGCCGATCACCATCGCCTTGCCGAGATCGGCGGCGAGCCCGGCATGCGCGGCGGTCGCGGCGGGCGAGCTGAACTCGATCACGACGTCGCTGTCGCGGATCAGCTTTTCGACCGCCTCGCCGACCGGAATGCCGATGCGGCCGATCCCGGCCAATTCGCCGATGTCCTGGTTGACGTAATGGCTGCCCGGCGCCTCGCTGCCGCCGGCGACCGCGCAGCCCTCGGTGCCGGCAATCTCGGCGACCAGCATCCTGCCCATCCGGCCGCCGCAGCCGACGACACCCATTCGCGTCCCCGCCATGCCCGCCTCCGAATTTTTTGCCGTCGAGACGGTCGCCGATCGTCCGCGAAAACACAAGCGGCCCCTCGAGGCACCCTGGGGCCGCGGCGGAAAGGGCGGTTTTCCCGACCGCCGTTTTCCTCTACACGAGGCGGCATGGGTTTGTTCCGCTCGGCCGCGACGGTCGGCTTCTACACGCTGGTGAGCCGGATCTTCGGCTTTGCCCGCGACGTCCTGAGCGCCGCGATCCTCGGCGCCGGGCCGGTCGCCGATGCCTTTTTCGTGGCCCTGCGCCTGCCCAATCTGTTTCGCAGCCTGTTCGCCGAAGGCGCCTTCAGCGCCGCCTTCGTCCCCGCCTTCGCAAGCGCCGTCGCCGAGCGCGGTGCGCAGGAGGCGCGGCATTTCGCCGAGGACGCGCTCGCCGTGCTGCTCGCCGCGCTCCTTGGGTTTCTGCTGTTGGCCGAGATCTTCATGCCGGCGGTAATGCGCGTGATGGCGCCGGGCTTTGCCGCGTTGCCGGCCAAGTTCGCGCTCGCCGTCGAGCTCGCGCGGATCACCTTTCCCTATCTCCTCTTCATCGCACTTGTCGCGCTCGAGGGCGGAATTCTCAATTCGCTCGACCGCTTCGCCGCCGTCGCGGCGACGCCGATCTTGTTGAACCTGTTTCTGATCGCGGCGCTCTTGGTGCTGCGGCATTGGCGTTCGACCGACGGGCATGTGCTCGCCTGGGCGGTGTGTGCGGCGGGGCTCGCGCAATTTCTGTGGCTGGCCCTCGCCTGCGCCCGCGCCGGGGCAACGTTGCGCCTGCCGCGGCCGCGCTTGACGCCGGCCGTGCGGCAAACCTTGAAGATCATGATGCCGGGGGTCGTCGGCGCCGGCGTCACGCAGCTCAACCTGTTGATTTCGACGGCGCTCGCCTCGCTGTTACCGACGGGCTCGGTCGCCTATCTCTATTATGCCGACCGCCTCAACCAATTGCCGCTCGGCGTCGTCGGCATCGCCGTCGGCACCGCGATCCTGCCCGCGCTGTCGCGCCAGATCCGCCTCGGCGAGATCGAGGGGGCGCTGGCGACGCAGAACCGCGGCGTCGAGTTGGCGCTGTTCCTGACAGTGCCGGCCGGCTTGGCGCTGATCCTGCTCGCCTCGCCGATCCTCGCCGCGCTCTTCGAACGCGGCGCCTTCGGCGCCTCGGCGACGGCGGCGACGGCCGCCGCACTCGCCGCCTATGCCGTGGGACTGCCCGCCTTCGTGCTGGTCCGCGTGCTGGCGCCCGGCTTTTTCGCCCGCCGGGACACGGCGACGCCGGTGCGCGTCGCGATTGCGGCGATGCTCACCAATTTCGCGTTGACGCTTCTGCTGATGCGCATTCTCGCGCATGTCGGAATTGCGCTGGCGACGAGCGCCGCCGGCTGGGTCAATGCGCTGACGCTGCTCGCCGTTCTGCTGCGGCGCGGGCATTTTCGTTTCGACCGGCGGGCGCGGCGCAACCTGCCGCGGATCGCCGCCGCGGCGCTCGGCATGGCGGCGGTGCTGCTGCCGCTGCGCCTCCTGCTCGCCGACGCGCTCGCCGGGGCGCCGGCGTTGCGTCTTGCCGCGCTCGCCGCCCTCCTCGCCACGGGGCTCGCCGCCTACGGCGCGCTCGCGATGCTGCTCGGCCTCGCCGAGTGGCGCGAGATCAGAGTGCGCCTGTTCGGACGAGCCGCTTGACCAGCCCGCGCGCGGCAAGCTAGAGCGAGTTCCGTTCGGGTCGAGGCACCTTCCCCTACTCGTCATGGCCGGGCTCGACCCGGCCATCCATGGACCCGCGGGTCGAGCCCGCGGGTGAGGATACAAGTAGAGGCAGGCTTACCCGCTGGGCAATTGGTCTAACGAGGCCCGATGAACCGAATATTTTCCGGCATCCAGCCGACCGGCAACCTGCATCTCGGCAATTATCTCGGGGCGATCCGCAACTGGGTCGCCCTGCAGCACGATTACGAGTGCATCTTTTGCATCGTCGACCTGCACGCTTTGACGCAGCCGCAGGACCCCGCCGAATTGCGCGCCTCGACCCGCGAGGTGACGGCCGCCTACATCGCCAGCGGGATCGATGCCGAGCGCTGCATCATCTTCAACCAGAGCATGGTTCCGGCCCATACCGAGCTCGCCTGGCTATTGTCCTGCCTGACCCCGCTCGGCTGGCTCAACCGGATGACGCAGTTCAAGGAAAAGGCCGGCAAGAACCGCGACATGGCGGGCCTCGGGCTGTACGCCTACCCGGTGCTGATGGCGGCCGACATCCTCGCCTACAAGGCGACGCACGTGCCGGTCGGCGAGGACCAGAAGCAGCATCTGGAACTCGCGCGCGACATCGCCGGCGCCTTCAACCGGCGCTACGGAATCGATTTCTTTCCGCTGCCGGAGCCGCAGATCTTCGGCGCCGCGACGCGCGTCATGAGCCTGCGCGACGGCACCAGGAAGATGTCGAAATCCGACACCTCGGACTATTCGCGCATCAACATGACCGACGACCCCGATCTGATCGCGCTGAAGATCCGGCGCGCCAAGACCGACCCCGAGCCGCTGCCCGAGACCCTCGCCGGGCTCGAAAAGAGGCCCGAGGCCGACAACCTGATCGGCATCTACGCCGCGCTTTCGGACCTGTCGCGCGAAGCCGCGCTCGCCCGCTTTCGGGGGGCGAATTTCTCGACCTTCAAGGAGGCGCTGTCGGGGCTGGCGATCGAGGTGCTGGGGCGCATCGGCGGCGAGATGCGACGCCTCTTGGCGGGCCCGGACGATATCGACCGCATCCTGCGGCACGGCGCCGAGCGCGCCCGGGCGATCGCGGAGCCGATCGTGCGGCAGGCGCAGGAGATTTGCGGCCTGCTGCGGCCGTGAGCGTTGGTGCGGCCAGAGCGTCCCGAGGGTTGATCGGCGCCCCGCCAATCCCCATGCTAAGTGATGCCTTCCTGCTTTCCCCAGCGGAGTCAGCGATGTTCATCCAGACCGAGCAGACGCCGAACCCGGCGAGCCTCAAATTCCTTCCCGGCGTCACGGTCATGACCTCCGGCACCGCCAACTTCCCGGGTCCCCGATCGGCGGCGCGCTCGCCGCTCGCCGAGAGCCTTTTTTTGCTGCCGGAGGTGACCGGCGTCTTTCTCGGCGCCGACTTCATCACCGTGACGAAGAGCGAGGACGCCGACTGGTACCGCGTGAAGCCGGCGGTGCTGGCGCTGATCATGGAGCACTTCACGGCCGGCCGGCCGGTGCTGCTGGCGGGCGGCGAGGAGGCGGCGGGCGAGGAAGAGGCGGACGAAGTCGTCGCGCAGATCAAGGAGCTGTTGGAGACGCGGGTGCGCCCGGCAGTCGCCCAGGACGGCGGCGACATCATCTTTCAAGACTTCGCCGACGGGGTCGTCTATCTGCACATGCAGGGCTCGTGCTCGGGTTGCCCGAGCTCGACCGCGACCTTGAAGGCCGGCATCGAGAACATGCTGCGCCACTACATCCCCGAGGTCGTCGAAGTCCGCCAGATCTGAGCCTCTCGCGGGGAGCCTGTCGGCGCCATCATCGGCTCGGCGAGCACGCTGTCGCTCAACAGCGGGTAGCGGCGCGCGTCGAAGAGCTGATAGTGCCACCATTCGCGGCGGTAAAAGTCCCAGCCGGCCGCCGTCATCAGCCCCAAGAGCAGGGCGCGGTTGCGCTGCGCCGTTGCCGATACGAGAATCGAAGCATGGTGCGACAGCGGCGTGAAGGCATCGAAGCCGGTCCCCATGTCCAACTCCGCGCCGTCGATATCGACGAGCGTCAGGTCGATGGCGGCGCCGCGCGAATGCGGCGAGCCGCGGCGCGGATCGGCGAGAAAATCGGGGTCGGGACGCGCCTCCCACAGCCGCCATTGCGCCTCGCTCGGGCGGAAGGCGTCGAAGATCTTGAGCCTGAGGCCGAGCGGGCGGGCGAGCGCGACGGCTTTTTCGAGGCGCTCGGCCGCGGCAGGATTGAGATGGCAGGCGGCCCGCGTATAGACAGGCCGGCCGGTGAGGTTGGCCGCCGTCGCATAGGCGATGTCGAGGAGCACGTCGTGGCTCGCCGCGCCGATCTCAACAAGGCAGGGATGCCCTTGCATATGCGAGCGCTCTCCTTTGCTGGCGTTTTGTCATAGCATGCCTCGCTGCCCCGTCGAGAGGCACCCCGAGCGGCCGCTCATTCTGGCCCTCGACGCGGCAGGCTCCGCCGCTTCGGTCGTGGTGGCGCGGGGCGAGGCCATCCTATCGCGCCGCCATGTGCCGACCCGCCACGGCCAGGCGGAGACGCTGCTGCCGCTCGTCGACGCGGCGATGCGCGAGGCGGGCCTTTCGCCCGCTTCGCTCGACCTCGTCGCGGTGACGGTCGGCCCCGGCGGCTTCACCGGCATTCGCGTCGGCCTGGCGGCAGCACGCGGTATCGCACTGGCGAGCGGCGCCGGGCTCTTCGGCGTCACCGGCTTCGAGGCGGTCGCGGCGGCACTTTTCCGCGACGGCGCGGGCGCGGCGAGGTTGCTCGTCGCGCTCGAGAGCCGTCGCGAAGACCTCTACGTTCAGCTCTTCGACGGCGATGGCAGACCGCTCGCGCCGCCGGCCTCGGCGATGCCCGCCGCGCTCGCGCGGATGCCGGATCTCGAGGCCGAAGCGGGCGCCCTCGTCATCGCCGGCGACGCCGCCGAGCGCGCCGCGGCGGCGATGCCGCGGGCCCGGATCGCGCGGATCGTCTCCAGTTCGGCCGATGTCGCGCGGGGCGCCGCGATCGTGGCAGATCGCGCCTGGCTCGGCGGCGCGCGCGGCAATCCGGCGCGCCCGCTCTATCTGCGGCCACCCGACGTCACCCTGTCGCCGGCGCGGCAGACCGCGGCGGCGCAACCGTGAGCGTGCGCCTAGCGCCGGTCCCTGCCTTCGGCGCCGAGCCGCTCGCGGCGCTCCACCGCGCCTGCTTCCCCGAAGATCCTTGGGATGCCGCAGCTATCGCCGAGATAACCGCGATGTCCGGGTTTTTCGGCCGCGTCGCCTGGCAGGACGAGGCCCCCGTCGGGTTCGCCCTCGCGCTCGATTTGAAGCCGGAATGCGAGATCCTGTCGCTCGGCACCCTGCCGCAGCACCAGCGCGCCGGGATCGCGCGCACCCTGCTCGCCGAAATCTGTCGCGAGGCGCGCGAGCGGCGCGCGGAATTCGCCGTTCTGGAGGTCGCTATCGACAATATGGCGGCGCGAGCGCTCTACGCCGGTTTTGGTTTCACTCAGGTCAGCAGCCGGCCGAAGTATTATCGTCGCGGCGACAGCCTGATCGATGCCGTGATCCTGCGGCTTTCGCTTAACGGCATTTCGCTCTTCGCTTGAGGCCTTCTCCGACTGTCGTCATTGCGTCTCGACATCGCCTGCCCAAGACTCGCGGCGATGAATGCGAAAATCGAAAACATCGATAAATGCCGTATTGCACGAGAGAAAACTATTACTTATATTTGGGCAGGAATCTGAAGACGGGATCATAGCTATGGACAACGCTGGGCAGTCAGGTGATTTGCTGGCCTTGACGACGGAAATCGTGGCCGCGCACGTCTCCAACAATACCGTTTCCCTGACTGATCTGCCGCAACTGATCAATCAGGTGTATAGCTCCCTGGCGAACATAGGAAATGTCGTGACGCCGCCGCCCGAGCGCCCGCAACCGGCCGTCCCGGTCAAGAAATCGGTGCATCCGGATTACATCGTCTGTCTCGAAGACGGCAAGAAGCTGAAGATGCTGAAACGGCATCTGAAGACGGCGTACAACATGACCCCGGAAGCCTATCGCGAGCGCTGGGGCCTGGCGTCGGACTATCCGATGGTGGCCCCCAATTACGCGCGGCAGCGCAGCCGCCTGGCGAAGGAAATCGGCCTCGGAACGAGAGCGCGCCGCCCGCGCGCGTGACCCGCTCGCTGCCGCGGCGAGAAGGGCGCCGTCATCAGGCCGTCATGCTCGAGGCGTAGGCTCGGCGCATGCTTTCGGGTATGATGCCAGGGCGAGCTATGCTAGGACGAGGATGCGATGATCTCGCGCCTGGAGCAGCTCTGCCTCGACAAGGGCCTCAAGATGACCGAGCAGCGCCGTGTCATCGCTCGTGTCCTGTCGGAATCCGCCGATCATCCCGATGTCGAGCAAGTATACCGGCGCGCCACCGCCGTCGATCCCCGGATCAGCATCGCCACCGTTTATCGCACCGTGCGCCTTTTCGAAGAGGCGAACATTCTGGCGCGTCACGATTTCGGCGATGGCCGCTCGCGCTATGAAGAGATGCCGACCGCGCACCACGACCATCTGATCGACCTGCAATCCGGGCGGGTCATCGAGTTCCGCAACGAAGAGATCGAGAAGTTGCAGGAGGCGGTGGCGCGTCAGCTCGGTTACTCGCTCGTCGGTCATCGGCTCGAGCTCTATGCGGTGCCGCGCGACCGCAAGCGCGAGGCGGGGGACCAATGACGTCATCGTGGAATTGGCGAGGTCTGGGCGAGTGATCGCCGGCCACCAATCTGCCGGGCCGGCAGCCGCCCTCGATTTGCCGAATCCGATCGTCCCCGCGCTCGGCCGCATCGTCGATATCCGCTCCGGCCCGATCGAGGTGCGGCTCGCCGAAAGCACCGCCGACATCGAGGCGGCGCAGGCATTGCGCTATCGCATCTTTTACGAGCGCATGGGCGCCCGGCCGCTGCCCGAGATGGCGCGGTGCCGCCGCGACGCCGATCGCTTCGACCGCGACTGCGATCATCTGCTCGTTCTCGACCACGGCCGCGGCAAGGGGCCCGAGCGCGTCGTCGGCACCTATCGGCTGATCCGGCGAGCGGCGGCGCAACGGCTCGGCGGCTTCTATTCGGCCGGCGAATACGACATCGCGCCGCTGCTCGCCTATCCGGGCGAGGCGCTCGAGCTCGGCCGCTCCTGCGTCGATGCCGCCTACCGCACGCGCGCCGCGATGCAGCTCTTGTGGAGCGGCATCGCCGCCTATGTTTTCCACTACGACATCGCCCTGATGTTCGGCTGCGCGAGCCTGCCCGGCACCGATGCGGAGGCGCTCGCCGTGCCGCTTTCCTATCTGCACCGCCATCACCTCGCGCCGCCGGAGCTGCGCCCGCGGGCATTGCCGCACCGCTATGTCGAGATGCGGCGGCGGCCCGCCGAGGCGTTCGATCCGGCGCGCCCGCCGGCGGCATTGCCGCCCTTGATCAAGGGCTATCTGCGCCTCGGCGGCTTTGTCGGCGACGGCGCGGTCGTCGACGAGCAGTTCAACACCACCGATGTCTGCATCGTCGTCAAGACCGATCTCGTCAGCGAAAAATACTCGCGCCACTACGTGCGCCGGGCGAAAGAAATGTGGGCCGCCTGATGCGGGGGGCTCGCCCGATCGGCTCGACGGCGCTGCGGGTCGTGCGCATCGCCCTCTATCTCGGCTTCACCGGCGCCCTGATGCCGGTGCAGGCGG
>DASYYD010000185.1:0-41657 GCA_035934195.1 Allostellaceae bacterium | reverse complement strand
CAATACGTCGCGCGCCGGCAGGATGAAATTGAGGTAGCCGAACACCGCCTTCTTGATCTCGCCGGCATAGGAAGTGCCGCCGATCAGCACGAGACGCTCGGCGAAATTGACGAAGATGAAAACCTCGGAACGGATCTTGTCCTGCACCGGGATCGCCATGAAGTTCGGCGCGTGCAGGATCGTGAAGGCGGGTTGGAAGCCCTCCAACTCGCTCGCCGGCGGGCGGATGAACATGCTGCGCGAGAACAGGCTGTGCCAGGCGCTGTCGCTGACGACGCGGACCGGCAGCCGGTACTCGGGATCGGCGCCGGCGTAGAGGTCCTGGACGAACAGCTCCTTGCCCTGCAGATAGGCGAGCATGCGCTGATGCATGCTGGCGAAGCCCTCGGGATCGACCGGCTGGTTGATCGCGCCCCACCACACCGCTTCCTTGGTCCCCGGCTCCTCGACGATGTACTTGTCCTTCGGCGAGCGGCCGGTGTGCACGCCGGTGCGGGCGACAAAGCTGCCGCCGGCGCCGATCTCGCCCTCGCGCCGCCGCGCCGTGTGCTCGTAGAGCACCGGCGGCGACAGGTTCCAATGCACCGCCCCGAGATGATGCATGCCCTGGCTGTCGAGCCCGAACCGGGGTTTCGCTACCGTCATGGGATTGACCCCTTTTTGCAACGCTTCCTCCACGAACCGCCGGAACCGTAAGGCGCGATAAGGCGTTGCCGCCGACGATCACCGGTAGCACGCCACGATAGTCGGGCGGTTTCACAGTGGCAAGTAGTCGGGCGAAACCGGCGGTGGAGCGGAGGGGTTCCCTATATCGGGCCCGTCCACCCCGCCGCTTTGGCGATGTCCCGCAGCGCCGCGCGCGCCGCCTCGGGGGTGGCCGCCGGAGCGGCGAATTCGAGGCGCGCGGTTTCGCCCTGATGCCGCAGGTCGAGCCCCTCGGGGTCGATCCCGGTCGCCCGCCATTCGCCGCCCGCGCCGCCGGCGAGGCGAAGAGCGCAACGCACGAGCAGCGCGGCATGGCGTTCGTTCAACTCGCAGACGAGCGCCGCTTCGGCCGCGGCGAGCGCACCCGGATCGCCGGCGAACAGGAAATCGGCCCCGTCGATCCACGCGATGCGGCCGAAACCCGCGACGAGATGAGCGCGCGACACCGCCATTCGATAGAGGCGAAAATCGCGAAAGCCGGCATAGGGGAGGATCGAGGGGTGTCGCGCCCTAAAACGTGCCAGGCGACGCGGGTCGGCGGCCGGGCGGACCTCGCCGAGGAGCGTCACGCGCGGCGCGGCGAGCAGGTCGGGACCGGGCGCGGCGCTGTCGAGCAACAGCGAGGCGCGGGCGTCGGATTTGAGGTTTTTCGCATGCTGGGCGAGATCGGAAAGATAGAAGAGCGGGCTCGCATCGAGGTCGAAGGCGACCAGCACGAGCGAGGCGTAAGGCATACCGTCGAGTCCCTCGCCTTCTTGTATCGTGGCGAGCGCCGCGCGGTCGCGGCGGCGCGCCAACGAGCGGGCAAAGGGGCCGACATCGGGACGAATCGGATTCGCGGTCATAGCGCGCGACAAGAACCCCGGCGGCTGCGTTCGCGTCAAGCGTTTCACCGCTCACCGCTCAGTGCCGCTGCCGGTGGGCGGAACAGCGCCATAATGCGACAAAAGCGGCGGGATGGCTTTGCCTTTGCCGCCACCGGGCCATATTTTAGCCGGTGAAACCATCCGCACGCCGGCCGTCCGGCCGCCGCGGAGCCGGGAGGGGGACCCTCGCGTGGTGAACACGATCGCTCTCGTCGACGACGACCGCAACATCCTGACCTCGGTCTCGATGGCCCTCGAAGCCGAAGGCTTTTCGGTGCGTTGCTTCAGCGACGGGGCCGAGGCCTTGAAGGGGCTGAGCGCGCAACCCGTCGACCTCGCCGTCCTCGACATCAAGATGCCGCGCATGGACGGCATGGAACTGCTCGGCCAGCTGCGGCGGCAGAGCCATATCCCGGTCATCTTCCTGACCTCGAAGGAGGATGAGGTCGACGAGCTGCTCGGCCTGCGCATGGGCGCCGACGACTACATCAAGAAGCCCTTTTCGCAGCGCCTGCTGATCGAGCGCATCCGGGCGCTTCTGCGCCGCGACGAGCTGGCCCGCGAGCGCGGCGACCCGCAGGGCGAGCCGGTGATCGTGCGCGGCCAGCTGATCCTCGACCCGGCGCGCCACATGTGCACATGGCAGGGCGAGCCGGTCGAACTGACCGTCACCGAGTTCCTGATCCTGAAGTCGCTGGCGCACCGCCCGGGGCACGTCAAGAACCGCGACCAGCTGATGGACGCCGCCTATGGCGAGCATATCTATGTCGACGACCGCACGATCGACAGCCACATCAAGCGGTTGCGCAAGAAGTTCAAGGCCGTCGACGCCGAATTCGCGCACATCGAAACGCTCTATGGTGTCGGATATCGATACCGCGACCGCTGAAACTCCGGTCGCGCCGGCGCAACCGTCGCAGGCCGATCGCGAGGCGCCGGGCCTTCCCGGCCCGATCGGCGCGGCCTCCTCGCGCGGGCTCGGGCCGAGGGCCGAGCTCGGCCCCGGCCGCACTCGCCGGCGCTGGCGGGTCTCGCCGCTCACCCGCCGCATTCTTGCCGTGAACGTGCTGGCGCTGGCATTGCTCGCCGGCGGCTTTCTCTATCTCGGCAAATATCAGGCGAGCCTCATCGGGCAACAGATCGAGTCGCTGAAGACGCAGGGCGAGATCTTCGGCGCCGCGCTCGGCGAAGGCGCGGTGCTCGACTCGGTCGACGAGGGCGAAGTGCTGCTTCCCGACCTCGCGCGGCAGATGATGACCCGCCTCGTCGAGCCGACGCGCACCCGCGCCAGGCTGTTCGACGCCGAGGGCAACATCATCGCCGACAGCCGCGTGCTGCGCGGCAGAACCGGCCGGGCCCGCGTGCTGCGCCTGGCGCCGCTGCCGCCGCCCAATCCGATCCTCGGCGCCGCCGACCGGCTGTACGACTGGACCGTCCGCAAGCTGCTGCCCCCCGCCCAATACCCGATCTACAGCGAGAAGGCGACGGCGCGGGCGGAGGATTACGGCGAGGTGATGCAGGCCCTGCGCGGCAACGCCGGTTCGGCGGTGCGGCGCGATCCGACGACCGGCGGGCTCGTCATCAGCGTCGCGGTCCCGATCGAACGCTTCAAGCAGGTGCTGGGCGCCGTCATGCTTTCCTCCGGCAGCGGCGAGATCGAACAGGAGCTGCGCAACGTCCGCTTCGAGTTGTTACGCATCTTCGGCGCGGCGCTGCTCGTCACCGTCCTTCTGTCCTTCTATCTCGCCGGCGCGATCGCGCGCCCGATCCGGCGCCTCGCGGCGGCGGCGGAGCGTGCCCGCGGCCGCGGCGCCCGCGTCGAGATTCCGGATTTCACCGGGCGCGGCGACGAGATCGGCGATCTTTCGGGTTCGCTGCGCGAGATGACTGATGCGCTGTGGGACCGGATGAGCGCGATCGAGAGCTTTGCCGCCGATGTCGCGCACGAGATCAAGAACCCGCTCTCCTCGCTGCGCAGCGCCGTCGAGACCGCGGCGCGGATCGAAGACGCGGCAAAACAGCGGCGGCTGCTCGCCGTCGTGCTCGACGATGTGCAACGGCTCGACCGCCTGATCACCGACATCTCGGACGCCTCGCGCCTCGACGCCGAGCTGTCGCGCATCGAATTGGAGCCGATCGACCTCGGCGCCATGCTGCGCGCGCTCGTCGAGGTGCCCCAGGCGGCGGAGAGCGAAGGCTCGCCGCACCTCGTCCTCGACCTGCCGGAACGCGGCCGCGAGCTGATCGTGCCGGGCATCGAGACGCGGCTGTCGCAGGTGTTCCGCAACCTGATCGCCAACGCGATCTCGTTCAGCCCGCCCGACGGCGAGATCCGCCTCACCGCCCGGCCGGACGGGCGCGCCGTCCTCGTCACCGTCGAAGACGAAGGGCCGGGTGTCCCAGAAGACAGATTGACCGCGATCTTCGACCGCTTCTACACCGAGCGTCCGGCCGGCGAGAAGTTCGGCACGCATTCGGGTCTCGGGCTGTCGATCTCGCGACAGGTCGTCGAGGCGCATCGCGGGATGATCTGGGCGGAAAACCGCAAATCCGCGAACGGCAAGGTGTCGGGCGCCCGCTTTTCGATCCGCCTGCCGTCCGAACAATGAAGGACGCCCTCTTGGTGCACGGCACCGCCGTCGCGATCGACGGCGCCGCCGTCCTCATTCGCGGCCCCTCGGGGTCGGGAAAATCCGACCTCGCCCTGCGACTGATCGACGCTGGCGCGCAGCTCGTCGCCGACGACCAGGCGCTGCTGCGCCGCGCCGGCGCCGGCATTGCGGTGACCGCCCCGGCCGCGATAAAGGGTCTCATCGAGGTCTGCGGCGTCGGCATCCTGCGCCTGCCGGCGCTCGACGAGGCGCCGCTCGCGCTGATCGTCGATCTGGTGGCGCCCGAAGCCCTCGAGCGCCTTCCCGAAGGGGCGGCGGAAGCGGTGCTCGGCTGCTCGCTGCCGCGCCTCGCGCTGGCGCCTTTCGAAGCCTCGGCGGCGGCCAAGTTGCGGCTCGCGCTGCGCGCCTTTGCCTCGCCCACGGGGCGGGATATAATAAGCCGATGATGACCGACAGCGGTCCCGGCCGGTCGGGCGCGAGCGATGCGCGAAGCGGCGCCAGGGCCAGAACGGCAGGCATCGCCGGCGCACGCGTGCTGCTGGTGACCGGGATGTCCGGCGCGGGCCGCTCGACCGCGCTCAAGAACCTCGAAGACATCGGCTACGAGGCGATCGACAATCTGCCGATGTCGCTGCTTCCAGCCCTGATCGAGAGCGCCGCCGCCGACGCCCCGGCGATCGCGGTCGGCGCCGACGCGCGCACGCGCGGCTTTCGTCTCGACCGGATGATCGAAACGCTCGACCTGGCGGTTCGCCGCACCGGGCGCGAGCTGAAGATCCTGTTCATCGATTGCGCCGACGAGCGGCTCGAGCGCCGCTACACCGAGACGCGCCGGCCGCACCCGCTCGCCGGCGACCGTCCGGTGATGGACGGGATCCGTCTCGAGCGGCGGATGTTGTACGCCTTGCGCGACCGCGCGGATCTGGTGATCGACACCTCGCAACTGACGCCCGCCGATCTGAAGCGGCTCGTGACCAACCATTTCGCCCTCGATGCGAGGCAGCTGCGGATCTTCATCACCTCCTTCTCCTACCGCTACGGCATACCGCGCGAGGCGGATTTGATCTTCGACGTGCGCTTTCTCGACAACCCGCATTACGTCGCGCCGTTGCGCGGGCTCACCGGGCTCGATCCGGCCGTCGCCGCCCATATCGCCAGGGACCCTGTTTTGCAGCCTTTTCTCGACGGCTTGTGGCAATGGCTGCGCCCGCTGTTGCCGCGCTACGAAAAGGAAGGCAAGAGCTATCTGACGATCGCGGTCGGATGCACCGGCGGGCGGCATCGTTCGGTCTACGTCGCCGAGCGTCTCGCCTCTCTCGTCCGCGGCGACGGGTGGCCGGCGGAGCTCGAGCACCGTCACATCCCGCCGTCCGGCTCGGCCGCGCCGGCGCGAGCGGAGGCATCCCTCGCGGCCGTGTGAGCCGCCGCGGCCGGGAAGGCGCGACCCCACCAGAGGAAGCTCTAGAGGGACTGATGATCGGCATGGTGCTGGTGACGCATGGACGGCTCGCGGCGGAGTTTGTCGCCGCGCTCGAGCACGTCGTCGGCCCGCAATCGCAGATTGCCGCGGTCTGCATCGGCCCGGACGACGACATGGAGGCGCGCCGGCTCGACATTCTGCGCTCGATCGCCGAGGTCGACAGCGGCGACGGCGCGGTCCTGTTGACCGACATGTTCGGCGGCACGCCGTCGAACCTCGCGATCTCGGTCATGGACCGCGCCAAGATCGAGGTGATCGCCGGCATCAACCTGCCGATGCTGATCAAGCTCGCGAGCCTCAGGCAGAGCGAAAGCATCGAACGGGCGGTGCTCGGCGCGCAGGAGGCCGGGCGCAAATACATCAACGTCGCCTCGCAGCTGTTGAGCGACGCGCGCCGATGAACGACGGTTCGGGCGTCAAGGACGGGGGCGCCGCCGCGCCCTCGCCGGGCCCGACCGCCCGCCGGCTCGCGACGATCTGCAACCAGAAAGGCCTGCATGCGCGCGCCGCCGCCCGCTTCGTCAAGACCGCGGCGCAATTCGACGCCGAGGTCATGGTGCGCAAGAACGGCACGGCAGTATCCGGCCGCTCGATCATGGGGCTGATGATGCTGGCCGCCGCCGCCGGAACGATCGTCGAGTTGACCGCCACCGGGCGACAAGCGCAGGCGGCGGTGACGGCCCTCGCCGATCTGATCGAATGCAAATTCGATGAGGCTTGAGGACAGCTGCGGCGGCACCCGGCAGAGTGCCGGCGCGGAGCGCAGATTATCGGGTCTGGGCGTTTCCCCGGGGATCGCGATCGGCCCCGCCTATATCGGCGTGGCCGACGAGCTGCCGGTCAGCGAGAGGCATATCCCGGAAGCCGAGGTCGCAGGCGAGCAGGCGCGTTTCGCCGAAGCCAAGAACGCCGCGCTCAAACAATTGCGCAAGCTCAAGGCGCGGGCGGCGACCCTGCCGGGCTCCGCCGCCGAGGAGATCGGCTATCTGTTCGACGCGCATATCGCGATGCTGGCGAATTCGCGCCTCACCCGCGGCGTCGACGCCCGCATCGCCAAGGCGCGCCTCAATGCCGAGCGCGCCGTTCAGATCGAGATCGCCGGTCTCGGCGAGACTTTCGCCAAGATGCCGGACGCCTACCTCGCGGCCCGCATCGAGGACATCCGCGTCGTCGGCGCGCGCCTTATCCGCAACCTGATCAAGAAGCCCTATCTCGCCTATTCGCCGGCGACCGCAGGGGCGCTCGTGCTGGCCGAGGAAATCAGCCCGGCCGACGCCGCGGTCATGGACCCGCAGCGCATCGCCGGCTTCGCGACGGTCTTCGGAGGCGCGGAAAGCCATACCGCCATCGTCGCCCGCGCATTGGGCATGCCGGCGGTGCTCGCCGTCGAGGGGCTGCTCGAACGCACGAAGAGCGGCGAGAGGGTGCTGATCGACGGCAGCGAAGGGACGGTCATCATCGATCCGTCGCCGCACACGATCCGCGAATACGAGACGCGGCGCGATGCGCTCGTTCGCGAACAGAAGAACCTCGCACGGCTCAAAAAGCTCCCGGCGGTGAGCCGCGACGGCCTCGAGATCGCGCTCGAAGGCAATCTCGAATTGCCGATCGAGCTCGACCAGGCGCTCGCCAACGGGGCCGTTGGGCTGGGCCTGGTGCGTTCGGAATTCCTCTACATGAACCGCGACGACCTGCCGGGCGAAGAGGAGCAGTACGCCGTCTTCTCGGCCTTGGTGCGCGGCATGGAGGGAAAGCCGGTGACGATCCGCACGCTCGATGTCGGCGGCGACAAGATCGCGCAGTCCCTCTCGGACTATACCGGCAACGAGCCGGCGAACCCGGCGCTCGGCTTGCGCGCCATTCGCCTGTCGCTGAAGGATCGGCGGCTGTTGGACGCGCAGCTCGCGGCGATGCTGCGCGCCGCCTGCGACGGGCCCGTGCGCATCCTGTTGCCGATGATCTCGAATGCGGGCGAGATCCGCCAAGTGCGCACGGCGATGGATCAGGTAGCGCGGCGACTGAAGCGGCGCGGCGTCAAGCTGCCGAGCGCGCTGCCCCCCCTGGGCGCGATGATCGAGGTGCCGGGGGCCGCGCTCGCCGCCGACGCGCTCGCGGCCGAGGCCGATTTCTTCGCCATCGGCACCAACGACCTCGTGCAGTACACCCTCGCCATCGACCGCAGCGACGAGGAGGTCGCCTACCTCTACAACCCGCTGCACCCGGCCGTCTTGCGCCTCATCCAATTCGCCGTCGCGGCGGCGTTGCGCCACCATATGCCGGTCAGCGTCTGCGGCGAGATGGCGGGCGAGCCGCGCTACACGGCCCTCCTGCTCGGCCTCGGGCTGCGCAACCTGTCGATGTCGCCGCGCAACATCCCGCGCGTCAAGCAGCGCATCCGCAGCCTCGACATGGTGGCCGCGACGCGGCGCGCGCGGGCGATCATGGACCAGACCGATTCGGGCCGCATCGCCGCCCTCCTCGACGATTTCAACGCCGTCGCCTGGCCGCATTGAAGGCGGGCATGCGCATTACCTCCAAGGGTCAGGTGACCATCCCCGCCGACATCCGCGAGCGCGGCCGTTCCGCCGAACTGGGCCTCGGTCGTCTCAGTCAATTGACGACATAAAGATATCTCTATATCTCTCTGTTCAGCCCCCATCGAGGAGAGACGGTCCGATGCCCGACAGCCACGACTACAAGGTCGCCGACATCTCGCTCGCCGATTGGGGGCGGCGCGAGATCGCGATCGCCGAGACCGAGATGCCCGGGCTGATGGCGCTGCGCGAGGAATTCGGGGCCGCCCGGCCGCTCGCAGGCGCGCGCGTCGTCGGCTGCCTGCACATGACGATCCAGACCGCGGTGCTGATCGAGACCCTGATGCATCTCGGGGCGAGCGTGCGCTGGAGCTCGTGCAACATCTTCTCGACGCAGGACCACGCGGCCGCCGCGATGGCGGCGCGGGGCGTCCCGGTCTTCGCCTGGAAGGGCGAGAGCGAAGAGGAATACGAATGGTGCATCGAGCAGACCCTGCGCGGGCCGGCCGAGGGCCCCTTTGCCGGCTGGACCCCGAACATGGTCCTCGACGACGGCGGCGACGCGACCAAGATCCTGCACGAGAACCACCACGACCTGCTCGAAGGCGTCCGCGGCATCTCGGAGGAGACGACGACCGGCGTCGGCCGGCTTTATGAGATGATGCGGACAGGCGCGCTCAAGGCGCCGGCGATCAACGTCAACGACAGCGTCACCAAGTCGAAGTTCGACAACCTCTACGGCTGCCGCGAGAGCCTCATCGACGGCATCAAGCGGGCGACCGACGTGATGCTCGCCGGCAAGGTCGCCGTCGTCTGCGGCTTCGGCAACGTCGGCAAGGGCTCGGCGGCGAGCTTGCGCGGCCAGGGCGCGCGGGTGCTGGTCACCGAAGTCGATCCGATCTGCGCGCTGCAGGCGGCGATGGAGGGCTATCAGGTGACGACGATGGACGAGGCGGCGCCCGCGGGCGACATCTTCGTCACCGCGACCGGCAACATCGACGTCATCACGATCGACCACATGCGGCACATGAAGGACCGCGCCATCGTCTGCAACATCGGCCACTTCGACAGCGAGATCCAGATCGATTCGCTGCGCAACTACCCGTGGGAAGAGGTAAAGCCGCAGGTCGACGAGGTGGTCTTCCCCGACGGCAAGCGGCTGATCGTCCTGGCCAAGGGCCGGCTCGTCAACCTCGGATGCGCGACCGGCCATCCGAGCTTCGTGATGAGCGCCTCCTTCACCAACCAGGTGCTGGCGCAGATCGAGCTGTGGACCAACCACGGCAAATACGGAAACGAAGTCTACGTGCTGCCGAAGCATCTCGACGAGAAGGTCGCCGCGCTGCACCTCGCCAAGCTCGGCGCCAAGCTGACAAGGCTCAACCCCGCGCAGGCGCGCTATCTCGGCCTCGACCGCGCCGGCCCCTTCAAGCCGGAGCACTATCGTTACTGAGCCGCGGGCTCGCGCGGCACGATCGTCATATCTTGTCAATCGCCGAAACGATCGAATATCGCGCCGCGTTAGGGCAAAATAGTGTCCGGCGGGATGACAGGGGGGACGTGCGGCGTGATCGGCCTCGCCGGCGGATTGGTTCTCGTCGTTGTGCTTCTCGGCGCGTTGCTGTTCGATGCCCGCCGGCGGCGGCGGGCGATCGAGAACGCCGCCGTCGAGTGCGCGCGGCAGCGCGACGAACTCGCCGGCCTCGCTGAAACGAGCCCGCTCGCCGCCTTTCACTGGCGGCCGGGCGAGGCGGCTGAGGCGGCGAGCGGGCTCGGCCAGGCGGCGACGATCGGGACCCCGAGCTACCGCGATTTCCTCGGCCGCTTCGATAACGGCGAGGCGGCGCGCATAGAAGCGGCGCGCTCCGCGCTCACCGCCGACGGCATTCCGTTCTCGACGGTCGCGACGGCAAGGGCGGGCGCCGCGTACCGGATCGACGGCCGGCGCACCGCGGCGGGCGGCAGCGTGCTGTGGCTCGCCGATGTCTCCGCCGAAATCGCCGAGAAAAGCGCCCGCGCGCAGGACGAGGCGCGGCTCGCGCGCCTCGGCGAGGTTTTCGACGCGATGCCGCTGCCGATGTGGCAGCGCGGCATGGACCTTGCGATCGTCGACTGCAACCCGGCTTACGCCGCCGCGCTCGACGCCTCGCGCGACACCGTCATCGCCGAAGCCCGCGAGCTCGCCGCGCGCGGCGGCCGCGAGGAGGCGCTGCGCTTTGCCGCGAGCGCCCTTTCCGGGCCGCGCAGCGAACGGCGTCATCTGGTGATCGCCGGCGAGCGCCGGCTCGTCGAAATCACCGAGATCCCGGTTCCGACCGGCGGCACGATCGGCTACGCCGTCGATCGCACCGACGTCGAGACCGCCGAGACCGAGCTTTCCCGGCACATCGAGGCGCATGCCGGAGTGCTCGAGAGCATCCAAACGGCGGTTGCCATCTATGGCGCCGACCGGCGACTGAAATTCGCCAACGCCGGTTTCGCCGCCTTGTGGGGCATCGAGGAGGAGTGGCTGGCGGCGGAGCCCCTGCTCGACGAGGTCCTGGAGCGGCTACGCGAAGCGCGGCATATCCCCGAAGTCACCGATTTTCCGGCCTTCAAGCGTGAGCACATCGAGCTTTTCACGTCGCTGATCGAGCCGTTGGAGGAACTCCTCCACCTGCCCGACGGGCGCACCTTGCGCCTCTTGATGACGCCGCACCCGTTCGGCGGCCTCACCTTCGTCTATGAGGACGTGACCGACCGGCTGGCGCTGGAGCGATCCTACAACACGCTCGCCGAGGTGCAGCGCGCAACCCTCGACAACCTTCACGAAGGGATCGCGGTCTTCGGCAGCGACGGCCGAATGAAGCTGCACAACCCGGCATACCGCCAGATCTGGGGGTTGAAGGAGGGCGACCTCGCGGGCGAGCCGCACATCGCCGACATCGTCGAGAAGGTGCGCCCCTATCTCGACGGCGGCGCCGACTGGCCGGCGCGAAAGGCGGACATCATCGAGAAGATCACGACCCGCGCGCCATCGATCGAGCCGCTTGAGCGGCGCGACGGTTCGAGCCTGCAACTCGCCACCGTGCCGCTGCCCGACGGCAACATGCTGTTCACCTGCCTCGATGTCAGCGACACGGCGCGGGTCGAGCGGGCATTGCGCGAGCGCAACGAGGCCCTGGAGACCATGGACCGGCTGAAGAGCGAGTTCATCGCCAACGTGTCCTACGAATTGCGCACGCCGCTCAACGCCGTGATCGGCTTCGCCGAGATCCTGGCGAACCGCTATTTCGGCGACCTCAACCCGCGGCAGCTCGAATACAGCCGCGGCATCCTCGACGGTGCGCAGCAGCTGATGACGCTGATCAACGACATCCTCGATCTGGCGACGATCGAGGCGGGCTATATGGTGCTGGAGACGGCCGAGACAGACCTGTCCGCGATCATCGAAAGCGTGCTGACCCTGACCCGCGAGCGGGCGCGCAGCCAGGAATTGACGCTTCTCGCCCGCTATCCCCCCGATGTCGGCACCATCGAGGGCGACGAGCGGCGGCTGCGGCAGGCGCTCTTCAACCTGGTGTCGAACGCCGTCAAGTTCACCCCGCCGGGCGGCACGATCACGATCGCGGCGGAGCGGTTGGGCAGCGAGGTGGTGCTGACCGTCGCCGACACCGGGATCGGCATTGCCGCGACGGATCACGGCCGGGTTTTCGAGAAGTTCGAGCGCGGCGACCGGCGCGCCCGCCAATCCGGCGCCGGCCTCGGGCTGTCGCTCGTCAAGAGCCTCATCGAGCTGCACGGCGGCAGCGTCACGCTCGAATCGGCGCCGGGCGAGGGAACGCGGGTGATCTGCCGGCTGCCGGCGACCCCGGCCGCCGCCGCAACCGCCGCCCGCTGAGCCGGCCGGGGGCGCCGTCAGCGCCCCGGCACGCCTTTCGTCGTCGAATATTCGAAATGCAGCGGCTGGCCCCGATGGACGAGCGGGTGGATCGCGTGCGCCGCCATCGCCGCCTCGGCAAAGCCGGAGAGGATCAGCTTCAGCTTGCCCGGATAGCTCGCGATGTCGCCGATCGCGAAGACGCCCGGCCGCGAGGTCGCGCAGGTCGCCGGATCGACGGCGACGCGGTCGCGGTCGAGCGCGAGATCCCAGGCGGCGAGCGGCCCGAGATCGGTCGCGAGCCCGAACAAGGCGAGCAGCCGGTCGGCGGCGATGCGCCGCGTCCCGCCGTCGAGATCGGCGACGACCACGGCTTCGAGTTCGCCGCCCTTTCCTTCGATCGCCGAGAGCTGGTAGGGGACGACGATTTCGACGCGGCCCGATCGCGCCAGTTCGTGGAGCCGCTCGACCGATTGCGGGGCGGCGCGGAATTTGGCGCGGCGGTGGACGAGCGTCACCTGCTCGGCGGCCTCGGCGAGCGACAATGCCCAATCGACCGCGGAATCGCCGCCGCCGGCGATGACGACGCGGCGGCCGCGGAAATCCTCGCGGCGCCGCACCAGGTAGAAGACGCTGCTGCCCTCGAAGGCTTCGAGGCCGGCAAGCGGCGGCCGGTTCGGCCCGAAGGCGCCGGCCCCGGCGGCGATGACGACGGCGCGCACCGCGACGCGCTCTTCGGCCGCATTCGCAACGACGAAGCCCGCTTCCGTCCGCTCCAGCCCGGTGACCGCGCTCCCCAGCCGGTAGTCGGGATCAAAGGGCGCGGCCTGCTCGACGAGCTGGGCCACCAGCTCGGCCGCGCCGATTCGCGGGAATCCCGGGATGTCGTAGATCGGCTTTTCCGGATAGAGGGCGGCGCATTGCCCGCCGGGCACTTCGAGCGCGTCGAACAGGCAGCAGCGCATGTTGAGCATGCCGCATTCGAAGATCGCGAAAAGGCCGACGGGGCCAGCGCCGATGATCGCCACATCGGCGCTATGGCGAGCGTTCTGCATCCGGGGGAGCATAGCGCCGCGCGGGATAGGCGCCAAGGCGCGGCGCGGGGCAGCCAAGCAGATCTTGCGGGTAATTGGGCCGACGATATACAACGCTTAGGTGACGATCAGCATAGACTTGCCGGACGAGGCGGCGACCGGGGCGCTCGCGAAGGGGCTCGCCGCGCATGCCCGGGCGGGCGACGTGATCGCCCTTTGCGGCGAGCTCGGGACCGGCAAGACGAGCTTCGCGCGCGCCTTCATCCGCGCCCGCGGCGGCGGCGAGGAAGTGCCGAGCCCCACCTTCACGCTCGTTCAGGTCTATGACTTGCCCGGCGCGGCGGTGTGGCATTTCGACCTGTATCGCCTGGAAGCGGCGGAGGAAGCCTGGGAACTCGGCATCGAAGAGGCTTTTGCCGAAGGCATCTCGCTGATCGAATGGCCGGAACGGCTCGGCCCCCTGCTGCCGCGGCGGCGCCTGGCGGTTGGCCTCGCCTTCGGCGACGCGCCGCAATCCCGGCGCGCGACGCTTTCGGGCGGCGCGGCATGGCGGCAGCGGCTCTCCCGAATGACCGCCGATGCCTAGCTCAGCCACGCTCGCGCCCCTCGCCGAGACAGCGCCGCGGCAGCAGGCGATGCGGCATTTCCTCGACATGAGCGGCTGGCGCGGCGTGACCCCCCGGCCGCTCACCGCCGACGCCTCGTTCCGCACCTATCATCGCCTCGTCGATGGCGGCCGCCGCGCCGTCCTGATGGACGCTCCGCCGCCGCAGGAAGAGGTCGGGCCGTACATCGCGGTCGCGGCGCTGCTGCGGCGCCTCGGCTTCAGCGCCCCCGAAGTGATGGCGGAGGACCGCGCCGGCGGCTTCCTGCTCGTCGAAGATTTCGGCGACGACACCTATACGCGCCTCATCGCGCGCGGCGCCGACGAAGAAGCGCTCTATCGCCTTGCGGTCGACACCCTCGTCGCGCTGCAACAGGCCGTCGCGGCCATGGGCGCCC
Organism: Allostellaceae bacterium; assembly: GCA_035934195.1. Classification (GTDB taxonomy): domain Bacteria; phylum Pseudomonadota; class Alphaproteobacteria; order ATCC43930; family CGMCC-115725; genus AP-15. The sequence continues at coordinate 27,565 of DASYYD010000185.1, read as the reverse complement.
CGGATTTGCCGCCCTACGACGAAGCTCGGCTCCTCGCCGAGGCGGCGCTCCTTGCCGACTGGTATTATCCGGCGGCGACGGGCGAGCGGCTCGGCGCGGCGGCGCGCGACGACTATCTCGGGCTGTGGCGCGGCGTCTTGCGGGAGGCTGCGCCCTCGCCCCCTACCCTCGTCTTGCGCGACTACCATGTCGATAATCTGATGCTGCTGGCGGACCGGCCCGGCGTGCGCGGCTGCGGGCTGCTCGATTTCCAGGACGCGGTGGTGGGGCACCCCGCCTACGATCTCGTCTCGCTGCTCGAAGACGCGCGGCGCGACGTGCCGCCGGCCCTGCGCGAGCGCGCAGCCGAGCGCTATCTCGACGCCTTCCCGGGGCGCGACCGCGCCCACTTCCGGCAGGCCGCCGCGATCCTCGCCGCCCAGCGCAACGCCAAGATCATCGGCATCTTCACGCGCCTGTGGCGGCGCGACGGCAAGCCGCACTACCTGCCGCACATTCCGCGCGTCTGGCGGCTGCTCGAGGAGGATCTGCGCGAGCCCGCCCTCGCCCCGATTGCGCGCTGGCTCGACCGCCATCTGCCGCCGGCGAGGCGGCGCGCCCCGGATCCTCGAAGCAGCCGATGAGCGGGCCGCCGAAACAGGCGATGGTGCTGGCCGCCGGCCTCGGCACACGGCTGCGCCCCCTGACCGAATCGCTGCCGAAGCCGCTCGTCGAGATCGCCGGCAAGACGCTCCTCGACCATGCGATCGACCGGCTGGAACTGGCGGGGGTCGAGGATGTCGTCGTCAACCTCCACTACAAGCCGGCGATGCTGGAGGGGCGGCTCGCGCGCCGCGAGCGGCCAAAAATCAAATTGTCGCGCGAGGAAAAATTGCTCGATACCGGCGGCGGCGTGCGGCACGCGCTGCCGCTCCTGGGCGAGGCGTTCTACGTCCTCAACGGCGACGTCTTCTGGCTCGACGGCCGGGATTACGCGCTCACGCGCCTCGCCCGCGCCTTCGACCCGCGGCACATGGACGCGATCCTGCTGTTGCAGAAGACGGTGTCGGCGGTCGGCTATGAGGGCGACGGCGACTATTTCCTCGACCCGCTCGGCCGGCCGCGCCGGCGGCGCGAGCGCGAGATCGCGCCTTATCTCTTCGCCGGCATTCAACTGTTGCACCGCCGCCTGTTCGACGGCGTCGAGGAGCCGGTCTTCTCGCTCGTCAAGCTCTTCGACCGGGCCGAGGCGGCGGGCCGCCTCGCCGCGCTCGTGCATGACGGCGAATGGTTTCACATCGGCACGCCGGAGGGGCTGAGGGCGACCCGCGAGCGCCTCGCCTCGCACCGGATCGAGCGGTAGCGCGGCCGTTGCCGCCAAAGCTCTACACGATCGCGCCGGACCGCCCGTTTCTGCCGGCCCTCGCCTCGGGAATCCTGGGGATCGGCGGCGGCGACCCGCTGTATCTGCCGCGCATCACGATCCTGTTGCCGACGCGGCGGGCGGTCAGGGCATTGCGCGAGAGCTTTCTCGCGACGACCGCGCCCGGCCGCGCCGAAGGCGCGCCGCTGTTGCTGCCGCGCCTGCGCGCGATCGGCGATCTCGACGCCGACGAACTGTCGCTCGGCCAGAGCGGGGCGGAGGAGGAGGCGCTGGCGCTGCCGCCGGCGATCCCGGAATTGCGGCGCCGGCTCGTTCTGGCGCAGCTGGTGCTGCGCTGGAGCGAGGGGACGCTGGATGAACCGCTGCTGCCCGGCCAGGCCGCCGCCCTCGCCGTCGCCCTCGCCCGCTTTCTCGACGAAGCCGCGACCGCGGGCGCCGACTTCTCGCGGCTTGCCGATCTCGTCCCGGCGAACCATGCCGAGCATTGGCAGATCGTGCACAACTTTCTCGAGATCCTGCCGGGCGCGTGGCCCGAAGTGCTCGCCGCCGAGGGCGCGCTCGACCCGGCCGACCGGCGCAACCGCCTGTTGCGACGGCAGGCGGCGCTGTGGCGCGCCTGCCCGCCTGCCGACCCGGTCATCGCCGCCGGCCTCGTCGGCGGCATCCCGGCGCTCTCCGAGCTAATCTCGGTCGTCGCCGGGCTGCCGCAGGGCGCGGTCGTGCTGCCCGGCCTCGACCGCTTTTGCGAGGCCGCGGACTGGGCCGGCATCGAAGCCGACGAGGCGCATCCGCAACATTTGCTGGCACTGCTCTTGAAAGAGCTGGAAGCGGCGCCCGTCGAGGTGCGGGACTGGCCCGCGGGAGAGCAGCCGACGGCGTCGCCGCGCGCGCGTCGGCTGCGGCTCGTCGCCGAGGCGCTGCGGCCGCCCGAGGCGACGCATCACTGGCGCCGCCTCGGGCCGGAAAGCCCCGATGCGCTGGCGGGGCTGAGGCGCTTCGAGTGCACCACCGCCGAGGACGAGGCGCTGACGATCGCGTTGCTGATGCGGCAAAAGCTGGAGGAGCCGGCGGCGACCGCCGCGCTCGTCACGCCGGACCGCGAGCTGGCCCGCCGGGTCGCCGCGGAATTGCGCCGCTGGGGCATCGATATCGACGATTCCGCCGGGTTGCCGCTCAACCGCACGCCGCCCGGCGCCCTTTTGCGCCTCGTCGTCGAGTTGGCCCAGAGCCGATTGGCGCCGGTGCCGCTCTGCGCCGCCCTCAAGCACCCCCTCGCCGCCGGCGGCATGCGGCCGGAGCAGTTCCGCGATCTCGCGCGCCGGCTCGACCGGGCGATCAGGGGGCCGCGCCCGGCGCCCGGTGTCGAGGGGCTTCTGGCCGCGCTCGGCAACGGCAAAAAGGCGCTCGCGCGTTTCGTTCGCCGCATCGAGGCCTGCCTCGGCGATTTCCCGGCGCTGCTCGGCGCCGAGGAAGTGCCGCTAGCCGCCCTTGTCGCGGCGCATGTCGCGGCCGCCGAGCGGCTCGCCGCGAATGCCGAGGAAAGCGGACCCGAGCGCCTGTGGCGCGAGGCGGCGGGCGAGAGCGCGGCCCGTTTCTGCCACGAGCTGATCGCGGCCGGCGGCGACTTTCCGGCGATCCCCGGCCGGCATTATCCGGCGCTCTTCGAGGCGCTCGCCGCCGGCGCCGTCGTGCGGCCCCTTTACGGGCGCCACCCGCGGCTTTCGATCTGGGGGCTCGTCGAGGCGCGCCTGCAGCAGCCGGACCTGCTCGTCCTCGGCGGGCTCAACGAAGGCACCTGGCCGGCCGTCGCCGCGCACGACCCGTGGATGTCGCGGCAGATGCGCAGCGAATTCGGCCTCGCGCTTCCCGAGCGGGCGGTCGGCATCGCCGCGCATGATTTCGCGCAAGGGCTGGGCGCGCCCGAGGTGGCGCTGACCCGCGCGGCGCGGCGCGAAGGCGTGCCGACCGTGCCGTCGCGCTGGCTGCTTCGCCTCGACGCGGTATTGCGCGCGGTCGGCCTCGAAGAGGCGCTCGCCGGCGACGCAGGGATCGCCCAACGGGAGATCCGCCAAGCGGCGGCGAGGATCGATATGCCGCGCGGCTATCGCCCGCTCGCGCCGGCGGAGCCGCGCCCGCCGCTCGCCGCCCGCCCGCGCCGGCTCTCGGTGACCCAGATCGAGACCTGGATGCGCGATCCTTACGCCATCTACGCGCGCCACATTCTCGATCTGACGGCCCTCGACCCGCTCGACGCAGATCCGAGCTTCGCCGAACTCGGAAGCATCATCCACGACGCCCTCGACCAGTTCCTGAAGCGCTTTCCGCGCGACCTGCCGCCCGTGGCCGAGGCCCGCACGGAGCTCATCCGGATCGGCCGCGACTGCTTCGGCGCATGGCTGTCGCGGCCCGGCGTCTGGGCCTTCTGGTGGCCGCGCTTCGCGCGCGTCGTCGAGTGGCTCTTGGCCGCGGAGGGCATTTACCGGCGGGAGCTCGAAGGCAGCCTCGGCGAGTGCCGCGGCAGCCTTCCCATCGCGGCGCGCGGCGGCCCGTTCACGCTGACCGCCAAGGCCGACCGCATCGACCGCCTGCGCGACGGCGGGTTCGCCATCATCGATTACAAGACCGGCTCGCTGCCGCAGAAATGGGAGATCGAGGCGAGCCTTGCCGCGCAGCTGCCGCTCGAAGGCGCGATCCTGCGCGACGGCGGCTTCGGCGAGCTTCGCGGCGTGCCGGCGCGGCTCGAATACTGGCGGCTCACCGGGCGCGAACCGGCCGGCGAGAGGAAGCAGATCGACGGCGGCGACCCCGGCCGCCTCGTCGACCGCGCGCTTGGCCGGGTGCGGCGGCTGATCGACGCCTTCGACGATCCGGCCACTGCCTATCTGGCGGTGCCGGCGCCGCATCTGAAACCGCGCTATTCCGACTACGAGCACCTGGAGCGCCTCGACGAGGGCGAGGACGAGGAATGGTGAGCCCGGAGGAGCGCGACAGCCCGCAGCGCCGGGCGATCGACCCCGAGGCCTCGGTATGGGTCGCGGCCTCGGCCGGCACCGGCAAGACCAAGGTGCTGACCGACCGCCTTTTGGCGCTGATGCTCGGCGGCACCGACCCGACGCGTACCCTGTGCCTCACCTTCACCCGTGCGGCCGCCGCGGAAATGGCGAACCGGCTCAACGAGCGCCTCGCCATCTGGGCGACGCTGCCGGACGGCGCGCTCGCGGGCGAACTCGTGGAGCTGACCGGGCACGACCCGGACGAGATTTATCTCGCGCGCGCCCGGCAGCTCTTCGCGCGCGTCCTCGATGCCCCGGGCGGCATCAAGATCGCGACCATCCATGCCTTCTGCCAGTCGCTGTTGCGCCGTTTTCCGCTCGAGGCCGGCGTGTCGCCCGAATTCGCCGTGCTCGACGAGAGGAGCGCGCAGGAAGCGCTCGCCGAGGCCGGCGAAACCGTCATCGCCGCCGCCCGCGACAGCGCGGACCGCGGCCTCGCCGAAGCGCTCGCGAGCCTCACCCGGTACATGACGGAGGAGCGCTTCCAGCAATTGCTGACGGCGCTCGTCGGCGAGCGCGGCAAGTTGCGCGCGGCGCTCGAGGGCGGCCTCGGCCCGCTGCGCGCGAAGATCTGGCGGCACCTGTCGCTGCCGGGCGAGGCGAGCCCGCAATCGCTCCTCGAAGCCTTCTGCGCCGGCGGCGCCCTCGCCGCGCTCGCCGCGGCGGCAAGGGCGCTCGCCGAGGGCGGCAAGAGCGACCGCGGGCATGCCGCAATCCTCGCGCCCTGGTGCGCCAGCGCCGCCGATCGGCCGGCGCTCCTCTCCGATTACGTGCAGATCTTCCTGACCGAGGGCGGCGAGATCCGCCACCGCCTCGCCAACAAGTCGGCGGCATGCCTGCCGGTACTCCAGATCGAGGCGCAGCGGGTCAAGGAATTCGCGACCGCGCGCGCGGCGGTGGCGATCGGCGAGGCGAGCCTCGCGCTCGCGCGCCTCGGCGCCGCCGTGCTGCGCGCCTACGACCGTCACAAGCGGGCGACGGGGCTCCTCGATTACGACGATCTGATCGAAACGACGCGCAACCTCTTGCGGCGGCCCGAGGTCGCCCCGTGGGTGTTGTTCAAGCTCGACGGCGGGCTCGACCACATCCTGATCGACGAGGCGCAGGACACCAACCCCGAGCAATGGGAGATCGTCGCCGCGCTGGCGCAGGAATTCTTTGCCGGCGAGGGAGCGCGCGAGAGCTTGCGCACGATCTTCGCGGTCGGCGACGCGAAGCAGTCGATCTACAGCTTTCAGCGCGCCGACCCGCGCGCCTTCCTCACGATGCGCCGGCATTTCGAGGCGCGGGTCGACGCCGCCCGGCAGAAGTGGCGGATCGTGCCGCTCGATGTTTCGTACCGCTCGACCGAGCCGGTGCTGCGCGCGGTCGACGCGATTTTCCGCGGCGAGGCGGCGCGCGACGGCGTCGCATTGGAAGGCGGCGACATCCGCCACCGCGCCCACCGCCAGGGGCAAGCGGGGGTCGTCGAATTGTGGCCGCCGGTCGCGCCGGAACCGGAGACCCCCGACCCCGACGCACTGCCGGTCGCCCGCCGCCGCACCGCCGAACCCTATGCCCGGCTCGCCGCCGCGATCGCCGCGACGATCGGCGGCTGGCTCGCGGGCGGCGAGCGGCTCGAGGCGCGCGGCCGCGCCATCCGAGCCGGCGACATCATGGTGCTGGTGCGGCGGCGCACCCTCTTCCTCGGCGAGCTGGTGCGCCAATTGAAGGCGCGCGACATCCCGGTGGCCGGCGCCGACCGCCTGTTGCTCGGCAAGGAACTCGCCGTGCAGGACCTGGCCGCGCTCGGCCGCTTCCTGCTCTTGCCCGAAGACGATTTGACGCTCGCGGCCGTGCTGAAGGGCCCGCTTTTCGGGATCGACGAGGGGAGGCTCTTCGACCTCGCCTACGGCCGGGCTGCGAAAACCCTGTGGCAGAGGCTGCGCGAAGCGGCGCGCCGGGACGATCTGTTGCGGCAGTCGGCCGAACGGCTCGCGGGCCTGCTCGCGCGCGCCGATTTCACACCGCCTTACGAGCTTTACGCCGAGATCCTCGGCGCCGAGGGCGGACGGCGGGTCATTCTCGAGCGCCTCGGGCCCGAGGCCGCCGACCCGATCGAGGAGTTCCTCGCGCTGGCGCTCGCCTATGAACGCGAGCACGTGCCCTCGCTGCAAGGGTTTCTCCACTGGCTCGCCGCCGGCGACAGCGAAGTGAAGCGCGATTTCGGGGCGCGTCCGCGCGACGAGGTGCGGATGCTGACGGTGCACGGCGCCAAGGGCCTCGAAGCGCCGATCATCTTCCTGCCGGACACGATGCAGGTGCCGAACCCGCCCTCGAGCTTGCTGTGGAGCGAAAAGGACAGGCTGCCGCTGTGGCGCCCGCGCGCCGATGTCGCGGTGCCGCCCTATGCCGCCGAACGCGAGGCGATGCGCCGCCGGCAGCTGGAGGAGTATCGCCGCCTCCTCTATGTCGGGCTGACGCGGGCGCAGGATCGGCTCTACATCTGCGGCTGGCAGACGCGGCGGCCGCCGACCGAGCTGTGCTGGCACACCCTGTGCCGCGACGGGCTCGCCGCCATCGCCGAACCCTTTCCATTCGATGCCACCGCGTCGATCGGCCGCGACGGCTGGACGGGCGAAGGACTGCGGCTGGCCGCGGCGCAGACCGCGGATCCGGAGCGCAGCAAGCAGGCGGCGCCGGCGCTCGGCGCGGATCCCCTGCCGGACTGGCTCGACCGGCCGGCCCCGCCCGAACCCGACCCGCCGAAGCCGCTCGTCCCATCACGCCCGGCCGAGCCCGAGCCCGCCCCCTTGTCGCCGCTCGCCAGGGACGGCCGCGACCGCTTCAAGCGCGGCCTTATTATCCACCGGCTGTTGCAGAGCCTTCCCGATCTGCCGGAAGCGGAACGCGAGAGCGCGGCGCGGCGCTTTCTCGCAGCGCCGACGCACGGCCTCGATGCGGCGGCGCAGGACGAAATCCGCCGCGAGGCGCTCGCCGTCCTGCGGCACCCCGATTTCGCGCCGCTCTTCGCGCCCGGCTCGCTCGCCGAGGTGCCGTTGACGGGACTCATCGACGGCCATGCCGTCGCCGGCCAGATCGACCGGCTCGTTGTCGACGCGACCCGCGTGCTGATCGTCGATTTCAAGACATTGCGGCCGGCGCCGGCGAGCGAGGCGGAGGTCGCGCCCAGCTATCTGCGGCAGCTCGCGATCTATCGCGCCGCGCTTGCGCGGATCTTTCCCGGACGCGAGATCCGCTGCGCGCTGTTATGGACGGACGGCCCGCTATTGATGCCGGTCAGCCCTGAAAGACTGGAGGGCTGGCTCGCTTGACGCGGCTTTTCCGGCACCCCTAATTTCGGCCATCAGTACGGAAGGACAATCGCATGAAACCGACAGCAGTCAGCGACAGCACCTTCGAGACCGCGGTGTTGCAGGCGAGCGAGCCCGTCCTCGTCGATTTTTGGGCCGAGTGGTGCGGGCCCTGCAAGATGGTCGCCCCGTTCCTAGAAGAATTGGCGACCGACAGGGCAGGAAAACTCACCGTCGCCAAGGTCAATATCGACGAGAACCCGCAGACGCCGATGAAATACGGCATCCGCGGCATCCCGACGATGATCCTCTTCAAGGGCGGCAAGGTCGCCGCCACGAAGATCGGCGCGCTGCCGAAATCGAAGCTCTACGAGTGGGTCGATTCGGTGCTGTGAGGCCGCAGGATCGCGAGCGAAAAATAAGGCGCGGCCTCGCCCTCGACGGCGGCCAAGGGTAGGATGCGCTCCTCCGGCAGGCTCGCGCGCTCGACATAAATCGCCCGGTCGAGGAGGCGCAGCCCTTCGAGGACGCGGCGCAGTTTGCCGAGATGTTGCCCGAGCTTCACGATCACCGCCGTATCGGCGGTCATGAGGCGGCGGGCGAGGTCCGCTTCGGCGAGCGTCGCCGGCAGCACCAAAAGGCTCGCCTCGCGGCTGGCGAGCGGCAGCCGCGCCGCCGCCGCGGCGGCGCAGATCGAGGAGACGCCGGGGACGACCTCGACCTCCCAGCGCCCGGCGAGGCGCGCGAAAAGCTCGATGAAGCTGCCGTAGACGAGCGGATCGCCCTGGCAGAGGAGCGCGACATCGCGGCCGCGGCCGAGTTCGGCGGCGAGCGCCGCCGCGCCGGCGTCATAGGCGGCGGCGGGCACCGGGCCGGGGCGCATCGGAAAACGGATCGCGATCTCGCTCTGGCCCCGGTCGAGCCAGCGGGCGACGATCGAACGGGCAAAGCTCTCGCCCGCTTGCGGCGCCGGATAGGCGACGACATCGGCGGCGCGCAAGAAGCGCAAGGCCTTCAAGGTCAGGAGTTCCGGGTCGCCGGGGCCGAGGCCGAGCCCGAATAGCCGGCCGGTCATCGCGACCCCGGCCGCACGGCGTAAAGCGTCAAGACGAGCCTTCTTCCGGTCGAATAATCGAGCCCCGAGACCGCGCCCTCGGCGCGGCCGAGGAGGCCGCCTGCGGCGAGGGCCGCCTGGAACGCCGCGCGATCGCTTTCGCCGACGAGGGCTCTGCCGCCATGCGCGAGCGCCGCCGCCGCATTCCCCGGCGTCAGCAGCGCGGTCCCGGGGCCGAGCAGAAAGACGAGGCTCGGCTCGCTGTAGCCGACCGAGACGAGCGGCTCGCCGGCGGGCGGCGGGTCGCGGGCGACGAGCGCCGCCGCCGAGCGGCTGAGCCACAAGCGGTCGAGCCCGGGCAATACGGCGGCGAGGGTCGCGACGAACGCGAAGGCGAGCGGCGCCGCGAGCGCGTAGCGGCGGCGGGCGACAAGGAGCGCGCCGGCGAGGACGAGCGTCAGGGCCGCGCCGCCGATCGCCGCCATGCTCATGCCGTGGCCGAGCCGCATCGGCAGCGCCACGAGCAGGAGGGCAAGGGCGAGCGTCGCGAGGCTCCACAAAACCGCGACCGCGCGATCGGCGAAGGCGGCGCCGCGCGGCATGGCGAGGGTGGGCAGTTCAGCGAGCGCGCGGCCGGCGAAGAGCGCCAATGCCGGGTAGAGCGGCAGCACGTAATGCGGCAATTTCGTCGGCACCAGCTCGAACAAGGCCCAAGCCGGGACGAGCCAGGCGAGCAGAAACCGCTCCGCCGGCGCCCGGCGCCGCCGCCAGCCGCGATGGAGCGCCGGCACCAGGTAGAGCGAGCCGGGCCAGAACGCCGCCGGCAGCAGCAACAGATAAGAGCCGGGCGGGGCGCCGTGCGATTCCTCTGCGCCCAACAGCTTCGGCAACAGATCGCGGCCGAGGGCGCCGACGAGAAACCGGCCCTGCGTCGCCCGCTCGACCGCGAAAAGCCAGGGCATGACGAGCGCCGCCGCCAGGATCAGCCCCGCCATCGGCCGCAAGCCCGCGACCCAGCGAATGTCGCGATCGGCGACCGCGAGGCTGGCGAGCGTCAGCAGCGATATGACGGGGGCCACCGGGCCTTTCAACAGCATCCCAACGGCTTGCGCGATCCAGAAGACGAGCGCCGGCCCCCAACCCGGCCGGCGGCCGGCCCGCGCCTCGGTGTAGACGAGGCCGAGCGAAGCCTGGGCGGCGGCGACGGCGGCGAGGAGCATCGCATCGGTCTTGGCGAGATGCGCCTCGGCAACGAGGGCGAGGGAAGAGGCCAACAGCACCGCGGCGGCAGGGCCGGCATGGGGGTTCTCCGGGAAGAGCCGGCGGCCGAGGGCGAGCGTCAGCATGACGGCGGCGGTCGCGCCGAAGACGGAAGGCAGCCGGTAGGGCCAGATCGCCCGGCTCCGCGGCGCACTGAACAGCGCGACCGAGGCCGCCTGCAGCCAATAGATGCCGACCGGCTTCTTGTCGCGCGCCTGGTTCTGGAAGCGGATGCGGACAAAGTCGCCGCTCTCCAGCATCTGCCGGCTCGCCTCGGCAAACCGCGCCTCGTCGCGGTCGAAAGCGGGGATCGCCGCGATCCCCGGCAGATAGAGCGCAAGCGAAAGCAGGGCGAGGAGCGCGTAGGGGATGAGCCGGCGTCCCCGGCCGCTTCCCGCGACAGGCGAGGGTTCGCTCAAGACAGGCCGCCGTCCCAGGCCGGCTTCGTCGCTGCGAGCTGCGTCACGGTGGCGAGAGACCGCCACAGATGATGCACGCCGGCTCGCTCGGCGCGGCTCGCGGCGAGCCGCGTCAGCATCCCGCCGTGCCTGGCATGCCAATCGAGGAGCTGCGCCTCGCCCTCGGCGGTCACCACGTTGGCGACGAGCCGGCCGCCCTCCAGGAGCCTCTCCCATGCGGCCGCCAGCAGGTCGCCGCCGCCGACCCCGCCGCCGACAAAGACCGCGTCCGGGTCGGGCAGCCCAGCCAACGCAGCAGGCGCGGCACCGGCGACGATGCGCAGCCCGGGAACGCCGAGCGCGGCGGCGTTGCGCGCGATCAGCGCCGCCCGTTCGGGGTTCTTCTCGATGGCGAAGGCGCGGCAACCCTCGCCCGCGCGCAGCCATTCGATCGCGATCGAGCCGCAGCCGGCGCCAATGTCCCACAGCGTCTCGCCCGGCAGCGGCGCGAGAGCGGAAAGCGTCGCGGCGCGGGTTTCGCGCTTCGTCAGCTGGCCGTCATGCTCGAAGGCGTCGTCGGGAAGCCCGGGCAGCCGCGACAGGATGCGGGCGCCCGGCTGCGGCCGGCAGAGGAGCGCGATCGTGTTGAGGTCGGGGACGCGGCGCTCGCCCCACTGCCGCGCCTCGGCGCTGAAAGCCTCCTCACGCTCGCCGCCGAGATGCGCCAACACCTCAAGCGCGCTCGCGCCCCAGCCGAGCCGGGTCAGCAGGCCCGCGACCGCGCCCGGGGTCGCGCCGTCCTCGGAGAGAACGAGAATCCGGCGGTTCGGCGCGAGATGCAGGCGCAGCATATCGAGCGGCCGGCCGTGCAAGGTGAGCAGCGTGCACTCGGCGAGCGGCCAGCCGAGCCGGGAGGCGGCGAGGCTGAAGACGCCGAGATGCGGCAGGATCGTCATCTCCTCGCGCGCGAAGCGCCGGGCGAGAGTGACGCCGACGCCGTACCACATCGGGTCGCCGCTCGCCAGCACCACGACCCGCCGGCCGCGGTTGCCCGCGATGCGGCCGATCGAGCGCCTGAGCGGGCTCTCCCAAGGCTGCCGCTCGGCCGGGCCCTGCAGCACCATCGCCAGATGGCGCGCGCCGCCGACGAGGATTTCGGCGGTCTCGATCAGGGTGCGCGCCGCCGGGCTGAGGCCCGCGAGCCCCTCCTCGCCGATGCCGACGATCGTGAGCCACCGTTTCATCTGTACCCGAAGAGCGCGTTGACGGCGGCGGCGGCAAGGGCGCTGCCGCCGCGCCGGCCGTGGAGCGTGACGTAGGCGAGGCCGCGGCCGAATTGGGCGAGCGCCGACTTCGCCTCGACGGCGCCGACAAAGCCGACCGGAAAGCCGAGGACGAGGGCCGGCGTTCCCGCTCCCGCCGCAATCAATTCGAGAAGCCGGAAGAGCGCCGTCGGGGCATTGCCGATGGCGACGAGCGCGCCCGGCAGGTGCGGGCGCCACAGCTCGACCGCCGCCGCCGAACGGGTCGTGCGCAGGCGCGCGGCGAGGCTCGCCGTCTCGGGCTCGCGCAAGGTGCACACGACCCGGTTCCCGGCCGGCAGGCGTTCGGTCGCGATCCCGGCCGCGACCATCGCCGCATCGACGAGGATCGGGGCGCCGGCGGCGAGCGCCTTTCGGCCTTTCTCGACCACGCCCGGCGACCAGGCGAGGTCGGCGAGGATCGAGGTATCGCCGGCGGCATGCGCGAGGCGCAAGGCCAGCGCCTCGATCTCCGGGGACAAACGGTCGAGAGACGCCTCGGCGCGGATCAGCGCGAAGGAGCGGCGATAGATTTCCGCAGGATCGCGCAGGTAGGCGTATGGCCCCTCGCCCCGACCCTCTCCGCACGAGCGGGGAGAGGGAGAGACCCGCACAGCGGGAGGGTGAGGGGCCTTCGCCGCTCGGACCCGCCTTTCGGTGAGACCGAGCATCCAAGCTTCCTCGGTCTCGATGCGCCGGCGCTCGTCGGCGGAAAGGAGCGGGTCGCCGGCAAAGAGAGGGCCAAACTCGCCGGCGGCGTCGCGAGCGGCGAAAAATCCCGACACCGCGCGAACCTGCGCTTCGTCCTTGGTCGCGCTCGGCGCGGCTGAATCCGGCTTCCCCCACAACGAGGGATAGACTTCGGCGAAGACGATCGGCGCCCCGTTCGGCGGGCCGAGGCCGGTCTCGAACGGCCATACGGCGGACCGCCCGCACCAGCGCGGGTCATCCCGCAACGCTCGCACCACCGGGATTCCGGTCAGTGCCTGGCTGCCGACCGAGCCGACGCCCATCAGCTTCCAGCAGGGCTGCGCGCTCGGCACATAGGCGTCGACGAGGCGGCGCTCGTCGAGGCCGTCACGGGCATGGCCGCGGTGATGCTTCGGCCCGAGGAAATGGTACGCCCGGCCGGCGGGGCACCCCCAGAAAGGAAAGCGGCCCTCGGAGATGCGCCGGTTGAGCTCTTCGGCTGCTTCGAACCGATTGTTCGCGTTGCGCCCGTCGTCCTTCAGGAGCGCCGCGATTTCGTCCCACACGGCCCGCCAGGCGGGGCCCGCGAGACCGAGCCGGGCCGCGAACCCGGCCGGATAGCCGAACGGAAAATCGAAGCCCACGAGCACCCGTTTGCCGGCGCCGAGCGCGGACTCCAACAGCCCTTCGAGGTGAATTTTCGCGGCCTGGCGGGTAGGCGGATTGAACGTCCTCACCCCGCCCGCGTCGTGCCGGCAGATCCAGATGCTGTCGCGCCCCTGGCGCGGCACGCTGGCTGCGCTCCAATCGACGACGACATAGCTGTCGAAGAGCGGCGGCATCGCTCAAGGATGGTCGTGATCGTGGTGGCGGTGATGCCGATGATCGGCGTCGGTGCCGATGCCGCGCACATGGTGGTGATGCGCTGCCTGCACGGCGCCGATCTCCTTTTCATAGCCGACCAGCTGCGCGCGGTATTTGCACAACTGGCAGTTCATCCGCGGATCGCCGCTGTCGATCTCGTCGATCCGGTCGAGGAAGGTTTCCACCACCAGCGGATGGTCGCGCAGATAGGGGGCCTTGGCGAATTCGATCTCCGGGAAGAGCACGGCGACGCCATCGGTCTCGGCATAGATGCGCTTCACCAAGACCCCGGTGAAGAGGAAATACGGAAAGACGACGATGCGGCGAAAGCCGAGGCGGCAGGCGCGTTCGAGGGCCGGCGCGACGCGCGGCTGCGCGACGCCGCTGAAGGCGGTCTCGGCCCAGCCGAAGCCCATCCCCTCCCACAGCATGCGCGCGAGCTTCGCAATGTTGGAATTGGCGTCGGGGTCGTTGGTGCCGCGCCCGACGACGAGGAGCAGGCTTTCGGCCCGGCCGGCGGCGGCGTCCGCCTCGATTTCGGCGATGCGCCCGGCCGCTGCGCCCAACAGCTTCGCGTCGATCGACAGATCGCGGCCGAAGCGGATATCGACATCCGGGTGCTCCGCGGCGAAGCTGTTCACTTCCCAAGGGAGGTCGTTCTTGACATGGCTCGCCGCGAACAGCATGGCCGGCAGCGCGAGAATCCGCCGGGCGCCGCGCGCGTAGAGCGCGGCGAGCGCGTCGCGGATCGTCGGCCGGGCGAATTCGAGATAGCCGGCGGCGAGATCGACCTCGCCCAGATGCCGGGCCAACGCCGCCGTCAGCGCCTCGAATTCCAGGGTCGCGGCAGGGTCGCGGCTGCCGTGGCCGCAGACCAGAACGGCGGTTTTCGTCATCGCAGGTCCTTTCGCCGATGATCGGCACGGTCGCGCGCGACCCGCTGTTGATGCTGATCGCCGGCCTCGCGCTCGACGCTGTCTTCGGCGAGGCGCCGTTTCGGCGCATCCCGCATCCGACGGTGCTCGCCGGCCGCGCCATCGCCTATTTCGACAGGAAGCTCAACCGAGAGAGCCGCAGCGAAGCCGACCGCCGCGCGCGCGGCATCGTCAGCGTCGTCATTCTCGTCGGCGCGGCGGCGGCGGCGGGCGCGCTCGTCGCCCGGCTGGCGCGCGGCAGGCTCCTCGGCACCGCGGTCGAGATCCTGCTGATCGCCGCGCTCGTCGCGCAGAAGAGCCTCTTCGAGCACGTCTCCGCCGTCGGCCTCGCGCTCCAGCACGACGGGCTCGCGGCCGGCCGCGAAGCGGTCAGGCACGTCGTCGGGCGCGACCCGGCGAGCCTCGACCAGCACGGCGTCGCGCGCGGCGCGATCGAAAGCCTCGCCGAGAATTTCAGCGACGGCGTCGTGGCGCCGGTCTTCTGGTATCTGGTGCTCGGGTTGCCCGGACTTTTCGCCTACAAGGCGGCGAACACGCTCGACAGCATGATCGGGCACAAGACGCCGCGCTATCGGAGCTTCGGCTGGGCGGCGGCGCGTCTCGACGACGTTCTCAACTTCCTGCCGGCGCCGATTTCGGGCCTGTTGATCTCGGGCGCGGCCGTCTTCGCCAAGGGCTCGCGGCCCGGAGCGGCGCTCAGGATCATGTTGCGCGACGGGAGGAAGCACCATTCGCCAAATGCCGGCTGGCCCGAAGCGGCGATGGCGGGAGCGCTGCGCCTCGCGCTCGCCGGCCCGCGCCGCTATGCCTCGGGCGTCGTCGCCGACCCGTGGCTCGGCGACGGCACCGCGCGCGCCGCGGCCGCCGACATCGGGCGCGCGCTCCATCTCTATGTGCTCGCCTGCCTGTTGCAAGGCGGGATTCTCTTCGGCGTCTGGCTCGCGCTGCACTTCAGGCCGCCTTTCTGAGGCGCGGCGGCCGCGCGGCGGCGAGGAGCGCATCGAGATCGAGGCTCGCTTCGAGATGAAGGGCGAGCCGGTCGAGGGTTTCTTCAATCCGCTGCCGGTAGCAAAAATCGCCGGCCGCGGCGCCGAGCCGGGCGAGAAAGGCGCGGCGGAACGGGTCGCTCGCGAAGAGCCCGTGCAGGTAGCACCCCATGACGCGCCGATCTTCGGAAACCGCGCCGCAATCGCCATCGCCAAGCCGCAGCATGGGCCATGCGAGCGCAGCGCCGGTCGTGCCCCCGAGATGCATCTCGTAGCCCTCGACCGGCATGCCGCTCGCGATCTCCACGCCGCAGGCGAGCCGCAAACGCTTTTCACGATCGAGCACCGTTTCGACATCGAGAAGCCCGAGCCCCGGCGCCGCGCGCGGCGGCCCTTCCAGGCCGAGCGGATCGGCGATGCTCTTGCCCAGCATCTGATAGCCGCCGCAGAGGCCGAGGATGCAGCCGCCCTGGCGGCGATGCGCCAGCAGATCGATGTCCCAGCCCTCGCCTCGCAGGCATTCGAGGTCGGCGATCGTCGCTTTCGAGCCCGGCAGGATGACCAGCGCCGCCTCGCGCGGCAGCGGCCGGCCCGGCGGCACCATGACGAGATCGATTTCGGGCTCGGCCGCGAGCGGGTCGAGATCGTCGAAATTGGCGATGCGCGGCAGGAGGGGAACGGCGATTTGCAGGCGCTCGCCCGGCTTCCGCCCCTCACCCCGGCCCCCTCCCCGCGTGCGGGGAGAGGGAGGGCGCAACGCGAGAGAATCTTCGGCCGGCAGCAGATGCGCTTCGGCGAAATACGGCACGACGCCGAAGGAACGAAGCCCGGTGCGCTCGCCGAGCGCGGCGAGGCCGCCGGCAAAGAGCGCCGGGTCGCCGCGGAACTTGTTGACGATGTAGCCCGCGAGCAACCGCCGCTCGCTGTCGGAGAGCAGCATGACGGTGCCGGCGAGCTGCGCGATGACGCCGCCGCGCCCGATGTCGCCGACGAGGACGACCGGCACTTGGGCCGCCTCGGCAAAGCCCATATTGGCGATGTCGTCGGCGCGCAGGTTGACTTCGGCGGGGCTGCCCGCGCCTTCGACGAGGACGAGGTCGGCTTCGCGCGTGAGGCGCGCGAAGGAAGCGAGCACCTGCGGCAGAAATTGCGGCGCGAGGCGGCGGTACTCGGCGGCGCCGGCGGCGCCCCAGAGGCGCCCACGCAAGATGATCTGCGCCCCGGTCTCGCCCTGCGGCTTCAGCAGCACCGGGTTCATGTCGGCGGTCGGCGGAACCCCGCAGGCGCGCGCCTGCAATGCCTGGGCGCGGCCGATCTCGCCGCCTTGCCCGGTCACCGCCGCGTTGTTCGACATGTTCTGCGGCTTGAAGGGCCGCACCGCGAGCCCCCGGCGCGCGAAGGCGCGCGCCAGCCCGGCGACGAGGAGCGACTTGCCGACGTCGGAGCCGGTCCCCTGCAGCATCAGCGCGCGCGCGCTCAAAATTCGATCCCCCGCTGCGCCTTGACGCCGCTGCGGAACGGGTGCTTGACGAGCGTCATTTCGGTGACGAGATCGGCGCGCGAGACGAGTTCGGCGGGGGCGTTGCGGCCGGTGACGACGACATGCAGATCCTTCGGCTTCCCCGCCAGCACGGCCAAGACCTCGTCGA
Source organism: Allostellaceae bacterium (assembly GCA_035934195.1). Classification (GTDB taxonomy): domain Bacteria; phylum Pseudomonadota; class Alphaproteobacteria; order ATCC43930; family CGMCC-115725; genus AP-15. The sequence continues at coordinate 10,719 of DASYYD010000185.1, read as the reverse complement.
GCGGCAGGTAATCGTAGCGCAGCACGATATTGAGTTCGTCGAGCAGCACGAGCCGGTAGCGCGGATCGGCGATCATCGCCTTCGCACTCTCCCAGGCGGCGCGGGCGGCGGCGATGTCGCGGGCGCGGTCCTGCGTTTCCCAGGTGAAGCCCTCGCCCATCGCCCGGCAGGCGACGAGGTCGGGGAAGCGCTCGAACAAGAGCCGCTCGCCGCTCGTCCAGGCGCCCTTGACGAACTGCACGATGCCGACCGGCATGCCGTGGCCGAGGCAGCGCAACACCATGCCGAAGGCGGCGGTCGATTTCCCCTTGCCGGCGCCGGTGTGGACGATCAGCAGCCCCCGCTCTTCTGTCTTCGTCGCCAGCATGCGGTCGCGCGCCGCTTTCCTCCGCGCCATCTTTTCGTGGTGGCGGCGGTTGAGCACGGCTTCCTCGTCAGGTGCCGCCGTCACCCTCGGCTCCATTCGCGCAAAGACTCGGCGGCGCTGTTGCGGCGCGGCCGCCACAGGCCGCGCTCGATCGCCTCCAAGAAGCGGCGGCTGGTCTCGACGAGGGCCGGAGCATTGTGCGCGGCAATGAATTCGCGGACCTCGTCGTCCAAAATATAGGCCTCGTAGAGGGCCTCGAAATGCGCGTCCTCGACGGCCCGCGAGGTGGCGGCGAAGGCGTAGAGGTAATCGACGGTGGCGGCGATCTCGGCCGCGCCCTTGTAGCCGTGCCGCATGATGCCCCGGATCCAGCGCGGGTTGGCGGCGCGGCCGCGGACGACGAGCCCCAGTTCTTCGGAGAGGCTCCTGATGCGCGGGGCTTCGGGGCGCGAATGGTCGTTGTGGTAGACCGCCGGCGCCTTTCCGGAGAGGCAGCGCACGACGAGCGCGAGCCCGCCTTCGAATTGGTAATAGTCGTCGCTGTCGAGGAGGTCGTGCTCGCGGTTGTCCTGGTTGTGGAGGACCGCTTGGGTCGCCGCGAGCCGGCGCTCGAGCATGCCCCGCTCGGCCTGCCCCTCGCTGCCGGCGCCGTAGGCCCAATGGCTCCAGGCGAGATAGGCTTCGGCGAGATCCTCCTCACCTTCCCAGATCCCCTCGTCGATCGGCGTCTGCAGCCCGGCGCCATAAGCGCCGGGGCGCGAGCCGAAGACGCGGTAGCCGGCGCGCAACCTTGCCTCCCCGGGCGCCACGCCGGCCGCTTCGAGGGCGCGCGCATCCTCGGCGACGCGCGCGGCGAGCGGGTTCACGTCCGGCGGCTCGGCGAGCGCCGCGACGGCGCGGGCCGCCGAATCGAAGAGGTCGATGAGCCCCGGAAAGGCGTCGCGGAAGAAGCCCGAGACGCGCAACGTCACATCGACGCGCGGCCGGTCGAGAACCGAGGCGGGCAGGATCTCGAAACCGGTGACCCGGCCGCTGGCGCGCTCCCATAGCGGGCGCACGCCCAGGAGCGCCAAAGCCTGCGCGATGTCGTCGCCGCCCGTCCGCATATTCGCCGTGCCCCAGGCCGAGAGCGCGACGCGCAACGGGTATTCCCCATGCTCCTGGGCGTAGCGCTCGACGAGCAGAGAGGCCGATTTCCATCCCAATTGCCAGGCCGCTTCGGTCGGCACGGCGCGGGTGTCGAGCGAATGAAAATTGCGGCCGGTCGGCAATACGTCGGGCCGGCCGCGGCTCGGCGCCCCGGCCGGGCCGGGGGCGACGAAGCGGCCGTCGAGGCCCGCGAGGAGCGCCGCGGTCTCGGCCGCGCCGCTGTCCGCGACGGCGGGGCGGAGCACGCCCTCGATCCAGTCGAGGACAGAGCGGCTTTTTCGCCATTCGGGTCTCGGCACGATTTCTCGCGCGACGAGGCGCAACGCCAAATCCTCGGGCCGCTCGATGTCGTCGCCGGGGGCCAGGCCGAGATCCTCGGCGAGCGCGCGGGTGAGCGAGGCATCCTGCGGCCTCGTACCGCGCTCGGCGCGGGCGATGGCGACGAGCAGCGCGTCGAGCCGCGCGCCGTCGGGGCTCGTGCCGAAAACATGGAGCCCGTCGCGGATCTGCAATTCCTTCAACTCGCAGAGAAACCCGTCGAGCTTCGAGAGCGCCGCCTCGCGGTCCTCGCCGTCGGCGATGCCGCAGTCGCGGTCGATGCCGGCCGTGCGCGCCCGTTCGATGATGGCGGCGGCGAGCGGCTCGACCCGCCGCGGATCCTGGCGGCGCGCCTCGCTGAATTCGTCGATCAGCCGCTCCAATTCGGCGAGCGCGCCGTAGCTCCCGGCGCGCGTCAGAGGCGGCGTCAGATGGTCGATGATGACGGCCGCCGTGCGCCGCTTCGCCTGGCTGCCCTCGCCCGGATCGTTGACGATGAACGGGTAGAGATGCGGCAGCGGCGCGAAGGCCGATTCGGGGAAGCATTCGGCCGAGAGGGCGAGCGCCTTTCCCGGCAGCCATTCGAGCGTGCCGTGCTTGCCGAGATGGACGATCGCGTCGGCGCGGAAATCCTCGAAGAGCCAGGCGTAGGCGGCGAAATAGGAATGCGGCGGCACCAGGGCCGGGTCGTGATAGCTCCCCTGCGGGTCGATGTTGTAGCCGCGCGCCGGCTGGACCAGCACGGCGACGTTGCCGATAGAGAAGCCGGGAAGCGCGAAGCGGCCGCAATCGACCGAGCCGGGGCGGAAGAACGGATCGCGTTCGGCGGCGCCCCAGCGCGCCGTCACGGCGGTTTGCACTGCCGCGGGAAGCGTTCCGAAGAAGGCCGAATACTGGGCGAAGGAGAGGGCCTCCTCATACGGCGCCGAAGGCCGCGCATTGGTCGGGCCGGCGAGCAGGCGTTCGATCAATTCCTGCGGGCTGTCGGGAAAGGGCCCGAGGCGGTAGCCGGCCGCCGCGAGCGCGCGCAGGATCGCGAGCGCGGAAGCCGGCGTGTCGAGGCCGACGCCGTTGCCGATCCGCCCGTCGCGGTTCGGATAGTTGGCGAGGATGATCGCGAGGCGCCGCTCGCCCACGCCTTTCGAGCGCAGGCGCGTCCAATTGCGCGCCAGATCGGCGACAAAGGCGACCCGGTCGGCGACCGGCCGCCAGCCGACGAGATCGGCCTCGGTCAACGGGTCGCGGCCGAGCGGCGCCTTGAACGAGACGGCGCGCGCGAGGATGCGGCCGTCGATTTCGGGCAGCACCACGTTCATCGCCAGATCGCGAGGGTTGAGCCCTCGCGTGCCTTGGCGCCAAGCCGCCTCGTCGCCGCCCGAGAAGACGGCCTGCAGGACCGGGCAATCGGCGGCGGCGAGCGGGTCGGCGGCGCCGCCCGCACGCACCGAAAAGCCGGTTGCGTTGAGGATCACCGAGGGCGGCGCGGCGCGAAAGGCTTCCTCCAGAAGCGCGCGCGCCTCGCCCTCCTTGAGGCTCTGCACAAAGATCGGCAATGGTTTGAGCCCCCGCGCCGAAAGCGCCTCGACGAGCGCATCGACGGGCGCGGTGTTGCCCGACTGCACGAGCGCCCGATAAAAGACGACCGCCGCGACCGCCCCCTCGCCCCGCCACTGCGCGGCGATGTCGGCGAGCGCCGCCACTCTCCGGCCCGGCCAATAAAAGCCGGCGCGCAAGAGCGGCGCGGGCTCGGCCCATGCCGTCTCATGCCCGATCAGCGCAGCGGCATAGCGAAGAAAATTTCCAGCGTTCGTGGGCCCCCCTTCGACGAGATAGCGCCACAGCCGGTCTGCGGCATCCTGCGGCAAGGTCGAAAGCGCGAAGAGTTCGGGGTCGGGCTTGTCGTCGCCGGGCAGCAGCGCCAGCGGGATGCCGGCTCGCCGGCAGGTTTCGGCGAGACGCTCGACGCCGTACGGCCAATAGCCGCTGCCGCCGAGCAGCCGCGCGACGACGAGGCGGGCGCACGCCACCGTCTCCATGTAGAGATCGACCGAGAAATTGTGGCGGAGGCGCAGGACCGAAGCGAGCCTGAGGCTCGGCGCGCCCGGGGCCTCGGCAACGCGGCGCGCCTGCGCCGCGGCGATGAGCGCCAGCTCGGTGTCGGCCGCCGACAGCACCACGAGATCGGCCGGCGTCTGCGCGAGGTCGATCGCCGCCGACCCGTCGGCGATCGTTCCCGGCTCGGTCGCGAGCAGGTGCATCAGAGGGCAAGCCCCGCCGCGACCCGCTCGCGGTCGAGGCCCTTCAACCCGATGACGACGAGCCGGCTCGCGCGCGTCTCGCCCGGCTGCCACGGGCGATCGAAATAATATTGCAGCCGGAGGCCCACCGCCTGCACGGCGAGCCGCCGCTCACGGCCAGGCCGGTCGAGGAAGCCTTTGACGCGCAATACCGTCTCTTCGCGGATCACCGCGAAGAGACGCGCGAAGAGCCCCGTCTCGTCGGCGACGGGTCCGAGCTCCACGACGAAGCTCTCGAAATCGTCGTGATCGTGCTCGCCTTCCAGTTCGTGGCGGGACGGGCGGGCGGCGAGATCGTCCTCGGCCGCGGCGGCGAGCCCGAGCGCGACCGCCGGCGGCACCCTGCCGCCCTCCGCGAGCAGGAGCCGCACCCCCGGGCGCAACCCCGCCTCGATCTCGCGGCGCAATGCGTCGAGGCGCGAGGGGGGGAGGAGATCCGATTTGTTGAGGATCGCGAGGTCGGCGGCGGCGAGCTGGTCGGCGAAGACTTCCTCGACCGGGTTGTCGTGCGCCGCGCCGGCCGCCGCCGGGACGAATTCGCCGGCGGCAGCGGCTGCAGCGTCGATCACCGCCAGCACACCGTCGACCGTCGTCCTGGCGCGGATCTCGGGCCAGGCGAAAGCCTGCACCAGCGGCTTCGGCAGCGCGAGGCCGGAAGTCTCGATCAGGATGTGCTCGGGCGGGTTCGGGCGATCGAGCAGCCGCCCGAGGCTCGGCAGAAAATCCTCTGCGACCGTGCAGCAGATGCAGCCGTTCGCCAATTCGACGATGTCCTCCTCGCGGCACGTGATGTCGCCGCAGCCGACGAGCAGCTCGCGGTCGATACCGAGCTCGCCGAACTCGTTGACGAGGACGGCGAGGCGGCGCCCGCCGGCATTCGCCAAGAGATGGCGCACGAGGCTCGTCTTGCCGGCGCCGAGAAAGCCGGTGATGACGGTTGCCGGGACGCGGCGCATGTCAGCCGCCCTTGAGCACGAGCGGCAGCCCGGCGGCGACAAAGACGACGCGGCCGGCGAGGGCCGCGATGCGCAGGTTGAGCATCCCGGCCAGATCGCGAAAGCGGCGGCCGAGCGGGGTGTCCGGCACCAGCCCCATCCCGACCTCGTTGGCGACGAGGACGACCGGTCCCGGCACTTGCGAGAGCGTGGCGCACAGCTCCTCGATCCGCGGCTCGACGGGCTCGCCGGCGAGCAGCAGGTTCGAGAGCCACAAGGTCAGGCAATCGACGAGGACGGGCGTGTCCCGGCCGCCGGCGGCGGCGATCGCCGGGGCGAGCGCGAGCGGCGCCTCGACCGTATGCCAGAAGGCGCCGCGGCGGGCGCGGTGGGCGGCGATGCGCCGCGCCATCTCCGCGTCCTTCGCCTCGCCGGTCGCACAATAGACGCCGCCCGCGGCGGCATCTTCGACGAGCCGCTCGGCATAGCCGCTCTTGCCCGAGCGGGCGCCGCCCAACACCAAGGTCACTGTCGGAAGCGCCGGTTCGGAGCCGGAAAAGCCCGCGCGCGACATTACAGGTCCCTCCTCCGCCCGAGGAATCGTCCCTCATCACGGCGATGCGGAGGTCTCCTGGCTCGGGGTCGTCGCCCGCGGCGCCTTCCCGGTGGGGCCCAAGCCCGAACCAGTGGCCGAATGCCGCGGACTCGCCGCTTACAGTTGCGGGGGCAGCGCCGGCATTGCACCGGACTTCCCTGTCGCATCGCGGGCGGACGATAGCATGCCGCCCGGCGGCCGCGCAAAGGTTCCGCCGGTCCGCGGATCGCCGGCAAACCCTGCCTTGATCTGACCGCCTTGCGGCGGATATCATCCGTCCGCTCGCCGGATCGGACAGAGGCTCGATCGAGCCGGGGGCGCCCGCAAATCGATAAGGTGCACGGATGAGGCGTTTCGGTCTGATGGCGGCAATCGCCGCGGCGGTTTTGGCATTGGCGCCCCGGCCGCAGGCCGGCGCGGCGACGCCCGCGACGCCGGCCGCGAATTCGGCGGACACCTACAACGCGCTCAACCTGTTTGGCGAAGTGTTTGAAAAAGTGCGCGCCGACTATGTCGACAAGGTCGGCGACAACAAGCTGATCGGCTCCGCGATCAACGGCATGCTGACGGCGCTCGACCCGCATTCCAATTATCTCGACCGCAAAGACTTCAACGACATGAAGGTGCAGACCCGGGGCGAGTTCGGCGGCCTCGGCATCGAGGTCTCGATGGAGAACGGCCTCGTCAAGGTGGTTTCGCCGATCGACGACACGCCGGCGGCGCATGCCGGCCTGAAGCCGGGCGACCTGATCACCAAGATCGACGGCAAGCCGGTGCACGGGATGACCTTGCCGCAGGCGGTGCAGAAAATGCGCGGCCCCGTCAACAGCGAAATCACGCTGACGATCGAGCGCAAGGGGCAGAAGTCGTTCGACGTCGAGCTGACGCGGGCGGTCATCAAGATCCAGTCGGTCAAGTGGCACATGGTCGGCGACGACATCGGCTACATCCGCATCACCGCCTTCAGCGAGCAGACCGACAGCGGCCTCAAGAAGGCGATGGAGAAGCTCAAGGAGAAAGCCGGCAGCAAGCTTTCCGGGATCATCGTCGACCTGCGCAACAACCCCGGGGGCCTCCTCGACCAGGCGGTCGCGGTCGCCAACGGGTTTCTCGACAAGGGCGAGATCGTCTCGACCCGCGGCCGCCGGGCCGAGGACGCGCAGCGCTACAACGCCCGCCCGGGCAACGACATCTCGGGCGGTCTGCCGATGGTCGTCCTGATCAACGGCGGCTCGGCCTCGGCGAGCGAGATCGTCGCCGGCGCGCTCAAGGACCATCACCGCGCGATCCTTCTCGGCACCCGGTCGTTCGGCAAGGGATCGGTGCAGACGATCATCCCGCTGCCGGGGCACGGCGCGATGCGCCTGACGACGGCGCGCTACTACACCCCATCGGGCCGATCGATCCAGGCCGAAGGGATCGAGCCCGACATCCTCGTGCCGGCGGCGAAGATCGCGCCGGCGGCCGGCAAGGGCGGCATGAAGGTCGCCGAGACCTCGGGGCCGAAGAGCCCGGCGAACGGACCTTCGGAGACCGCGGTCAATCCGTCGATCATGGGGACGGACGAGGATTATCAGATGATCCGCGCGGTCGACGTGTTGCGTGGCATCGCGCTGTTCGACCGGCACGAGGCGAGCGCGACAGGCGGACCCACGCTGGGAGCCCGGCGCGCGCAGCAATGAGCAGCGAGCCGGCGCCGACGCAAGCCTACCGTCCGGCGGTCGGCATCATGCTGATGAACGGCCGGGGCGAAATCCTCGTCGCCCGCCGCATCGACATCCCCGAGGGCGAGGCCTGGCAGATGCCGCAGGGCGGCATCGACCCCGGCGAGGACCCGCGCGCGGCGGCAGTGCGCGAACTCGCGGAAGAGATCGGCACCGACAAGGCCGAGGTGCTGGCCGAGAGCCGCGGCTGGCTGACCTACGAGTTGCCGCCCGAGATCGCGTCCAAGATGTGGGATGGGCGCTATCGCGGCCAGCGCCAGAAGTGGTTCCTGATGCGGTTTCTCGGCGCCGACGCGGACATCGACCTCGCGACCCCGCACCCGGAATTCGACGCCTGGCGCTGGGTTGCGCCCGAGCGCCTGCCCGACCTGATCGTCTCGTTCAAGCGGCAGCTCTACCGTGACGTCCTCGCGGAATTCCGCGAGCGCTGCGGCGCCGTGCGCCGCGCCGGCTAGACGGGGAGCCGCGTCAGCGCGGCATCGGTCGCCGCGGCATCGGGCATCACGCCCTGGGCACCGCGGCCGAGCGCGGCAAGCCCGGCGGCGGCGCTCGCCCGGCGCAGCGCCGAGCCGAGCGGCAACCGGGCGTCGATCCCGGCGGCGAAGACGCCGGCGAAAGTGTCGCCGCAGCCCGTCGTGTCGATCGGTGCGATCGGCAGTGCCGGCACGGCGGCCGGCCCCCCGTCGCGCAGATAGGCGATCGCGCCCCTCGCCCCGAGCGTCACGACGAGCCCCTCGCGCAGCCTTCGCGCGGCGAGCTGCGGGGCGTCGCCGAGCCGGGATGCCTCCTGCTCGTTGGCTAGGAGAAAATCGATGTCGCACAACAGGTCGAGATCGATCGGGAGCGCCGGCGCGAGGTTGAGGACGACGCGCCCGCCGCAGGCCCCGGCGCGGCGGAGGAGCGCCGCGGTTTCGCGGAACGGGACCTCCATCTGAACGAGCAGCAGCGTGTCGCCGCCGAGCGAGCTGTCGGGCACGTCGGCGGCGCGCGCCAGCGCGTTGGCGCCGGGCGCGACCGCGATCGCGTTCTCGCCCGCGGGCGACACCATGATTGCGGCGCAGCCGGTCGGCGCGGCGCACTCGCGCACGAGGCTCGTGTCGACCCCGGCGCGGCGCAACGGGTCGAGCGCCAGCGCCGCGAAGCCGTCGGCGCCGACCGATCCGGCAAAGGCGACCGCGGCCCCGGCGCGGCGGGCGGCGAGCGCCTGGTTGGCGCCCTTGCCGCCCGGCAGCAGCGCACGGTCGCCGCCGAGCACGGTTTCGCCGGGCGCCGGCAGATGCGGCACCGGGACGACGATGTCGACGTTGATCGAGCCGAAGACGAGGATCATGCGCGTGCCGGCGCGATCACGCCGCGATATGCGCGAGGCGGTCGCGTTGCCAGCGCATCGCGCGCCACAGGAGCCCGCTCGCCGCCCGGCTCAGCCGTCCCTGCGGGGCAAGCCCGACGGCCTTGAAGACCATCGCGACGCCGCGCTCGACATGGTGGCGGCGATAGACGGCCCAGGCCCGCCGCGCATAGGCGCGGCTGCAATGCCGCCGGTCATAGGGCCGGGCGCCGTCGTTGGCCGCGTAATAGGCATAGGCGAGCTCGTCGTCGCTCGCCTCGGCGAGCCGCCGCGCGGCGACCGCAAGGCGATCGCCGAGTCCCACCCCCTCGCGTTCGCGGTAGCGCTGCAGCGTCTTGTAGAAGAGCTTGTAGTGGCGCAGCTCGTCGGCCGCGATGTGCCGGCAGACCGCCTTCAGCACCGGCTCGCGTGCGGCCTCGTGGAGCGCGGTGTAATAGGAGCTGGTGCCGGTCTCGACGATGCAGCGGGCGATCATCTCGCCGCAGCGCGAACCGCGCCGCGAGGTGTCGCGGTCGAAGTCGATGCGATAGCCGGCGCGGAAGCGTGCGAGCGCCGCGGGGAAGTCGAAATCGGGGTCGGCGAGCGCCGCCCAGCGGCCGAGCGCCTCGCCGTGCCGGGTCTCCTCCTCGCCCCAGCGGCGCGCGCTTTCCTGGAACTCCCGATCATCGCCAAAGACGAGGCATAGGTGCCGGGCATAGGCGGCGCCGTTGCCTTCGACCAGGCTCGCCGCCTTGACGATCGCCAGGATGTCGCGATCGACGAGGCCCGCGTCGAAACGGTCCCACGGAATGTCGCCGAGCGTCCACGAGCCCATGCCGCCTCCTGCGGGCGCCTTGGCGGCTCGCGTTATACACGAGCCTTCGGCACCAGTCAGCGCCCGGCTTCTACTTTACGTTCGGCCGAGCGCCTGCAATTTGGCGGCGGAAACGGCTTCCTCGCGCTCGAGGCGGCGCAGATCAGCAAGGAGCCGCTCGCGCTCGGTACCCTGGGCGCGCGCCAGCTCCTCGCGCAGCAGCGGCAGGTTGCCGCGCACGGTGTGCAGATCGGCTTCGATCTGCGCGCGGTCGAGGGTCTCGGGCGGTGCCGCTTCGTCGGCCAGCACGGTGCAGCGCTCGGGCGTCACCTCGGCGATGCCGCCGACGATGAAGAAGCGCGCCGTCACCTCGCGCCCCTCGTAGATCTCGATCATGCCGGGGCGGATCGTCGAGATCAGCGGCGCATGGCCGGGGAGGACGCCGAAATTCCCTTCAGTGCCGGGCACCACGACCATCTCGACCGGCTGCGACAGGATGAGGCGCTCGGGCGAGACCAGCTCGAACTGCACGCGGTCGGTCATCGGCTCAAGCCGCCTCGGCCGCCATCTTGCGCGCCTTCTCGACCGCTTCCTCGATCGTGCCGACCAGGTAGAAGGCGCTTTCCGGCATGTCGTCGTATTCGCCGGCGACGATGCCCTTGAAGCCCTTGATCGTGTCGTCGAGGTTGACGAAGACGCCGGGCGTGCCGGTGAACACTTCGGCGACATGGAAGGGCTGCGACAGGAAGCGCTGGATCTTGCGGGCCCGCGCGACGGTCAGCTTGTCCTCCTCGGAGAGTTCGTCCATGCCGAGGATGGCGATGATGTCCTGCAGCGACTTGTAGGTCTGCAGGACACGCTGGACGTCGCGGGCGACGCCGTAATGCGCCTCCCCGACGACGCGCGGGTCGAGCATGCGGGAGGTCGAATCGAGCGGATCGACCGCCGGGTAGATGCCGAGTTCGGCGATCTGCCGCGACAGCACCGTCGTCGCGTCGAGATGGGCGAAGGAGGTGGCGGGCGCCGGGTCGGTGAGATCGTCGGCCGGCACATAGATCGCCTGCACCGAAGTGACCGACCCCTTGGTCGTCGTGGTGATGCGCTCCTGCAGCGCGCCCATGTCGGTCGCGAGCGTCGGCTGGTAGCCGACCGCCGAGGGAATACGGCCAAGCAGCGCCGAGACTTCCGAGCCC
>DASYYD010000183.1:0-10337 GCA_035934195.1 Allostellaceae bacterium | reverse complement strand
GTCGGCGCCGTCCGCGGCCGGGCCGAAATCGTAGCGGTCGAGGAGCGGCAGCGGCGGGCGGCCGACCGACCGCGAGGCCGGCGCGATCGCCGCCGCCAGCCGGTCCGCCGGCACGCCCTGCAACCGGTCACAATCGCCGCGAGCAATGCCCAGTTCCTTCAGCACCGCCTCGGCGAGCGCGCCCGCGCGCTCGCGCGTCGAGACGCGGATCGTCGCGCCGCTCTGAATGATCGCGCGATGAAAGAGGCCGCGCGCCGCCGGCATGCGCAAGAGCACGCTGACCTTGCCGCCGCCGCCCGACTCGCCGAAGATCGTGAGGTTCCCCGGATCGCCGCCGAAGCCGGCGATGTTGTCGCGCACCCATTCGAGCGCGGCCACCAGGTCGAGCATGCCGGCGTTGCCGGAATGTGCCCAGCGCTCGCCGCCGATGTCCGCCAAATGCAGGAAGCCGAAGATGTTGAGGCGATGGTTGACGCTGACGACGACGACATCGCCGCGGCGCGCCAGATTGGCCCCCTCGGTGACCGCGCGGTTGCCGGAGCCGTAGGCGAAGGCGCCGCCGTGCAGCCACACCATGACCGGCCGCTTGCCGCCGTCGCCGAGCCCCGGGCTCCAGATATTGAGGGTCAGGCAATCCTCGCCTTCGGGGGTGGCATCGACCGCCCCGAGAAGCGTCTGCAGTTCCGGCCGGCGCTCCGGCCGGCCGGGCAGTTGCGGCGCGTGCCCGCGATAGTCGAGCGCGTCGCGCAGGCCGGCCCATCGCGCCGGCGGCCGCGGCGGCATGAAGCGGCTGGGGCCGGCCGTCGAAGCCCCGTAGGGAATGCCCTTGAAGGCGAAGACGCCGCCGGCGGCGCTGCCGCGCAGCCGCCCGGCAGAGGGCTCGACGATCGGCGCGGAAGCGTCCATTCGGTCCATGCCCCTCCCCTATCGGCCCGCGGTGGCGCGCTTGCGCAGCCAGTAATCCTCTGCCGCCGGAAAGACGGTATGGCAGCGCGTCGCTTGCGCCGGGCCGTCGAGCGTGTCCGCGGCGGCGCGCCAGACCGCATAGTGCGGCGCGGCGCGATGCGCTTCCAGCGCCGCCTCGTCCCGGTAGACTTCCATGAAGTAGTAGACGTTCTCGTCCTCTTGGTCCTGTAGGACGTTGAAACAGAGGCAACCCGGCTCGTCGCGCTCGGAGCCGACGGCATCGACCTCGATCGCCTTGAGAAAACGCGCGCGTTCCTGCGGCTTGATCCTGACCTTGACCCACAATGCGAGCATAGGGCGTTCCTCCCTGTGACCATCCGCGATTTTACGCGAGGGAGGCGGCGGCGGTCATCCGCAATCCTCCTTCCCCCTGCTATAGTGCGGCGGTGAAACCGGCGCCCGCCATGCAGTTGCCGCACATTGCCTCGAAGAGCGACGGCCGCGCGCTGCCGCGGCTCGAAGACCCGCCGCTCCTTACCGGGCGCGGCAATTTCGTCGGCGACCTCGGCTTCCCGCACCAGCTGCACATGCGCGTCGTGCGCTCGCCCTATGCCAATGCCGAGTTGCGCCGCGCCGACACCGCGGCGGCGCAAGCCGCGGCGGGGGTCGTCGCGGTGTGGACGGCGGCGGACATCTCCGGTCTGCCGCCGATCGATTTCCGCGATCCGGCCGTGGAGGCCCTGCGCCCCTACCGCCAGCCGCTCCTGGCGCGGCAGCGGCTGCGCTATGTCGGCGAGCCGGTCGCGGTCGTGTTCGCGACCGACCCCTATCTCGCCGAGGACGCCGCCGAACTCGTCACGGTCGAAGCGGACCCGCTGCCGCCGATCCTCGACGCGAGCGCGGCGCCCGGCAGCTTCGCCGCGGGGCTGTCGAGCGAAGCGACGGCGTTGCGCGCCGGCTACGGCGATGTCGAGGCGGCTTTCGCCGCGGGCCATGCGGTCGTCGAGCTCGACCTCGCGGTCGGCCGGCACAGCGGCGTGCCCATCGAGACGCGCGGCGCGCTCGCCCGCTTCGACGCCGGCCGCGACCTGCTCGAACTCTACGGCGCCGCCAAGGTGCCGCACCGCAACCGCGACGCCCTCGCGCGCATGTTCGGCCGCAGCGCCAGCGCGGTGGTGCTGAAGGAAGGCCACACCGGCGGCGGCTTCGGCATCCGCGGCGAACTCTACCCCGAGGATTTTCTCGTCTGCCTCGCCGCGATGCGGCTTGGCCGCCCGGTCAAATGGATCGAGGACCGGCGCGAGCACCTGATGGCCGCCAATCATTCGCGCGAGCAGCGCCACCGCGTCCGCGCCGCGGTCGATGCCGAGGGACGAATACTCGCCCTCGACGACGAATTCTGGCTCGACCAGGGCGCCTATGTGAGGACGCACGGCGCCCGGGTCGCGGAAATGACCGCCGCCATGCTGCCCGGGCCCTACCGCATTCCCGCCTATCGCAGCCTCGGCCACTTTCGCCTCACCAACAAGACGCCGGCGGCGACCTATCGCTCGCCCGGCCGGTTCGAGGGCACCTTCGTGCGCGAGCGGCTCGTCGATGCGGTCGCCGACCGGCTCGGCCTCGATCCGGTAACGGTGCGGCGCCGCAACCTGATCGCCGCGGCCGAGATGCCCTACCGCCGGGAGCTGAAGGCGCTCGGCACCGAGGTTGTCTACGATTCCGGCGACTATGCGCTGTTGCTCGACAAGGCGCTCGAACGGATCGGCTGGGATTCGCTGCAGACGGCGTTGCGCCGCCGCCGCGCCGCCGGCGAACTGGTCGGGTCGGGCGTCGCGGTCTTCGTCGAGAAGGGTGGGCTCGGGCCCATGGACGGCTCCCGCGTCAGCATCGACGCATCGGGCATGGTCGAGCTGGTGACCGGCGGCTCGGCGGTCGGCCAGGGCTTCGCCACGGCCATGGCGCAGATTTGCGCCGGCGCGCTCGGCCTCGATTACCGCCGCGTGCAGGTGGTCACCGGGCAGACCGACCGCATCCAATACGGCATCGGCGCGCACGCCTCGCGCGCCACCGTGATGACGGGAGGAGCGACATACGTGGCGGCGCTGAAAGTCCGGGCGAAGGCGCTCGACATGGCGGCTTCGCTGTTGCAAGCGGCGCCCGAGGCGCTCGACATCCTCGACGGTGTCGTAATCCATCGCGCCCGGCCCGGCGGCGCCTCGATCAGCCTCGCCGAGATCGCCCGCCATCTCGCCCCCGACTCGCCCTCGCTCGGCGGCCGCGACCCGGGGCTCGCCGCCGAGGGCTGGTTCCGGGCCGAGCACATGACCTATGCCTACGGCGTGCAGATCGGCGTCGTGCGCGTCGATGCCGAGACCGGAGAGGCGATCGTCGAGCGCTATCTGCTCGCCTACGACATCGGCCGGTCGGTCAACCCGATGCTGGCCGAAGGCCAGCTGCTCGGCGGCTTCGCGCAGGGTCTCGGCGGCGCGCTCTACGAGGAATTCCGCTACGACGAGCGCGGCGAGCCGCTCTCCGTGACCTTCGCCGATTATCTATTGCCGACCGCGGGCGATACCCCCGCCGTGGAGGTGCTCCTGACCGAGGACGCGCCGAGCCCCTTGAACCCGCTCGGCATCAAGAGCGTCGGCGAAGGCGGCATCACCGGGGTCGGCGCCGTCATTGCGGCGGCGATCGACGCGGCGATCGGGATCCCCGGCGCGGTGACCCGCCTGCCGGCGACGCCGCAGCGGATCCGGGCGCTGTTGCGACAAAAAAAGAGGTGCGGACGATGAGCAATTTCGACGCCTTGATCAAAGACCTGGTGATCGCCAACCGCATCCTCGCGCGGGAGGAGGTCGTCGACGCCTACGGCCATGTCAGCGTGCGCCACCCCGACAATCCCGAGCGTTTCCTGATCGCCCGCTCGCTCGCCCCGGAGCTGGTCGGGCCGGAAGACATTCTCGAGCTCGACCTCGACGGCCGCCCGGTGCACGAGGACGGCCGCAGCCTCTATCTCGAGCGCTTCATCCATGCGGCGATCCTGAAGGCCAGGCCGGAGGTCATGGCGGTCGTCCATGCACATGCCGAGGACACCCTGCCTTTCGGCGTCGCCGAGGGCACGGAATTGCGGCCGGTCATTCATTCGGGAAGCTTCATCGGCGCCGAGGTGGCGGTGTGGGACATCGCCGACAATTTCCGCGACACCAACCTGCTCGTCACCAACATGGCGCAGGCCGAGGACCTCGCAAGATGTCTCGGCGGCAACAATGTTGCATTGATGCGCGGCCATGGCTTCGCCGCCGCCGCGCGTTCGCTGATCGAGGTCGTGCGGCTCTCGGTCTATCTGCCGCGCAATGCCCGCGCCCTGATGCGGGCGAGAGAGCTCGGCGGGGCCATCAGATATCTGTCGCCGGGCGAGATCGCCGCCCGCAACCGCGGCTACAGCCCCTATTCGGTCGAGACCTGGCGCAGCTGGGAATACTGGGCGACAAAGGCCGGCGTCGGCGATTTGCTGACCCGGCCCGACATCAAACCGTGACCGGCCGAATCCTGACCCTGCTGAACGCGCCGACGATCGCCGCCTATACCGCGGCCGGGTTCTGGGGCGAGGAGACGATCTACCATCTCGCCGCCCGGCAGGCGCGCGCGGCGCCGCAGGCTTGGGCGGTGCGCGACCGCCATCGGCGCCTCGGCTACGCCGACCTGCTGGCGGCCGCCGACCGGCTCGCGGCCCATTTCGCCGGCAACGGCTTGCGGCCGGGCGATCGCGTCGCGCTGTGGCTGCCGAGCCGGGTCGAGACCGCGGTCGCGCTCCTCGCCTGTTCGCGCAATGGCTATGTCTGCTGCCCCTCCCTCCACCGCGACCATCGGGTCGGCGAGGTGGCCGCCCTGATCGACCGCATGCGCGCCGCCGCCGTGATCGCCGAGCCCCTCTGGGGCGCCGACGCCGACCGCCGCGACCTTTTCACGGAATTGGCCGGCCACGACTACCTGCGCTGCGCCTGGCGCCTCGGCCCGCCCGACGCCGCGCCGTTCGCCGAACTGCCCGGCCCGATGCTCGACCACGAGGCGAGCACCGACGCCAATCAGGTGATGTATCTGCCCTTCACCTCCGGCACGACCGGCGAGCCGAAGGGCGTATTGCACAGCGACAATACGCTCCTCGCCACGGCGCGGGCGATGGCGCGCGACTGGCGGCTGGAGCGCGCCGTGCTCTACACGCTGAGCCCATTGAGCCACAATCTCGGGCTCGGCGCGCTCGTCACCGCGTTCTGCGGCGGCGGTGAACTGGTCGTTCACGACCTGCCGCGCGGGCAGAGCCTCCTCGGCCGGCTCGCCGAGACCGACGCCGAGTTCCTGTTCGGCGTGCCGACGCATGCAATCGACCTTCTCGCCGAGCTTCGTACATGCGGCGCAGCGCATGCCGGCACCGTGCGCGGCTTTCGCATCTCGGGCGCGGCGGCGCCGGCGCCGGTCGTCGCCGAACTGATGCGGTACGGCATCGTGCCGCAGAGCGGCTACGGCATGACGGAGGCCTGCTCGCACCAATACACGCTGCCCGACGACCCGCCCGAGCGCATAACCGGCAGCTGCGGGCGCGCCTGCGCCGGCTACGAGGTGCGCATCTTTTGCCAGGACGATCCCGACAGCGAGGCCGCGCCCGGCGAATCGGGCGAAATCGGCGGCCGCGGCGCGAGCCTGATGCTCGGCTATTTCGACGACCAGAGGGCAACTGAAGCGGCCTTCAATGCCGCGGGCTGGTACATGACGGGCGACCTCGGCCGGCTCGACGAAAGCGGCTATCTCCACGTCGCCGGCCGCAAGAAGGACGTGATCATCCGCGGCGGCCGAAACATCCACCCGATGCGCATCGAGGCGCTGGCATTGCGGCACCAAGCAGTCGAGAAAGCGGCGGCGTTCGCCGTCGCCGACGACCGGCTCGGCGAGCGCGTCTGCCTCGCCGTGGTGACGCGCGGCGGCGCGCAGATCGAGCCGCGGGCAATTATCGCGCATCTCGCGGCCGCCGGATTGGCGCGCTACGACATGCCGGAATTCCTCCTGTGTCTCGACGAGATGCCGCTCACCGCCAGCGGCAAGATGCAGAAGCGCGAGCTGACGCGGCAGGTGACGGAAGGCCTGCTGAAACCGATCCCGGTCCGGAGCTAGCGGGATGCGGGCGATCCTCGTCAGCGAATTCGGCCCGCCCGAGCGGCTGCGCGTCGCGCAGGTGACGCAGCCCGTGCCGAAACCGGAAGAAGTGTTGGTGACGGTCCACGCGGCGCCGGTCAACTACGTCGATCTCCTGGTCATCGGCGGCACCTACCAATATTTGTCGGCGCTGCCGTTCATCCCCGGCAAGGGCCCGGCCGGCGTGGTGACGGCGCTCGGCGAGGAAGTGACAACTCTGCAAATCGGCGACCGGGTATTGGCGATGGCCGAACAGGGCGGCTGGGCCGAGGCGGTCGCGGTGCGCGCCGACCAGTGCTACAAGCTGCCGGCAGCGATGCCGTTCACCGACGCCGCCTCGATGAGCCTCGCCTACGACACCGCCTGGTTCGCATTGCGCGAGCGGGCGCGGCTCGAGGCGGGCGAAACCGTGCTGGTGCTCGGCGCTTCCGGCGGGGTCGGCCAGGCGGCCGTGCAGCTTGCCCGCGCCATGGGGGCGCGCGTCCTTGCCGGCATTTCCCGGCCGGGACGGACAGCGCCCGGCGCCGATGCGGTGATCGACCTTGCGGGCGCCGATTTGCACGAGAGCTTGCGCGCGCAGGTATATGCGGCGACCGAGGGGCACGGCGCCGACATCATCCTCGACCCGCTCGGCGGCGCAGTCTTCGAGGCGGCGGTGCGCGCTCTCGCCTGGCGCGGCCGGCTGGTGGTGATCGGCTTTGCCGCGGGCGCCATCCCCTCGATCAGGACCAACTACCTGCTCCTGAAGAACATCGAGTTGAGCGGGCTGCAGATCAGCGATTACCGGAAGCGTCGCCCGGCGCAGGTCGCCGCCGCCTTCGCCGAGATTTTTCGCCTCTACAAAGAGGGAAAGATCAAGCCGGCGCCGGCGACGTTGTTCCCGCTCGACCGCGCCGGCGAGGCGCTCGCGCTGTTGCGCGACCGCCGCATCGAGGGGCGCGCCGTGCTCAGTCTGCGCGAGGACTGAGGGGATCGGCCTCGGGGCCCGACCAGTCGAACGGGATGTGCTTGCTCGAATTGACCGTCCAGGAGAATTTGAAGCCGAAGCGATCGACCTCGCAGATCGTCGATTTTCCCCAGGTGACGATCTGGCCGGGGCCGGTTTCGGAGCCGGGCGGGTTGTGCAGTTGCGGATATTTACCGGGTGTGCCGGTCGGGCCGACGAGCGCCTTGGCCCAAGCCTTCGCCTTGCCGGCGATCTCGCAGCCCCAATGCGCGAGGTCGGGCGCGATCTCGAAGGCGATGCGCGCCCGCTCGATGCCGACGGCCTGGCGGCCTTCCGGGAAGAACGCGTTGACCCGGCCGGGAAAGCCGCCGACCCGGCCGCCGAAGATCTTCGGCAGGATCTCGAACTGCCGCTCGTCGGCCCGCTCGTCGACATAGAGGCCGGCGCGGCCCTTCGCCTTGCCGGCCCACAGGTCGCCCTCCCACTTGCCGACCCGCACGAAGCTCAGATCGTCGAGCTTCACGTCGCCGAAATGGCCCTCGCGGATGTGCCAGAAGAGGACCGACTCGCAGAAGCCGTTGTCCGGCGCCTGCGCGAAGGTGCAGGGACAGGGCACGGCGCAGCTGCAATTGTCGAACCAGTCGCCGACGATGTGCCAATTCGGAATCTGGGTCATGGCAGGCCTCCGTTGCTATGATCGAGCGTAGCATACTGGAGCCTCAGATGCAGATCCGCCTCGCCCGGCACGGGCCGCATGTCGCGATCGTGACGATCGACAACCAGCCGCGCCGCAACGCGATGACGCGCGCGATGCTGGCCGAGCTGGGACGCCTCTGGGACGAACTGGAGCGCGACGACTGCCGCGCGATCGTGCTGACGGGCGCGGGGAGCCGCGCCTTCACCGTCGGCGCCGACATCTCGGGCGACCTTTCGGCGGGGCCGGAGACGGCGCATATGGTCAGCCATGCGCTTTTGAAGAACGATGCTTATTCGAAGCCGATCGTCGCGGCGGTCAACGGCGACTGCGTCGGCGGCGGCCTCGAACTGTTGCTTTCGACCGACATCCGCGCCGCGGCGCCGAAGGCGCGCTTCGGCCTGCCCGAAGTCAAATGGGCGATCTATCCGTTCGGCGGCGCGACGCTGAAGCTGGTGCGGCAGATCGGCCATGTGCACGCGATGGATCTGCTGTTGACGGCGCGCCTGATCGACGCCGAAGAGGCGCTTCGCCTCGGCCTCGTCAACCGGATCTTGCCGGCCGAGGAGCTGATGGGCTGGGCGGTCGAGACTGCCGAGCGGATCGCCGCCAACAGCCCCGCGGCGGTGCAGGCGGTGAAGCGGCAGGTCAGCGCGACGACGGCCGAGCATGCGCGCGCCCGCGAGGCGATGGAGCAGGAACTGGGGGACAAGGTGCGCAGCAGCCCCGATTTCGCCGAGGGCATCGCCGCCTTTCGCGAAAAGCGCACGCCGCGCTATGAGTGAAGCCACACCGCGCCCGAAAAGCCGCACGCTCGGCGACCTTCTCGACGCGACGGCGGCCGAGCGGCCCGCGGCGGAAGCCGTCGTCTTTCAGGGCGAGCGGCTCGACTACGCCGGGCTCAAGGCGCGCGCCGACGCATTCGCCCGGGCGCTGATCGCGGCCGGCATCGGGCGGGGCGACCGGATGGCGCTCCTCGTCAGCAACCGGCCGGATTGGCTCGTCGCCGCCTTCGCCGCCGCCAAGGCAGGCGCCGTCACCGCCGCCATCAGCACCTTTTCGAGCCCGCGCGAACTGGCCTATATGCTCGAACATTCGGGCGCGAAGGCGCTCGTCATGCTCGAATCCTTCCGCGGCCGCGATTTTCTCGCCGCGCTCTCCGAGGCGCGGGCGCGGCTGCCGAATTTGCGCGCGGTCGTCAAGCTCGACGGGCGGCCGGCCGCCGGAACCCTGACGCCGGCCGAATTCCTCGCGCTCGGCCGATCGGTCGAGCCGGAAACGCTCGCCGCCGCACAGCGGGCGGTGCGGCCGGAGGACATCGCCTTCATCCTCTACACCTCGGGCTCGACGGCGGCGCCGAAGGGCGTGCAGCTGGCGCACGGGCCCTTGATCCAAAACGGCTTCGACATCGGCGAGCGCATGCATCTCGGCCCCGGCGACCGGCTGTGGCTCGCCGTGCCGCTCTTCTGGTCGTTCGGCTCGGCCAATGCGCTGCCGGCAATCATGACGCATGGCGGTGGAATCGTCTTGCAGGAGAGTTTCGAGGCGGGCGAGGCGATCGACCTCATCGAGCGCGAGCGCTGCAGCGTCTATTACGGCGTCGGCAACATGGCGCGGGCGATTTTGCAGCATCCGGAGCACCCGAAACGCCGGCTCGGCGCAATGCGCACGGGGCTGACGATCGGCCCGCCCGAGGACATCCAGATGACGATCGCGGCCCTGGGCGCGGAAGAACTGTGCAACGTCTACGGCGCGACCGAAACCTACGGCAATTGCGCCGTCACCGACGCCGCCGACGCGCTGCCGCTGCGCCTCTCGACGCAGGGGCCGCCATTGCCGGGGATGACGATCCGCGCCGTCGATCCGCTGACCCGGCAGCCCTTGCCGCCGGGCGAAGCGGGCGAGCTGGCGGTCAAGGGGTATCTGACACAAGGCTATTTCCGCGCGCCCGAACTCGATCGCCAAGCCTTCGACGCGGCGGGGTGGTTTCTGACCGGCGATCTCGGCTTCGTCGGAGCGGACGGCCGCGTGCGCTATCGCGGGCGCCTCAAGGAGATGATCAAGACGGGCGGCGCCAATGTCTCGCCGCTCGAAGTCGAGGAAGTGCTGCGGCAGCATCCCGCCATCGCCGACGCCTATGTCGTCGGCCTGCCGGACAGCGCGAAGGGCGAGACTGTCGCGGCGGCCGTCGAGTTGCGCGAGGGGGCGGCGGTCGAGAAGGGCGCGATCCTCGCCTTCTGCCGCGAACGGCTCGCGAGCTACAAAGTGCCGGCGCGGCTCCATTTCCGCGCCGCGGCCGAATTCCCGCGCACCCCCACCGGCAAGATCGACAAGCCGCGATTGCGCGAGGAACTGGCGGGCTGCTGAGCCCTCCGCGCGAGCGTCCTGCTCTTTGTGAAAGAAACAGACCGAACTCTGAGGAGCCACTGAAATGTCGGGACGCGGATGGTTACGTTCGGCCAGTGCATTAGAGCGGTTTCTCATCTGACAGAATCGACGGCTTCCCAGATGTGGTGAAGTAGGGGAGAATGGCCGCCACATCTTGGGGGAGATGGGGGATGACGCGGCCGTATTCGGTGGATCTTCGAGAACGGGTGGTTCGCC
>DASYYD010000166.1:0-3545 GCA_035934195.1 Allostellaceae bacterium | reverse complement strand
AGCGCCGGCGCAGCGCGGCGATTTCCGCGGCGTCGGTGATGTCGAGCTGCTCGATCGAGAGGCTGCCGCCGCCTGCCTCGCGCGCCACGGCCTCCAGACGCGTCCGTCCGGCCTCGTCGCGCGCCGTAGCTACGACGCCCCAGCCGCGCCGCTGCAACTCCGCGGCGAGCCCCAAGCCGAGCCCGCGCGACGCGCCGGCGACAAGGGCCGTGCGTTCAGTCACTTGCGGGGCTCACCATGCTACGGATGCTCCGTGTCATTGCGAGCACAACGAAGCAATCCCGCCGAGATTGCCGCGGCGCGGAGCCTGTCCTCGGGCCGCGCGTAGCGCGGACCCGTGGGCGCCTCGCGATGACGCCAGTTTCCTCCGTGCGCTCTGCTGTGGCGCGATCACACATCGAGATTTGCGACGCTGAGGGCATTCGCCTGGATGAAGTCGCGGCGCGGCTCGACGAGGTCGCCCATCAGGGTCGAGAAGGTTTCCTCGGCAATGTCGGCGTGCGTCACTTTGACCTGCAAGAGCGAGCGCGCCTCGGGGTCGAGCGTCGTCTCCCACAGCTGGTCGGGGTTCATCTCGCCCAATCCCTTGTAGCGCTGCACCTCGATGCCGCGGCGGCCCAGTTCCATGACCGCCTCGACGAGCGCGACCGGGCCGCTTATCGGGTATTCCTTGTCGCGCGCGCGCAGCGTGCCGGGCCGGGCATAGGTCTCGGCGAGCGCCGCCTTGTCGGCGTCGAGCCGGCGCGCCTCGCTGGAGCGCAACAGCGCTGCGTCGAGCAAATGCCGTTCCTCGATCCCCTGATAGGCGCGCTGCAGGACGATGCCGAACCCGCCCTCGGGGCCGAGGGCGGGTTCGCCCCGCCACGCCGCCGCGCCATCGGCGGCGCGCGCGTTGAGGCGAGCCGCGATGCGTTGCGCCGCCGCGCCCGCCCGCGCCGCGTCGGCTAGGCTGTCGGCGGAAAGCGCGCCGCCGATCGCCGCTTCCTCGACGACCGCGAGGTCGCCCGCCTTCAAGGCCAGCGGCAGCAGCCAGCGGCGCTGGGCGCGCGCCTGGTCGAGCAATGCCCGCAGATCGTTCGCCGCCCGCTCGACCCCGTCATGTTGCACGAATACCGCCTCGCGCAATGCCGCATCGACGCAATAGGCTTCGAGGGCGGGATCGTCCTTCAGGTAGACGGCCTTCTGGTTGCCGCGCTGCAGGCGGTAGAGCGGCGGCTGCGCGATGTAGAGAAAGCCCTTGTCGATCAATGCCGCCATCTGCCGGTAGAAGAAAGTCAGCAGCAATGTGCGGATATGGCTGCCGTCGACATCGGCGTCGGTCATGATGATGATGCGGTGGTAGCGCGCCTTCTCGGGGTCGAAATCCTCGGGGCCGATGCCGGTGCCCAGCGCCGCGATCAGGGTGCCGATCTCGGCCGAGGACAGCATCTTGTCGAAGCGCGCGCGCTCGACGTTGAGGATCTTGCCCTTCAAGGGCAGGATCGCCTGAAAGCGCCGGTCGCGGCCCTGCTTTGCCGAACCGCCGGCGCTGTCGCCCTCGACGATGAAGAGCTCGCTCTTCGCGGGGTCGCGCTCCTGGCAGTCGGCGAGCTTGCCCGGCAGGTTGGCGATGTCGAGCGCGCCCTTGCGGCGCGTCAGGTCGCGCGCCTTCCGCGCCGCCTCGCGCGCGGCGGCGGCTTCGACGACCTTGGCGACGACTTTTCTCGCATCGGCCGGATGCTCCTCGAACCATTGGAGGAGGCGGTCGGCGACGACCCCCTCGACGATCGGCCGCACTTCCGAGGAGACGAGCTTGTCCTTGGTCTGCGAGGAGAATTTCGGGTCGGGCACCTTGACCGAGAGAATGCAGGTAAGGCCCTCGCGCATGTCTTCGCCCGAAAGCGTCACCTTTTCCTTTTTCAGCATGCCGCTGTCGCCCGCATAGGCGTTGACGGTGCGCGTCAGCGCCGCCCGGAAGCCGGCGAGATGCGTGCCGCCGTCACGTTGCGGGATGTTATTGGTGAAGCACAGCATCGTCTCGTGATAGCTGTCGGTCCAGTCCATCGCGACTTCGATGATGGTGCCGTCGCGCTCGCCGCGGAGCGCGATCGGCGGCGTGTGCAGCGGCTGCTTCGAGCGGTCGAGATAGCGCACGAAGGCTTCGAGCCCGCCTTCGAAATGAAGCGCGACGCGCCTCGGCTCGCCCTCGCGCGCGTCGGTGAGAACCAGCGTCACGCCGCTGTTGAGAAAAGCGAGTTCGCGCAGCCGGTGCTCGAGCGTCGTGAAGTCGAACTCGGTTTTGGTGAAGGTTTCGCGGCTCGGCAGAAAGGTGACCTCGGTGCCGCTCTTTAGGCCCTGCCGCGTCGAGCCCTCGGGCCAGGGTGGCGCCGGCCCCACTTCGGCGAGCGGCGCCTCCGCGACTCCGTCGCGGAAGCGCATGAACCACTCCGTGCCGTGCCGGAAGACGCGCAATTCGAGCCATGCCGAGAGGCCGTTGACGACCGACACGCCGACCCCGTGCAAACCGCCCGACACCTTGTAGGCGCTCTGGTTGAATTTGCCGCCGGCATGCAGGTGGGTCATGATGACCTCGGCCGCCGAGACGCCTTCCTCCTCGTGAATGCCGACCGGGACGCCGCGGCCGTTGTCGGTGACCGTGCACGAGCCGTCGGCGTTGAGCGTCACCGTGACGGTGTCGCAGAAGCCTGCGAGCGCCTCGTCGATCGCGTTGTCGACGACCTCGTAGACCATGTGGTGCAGCCCCGAGCCATCGTCGGTGTCGCCGATATACATGCCCGGCCGCTTGCGCACCGCGTCGAGCCCGCGCAGGACCTCGATCGACTGTTCGTTGTAGCTCGCATCCTCGCCGTTGATCGCGTCGAGCCGCCCGTTCGGGGCGTCGTGCGGCAACGCCTCCTGCGGCTTGTCGCGCCGGGGTTCCTCGGTGGATGCGCCAAATTTCGCCATGTTTGTCGTTACCCGATCCTTCCTTAGGGACATTCGGCCGCGAGGGTGCCGTCGCGCACTGCGACGAATTGTGCCGCCGAAGAGAGCGGCGCGAACAGCCCCGCATCGGTGCCGGAAAGCCAGACCTGCGCTTCGAGGCCGAGAAGCTCGGCAAAGAGCGCGCCGCGCCGGCTTGCGTCGAGATGCGCGGCGACTTCGTCGAACAGCAAAAGCGGCGTCTCGCCGCGAATCTCCCGCTGCAACCTCGCATGCGCGAGGAGGATCGCGACGAGCAGCGCCTTCTGCTCGCCGGTCGAGGCGGACCCGGCGGCGATGCCCTTCTCGGCGTAGAGGACGACGAGGTCCGAACGGTGCGGGCCGATGCCGGCAGCGCCGGAGGCCGCATCGGCAACGCGGCTCCTGCCCAAGGCGGCGGCGAACTCTTCCTCGACAGCAAGCGCCGGGCGGCGCGCGAGCCCTTCCTCGAGCGCGCCCGCGAGGCTGAGCCGCGCGCGCGGAAACGGCCCCGAGGCGGCGGCGCACGCGCGGTCGAGCCGGTCGACGGCCTCGCGCCGGCCGGCTGCCACCGCGATCCCCTGCTTCGCCATCACCTCTTCGAG
>DASYYD010000161.1:0-2579 GCA_035934195.1 Allostellaceae bacterium | reverse complement strand
AGCATCAGCGCGCGGTGCGAGATCGACTTGTCGCCCGGCACCGGGATGCTGCCGCGGAGCGCCGCGCCGGCGCGGGAGGAAAGAGGCTCGGTCATCAAACAGCGAGGCAAGGCGGTTGCGCGATACGAGGCTACCGACTATATGCCGCGTTCCGACGGGGCTCGCCAGATAATCTAGGTCCTCGGGCTAGGTCCTTGGGCCGATCGCCGGCCGGTCCCGCGTAAAATCATGGAGCGAGCGGTGGCGAAACCGGAATGGGGCACCAAGCGCATCTGCCCGAGCTGCGGCACGCGCTACTACGATCTGTTGCACGACCCCGTGGTGTGCCCGAAATGCAGCACGCCTTACGACCCGGAGGCGTTCCTGAAGTCGCGGCGCGCCCGCCCGCCGGTGGCGCCCGAGAAGGAGATCCAGCCGGTCGGCGCCGAGGAGGTCGAGGGCGAGCTCGAGGCCGACGAGAGCGAGGCCGTCGAAGAGGAGGAGGCGGTGCCGCTCGAAGAAGCCGAGGAGGAGGACGAGGAGGTCCTCGAAGACGCCTCCGACCTCGGCGAGGACGAGGACGACATGGCCGAGGTCATCGAGAACGTCGAGGACGAGGAGCACTGAAGGAGGCGGGCTTTTTTCGCTTGCCGGCGGCGGGCCCGCTTCCTAAGCTCCGCGGCATCCGCGGGGCCATAGCTCAGCTGGGAGAGCGCTACAATGGCATTGTAGAGGTCACCGGTTCGATCCCGGTTGGCTCCACCAATTCGATCAAGGGCTTAGCCAGCGACGGCTAAGCCCTTTCTGCTGCCGTGGCTACCACGCGAAATCGCGGTGCGGCGTGCCGGGCATCGCAAATCGGCACCGCAGCTCGAGCGGCGTAAAAGTGCTTCATCTGAGTCAGCCCAGATTTAACCTGACGGCCGTGGCTGGTTTCCCGAGGCGGGAGCCGGCGGGCGGGACGCTCGTCGATGGCCGGATTCATCTCTGGGAAAAGGGTCCGCCGGCATCGGCAACGCACAAAGCCAGGGCCCTCTGGACACGAAGCTGCCGTGATAGCCAAACTCGCCCGGCACAGCAGGAGCTTCCCCGATGACGATCATCGATTCCCAGGTCCATGCCTATGAGGCGAACACCCCGAAGCGGCCCTGGCACAGCGTGCCGAACTGGCCCGATCACGTCACCGGCGACGAGATGGCGGCGGCGATGGACAAGGTGGGTGTCGACGGCGCGATCTTCATCTCGGCCTTTTCCATGTACCGCTACGACGCCAGCTATGCGGTCGCAGTGCAGCGGGCCCATCCCGGCCGGTTCGCCATCGTCAAGCCGGTCGACCCGGATGATCCGGCGGTGGCCGATGTCATCGCCGAGTGGAAGAGGATTCCGGGCGCGGTCGGCATCCGCATCATGCTGACGAGGGAGGCGAACCGCGCACCGGACGACCCGGGCCTCGACCGCATCGCGCGCGCCGCCGCGCGCCACGATTTTCCGGTCAACGTCTTGTTCTGGGGCAACGTGGATGCGGGCACTGCGCTGATCGACCGCCATACCGACACGCGCTTCATCATCGACCATCTCGGCATCATGCAGCCGCGCGTGCCGCCGGCGCCGCCGCAGCCCTGGGCCGACCTCCCGAAGGTGCTGCAACTCGCCAAGCGCCCGAACGCGGTGATCAAGGTCAGCGGCGCCTGCACATTGTCTCGGGAGCCGTATCCGTTTCCGGACATTTGGGACCCGCTTGCCCGCGTGTTCGATGCCTGGGGTTTCGATCGCTGCTTGTGGGGCACGGACTGGACACGCGCGTTCGCCGTCGTCAACTACGAAGAGGCCGTCGAACCTTTCGTGAAGACCGGCCGCTTGAGCGACGCCGAACGGGCAATGCTGATGGGCGGCGCCTGCGCCAAGGCTTATGGCTGGTCGCCGAAGAAGGGTTAGTACCGCCTCGCGGGTCTATCGCCTCAGATCGCCAGATAGCCGCCGTCCACCGTAATTGTGCTGCCGGTCACCCAGCGCGACTCGTCGCCGGCGAGAAACAGCACCGCCCCGGCGAGATCCTGGGGCTCTCCGAGCCGGCCGAGCGGGATCAGCGCCTCGGTCGCGCGCCGCGCATCGGGGTCGGTGTAGCTGGCGCGCGTCAGCCCGGTCAGCGTCGGGCCGGGCGCGATCGCGTTGACGCGGATGCCGTGCGCCGCCAGATCGACCGCCATCGCCTGCGTCAGCGAGCGCGCGCCGCCCTTCGAGGCGACATAGGCGGCGCGCTCGGGCCGCGCCACTTCGGCGAGCTGCGAGGTGACGTTGATGATGCTGCCGCCGCCGCCTTGTTTGACCATTTGCCGCGCCGCCGCCTGTCCCAAGTGAAACATGCCGCTGAGGTTGACCGCGATGATGCGCTCCCAGGTCTCGGCATCGAGATCGAGGAAATTCAGCCGGTGGCTGATCCCGGCCGATTCGAGCACGATGTCGAGCCGGCCGAATTCGCGCGCGGCGGCGGCGACGACCGCACCGACCGCCGCCCGGTCGCATATGTCGAGGGCCGCGGCGGCGGCCCGCCCGCCGGCCGCGCCACTGCGGGCCGCCGTCGCCTCCGCCGCCCTCCCGTC
>DASYYD010000152.1:0-19044 GCA_035934195.1 Allostellaceae bacterium | reverse complement strand
GACGAGCGGGATGCCGAGCTCGATCTCGCGGGTCAGCCGCGTGCGGGTGTCCGTGTCGAGGGGCAATACCCCGGACGCCGCCGGGACCAGCATTACGTCGTCGAAGGTGAGCGCTTGCCGGATTTCCATCCGCGCCTCCTTTCCGATGACGGCGCAATATACACATAGGCGCGCGGCCCGGAAGAGAAGAGCCGCGCGCGGCGGTTATGCGGCGCCGCGAAAGCCGCGCGCGACGAGATAGGTCTCCGCCGATTCGGCCCGGCTCGCCTTCGGCTTGGCGTGGCGCAGTTCGGTAAAGGCGCGTTTCAATTCGGCGAGCAGCGCGCCCTCGGCGCCGCCCTGAAACACCTTGACGACAAAGCCGCCGCCGGGCGCCAGGACCGAGGCGGCGAAATCGAACGCCGCCTCGGCGAGCGCGACGATGCGCAGATGGTCGGTGGCGGCGTGCCCCGTCGCAGGCGCCGCCATGTCGCTGAGAACCAGATCGGCCCGGCCGCCGAGGGCGGCGCGGAGCATGTCGGCGCTCTCGGGATCGCGAAGATCGCCGCGCAAGAGGATCGCCCCCGGGATCGGCGCGATCTCGGCGAGGTCGAGGCCGACGACGATGCCGCGCCCCTTGCCGGCGCCGGTGCGCGCGGCGGCGACCTGCGTCCAGCCGCCCGGCGCCGCGCCGAGATCGACGACGCGGTGGCCGCGCTTCAACAGATGAAAGCGGTCGTCCAATTCGATCAGCTTGAAGGCGGCGCGCGACCGCCAGCCATCGCGGCGCGCGGCGGCGACATAGGGGTCGTTGAGCTGGCGCGCCAGCCACTCTCTGGACGAGGGCTTGCGCCCAATCTGCTTGATACGAACCGCCATGTTCAGGTCAGGTCGTCGAAATCCAGATCGAGCGCGTCAGCGAGTTTCTTCATCGTCGCGATCGGGCCTTTGCGGGCGCCGGTCTCGATCTGAGACAAATACGAAAAATTCAAACCCGCTCGCTTCGCAAGCGCACGCTGCGACATGCCGCGATGCTCCCGCCACACTTTGACCGGGTTTTCGCCGGCGATGAGTCGGTTGACCACCTCGTCCGGCACCGTCTCCTGGTCGCGCGTGTTGCGAAAAGCGGCGGTCGCCGCAGCATCTTCGAGCAGCTCCTCGAGATCGGCCGGTCTGGCAACTACCAGGTCTGCATCTTCGGCCTCGGTTACCGCGTGCGCTCCGAGGGCCTCGGTGATCGCCAACGCGCTGAGGCTGCCCTCCAACTTTCCCAAGAACCGAATCTTGACTGCGCTCATCGATACGCCCCTCCTCTGGGCGCAATCTCAAAAACGTCGATCACTTGAGCCTCATGATCGATCGTATAAGACACCCGCCAATCGCCAACGCGGACACGAAATCCGCCGGGCAAACCCTTCAGCGGCCGCACGTTGTTATTGGACGCCGAGGGATCGGCGGCGATCCGTTTTATCGCCTCCCTGATGTCTTCGGCCTTCGCGCGTTGCAGCCGGCGCAAAACCTTCACCGGATCACGGCGATAGGTAATCCGCATACGTACATCTGATGCCGCGCAGGCCAATGTCAAATGATATAGTTTGCATATTGCAAACGCGGCTGCCCCGATGGCAGTTCGCCGTGACCAAAGGGGGCCTCAGGCCGCGCGCATCAGATCGAAGAGGATGCCCTCGCGCACGCCGCGGTCGGCGACGCGCAGGCAGCCGACCGGCCAGGTGGCGCAGATCGCGTCGAGGATGGCGCAGCCGGAGAGCACCAGATCGGCGCGTTCGCGGCCGATGCAGGGGCTGGCGGCGCGGCCGGCGAGGTCGAGCCCGGCCAGATATGCCGAGACGGCGGCGATCTGGTCGAAGGTCAGCGTGCTGCCGTCGACGAGGGCGCGGATGTAGCGCGGCAACGCCAGATGCACGCCGGCGAGCGTCGTCACCGTCCCGGAACTGCCCAGCATCTGCACCCGGCCCGATGCGATGCGGCGCTGAATGCGATGGCGGCCCTCGAACGGAACGAGCGCCGCCGCCACCTCGGCGATCATCGCGCGATAGACCGAAGGCGAGACCTCGTCGCCGCCGAAGCGGTCGGTCAATGTGACGACGCCGAAGGGCAGCGACACCGAGCCGAGGATCTGCCGGCGCCGCTCGCGCCCGCCCGACAAATGCAGCCAGACGATCTCGGTCGAGCCGCCGCCGATGTCGAAGACGATCGCATAGGGCAGCCTCGGATCGAGCAGCGGCGCGCAGCCGCCGACGACGAGGCGCGCCTCTTCCGCGCTCGAAATGATCTCGAGGCCGAGCCCGAGGGAATGGCGCACCTGCGCGACGAACTCGTCGCAGTTGGCGGCGCGGCGGCAGGCTTCGGTCGCGACGTAGCGGCCGGCCGCAACCCCGCGCAGCGCGATCTTGTCGGCGCAGACCTTCAGCGCGTCCAGCGTGCGCGCCATCGCCTCGCCGGAAAGCCGGCCGGTCGCCGCCAGCCCTTCGCCGAGCCGCACGATGCGCGAGAAGGCGTCGATCACGCGAAACCCGCCGGCGGCCGGGCGCGCCACTAAGAGCCGGCAATTATTGGTGCCGAGATCGAGGGCGGCGAAGGCGGCCGGCCGCCGCGCCAGCGCCGGCTCGCGCAGGACGGGCGCGGCGGGCTCGGCGAGCGGAGCGGTCGCAAACGCGGCGCCCGGCGCCGGCGGTGCGCCGTAGGCGAGGGGTGCGACTGTGTCGAGCGGCTTCACCACGGCCGGCATTTCGCCGAGTTTGTCCCCGATCCGCCATCGTAGCGCAGCGCGCGGCGGAAACAAACCCGCAAAGGATGCGGCCGTCCGCCGTCCGCCTAGTCCGGCAGCCGCGTCGATTGCCAGGCCGTCATCTGCCACGCCCCGCCCTTGTCGACCCAGACATCGGTGAAGCGGACGGCAAAGCTCATCGCCCTGCCGCCCGAATTGACGCTGATCTGCGCCCGCCCGGTCAGGATGACGGCGGCGCCGTGATCCTGCGCCTTCACCTCGCTCGGCTCGACCGCCGTATAGACGGTCGCTCCGGATTCCATCGCGCCGAGGAGGCTCTGCTTCGTATCGAGCCGCGCCGAGGAATGGGTATAGACGAGATCGTCGGCGATCAGCGCGTTCAGCGTCGTCATGTCCTTTTGCGCCATCGCCGTCATGCGCCGCTTGTCGAGCGCGACGACCTTTTCTGCGTTTCCGGCCATTTCTCTCTCCCTTTTCAGCGGATTTGGATGACGAGCTTGCCGTGCAGATGGCGGCCTTCGCTGACGCGATGCGCGGCGGCGGCGGCGGCGAGCTCGTAGCGGGTGATGGCGGGCGGCGTGACCGCGCCCTTTTCATAGAGCGCCGCCATGCGTTCCAAAGGCGCGCGGTCGCGGGCGACGTTCGGGCGCAAGACGCGCACGTCGCGGCGCGGCGGCTGCGAGCCGGGCGGCGCGGCGGCGATCCAGACGAGCCGCCCGCCGGGCTTCAAGACGGCATAGGAGCGCAGCTGAACTTCGCTCCCGACCGTGTCGAAGACGACGTCGCAACCGCGCAACGAGGCCGCGAAATCCTCACCTCCGTAGTCGATGACCCGGTCGGCGCCGAGGCCGCGGACGTAATCGTGGTTGGCGGCGCTCGCGGTGGTGACCACGGTGGCGCGGATATATTTCGCCAGCTGGATCGCAAAGCCGGCGACGCCGCCGGCGCCGCCCTGGATCAGGATGGTTTCGCCGCGCTTCAGTTGCGCCGTGTCCTCGACCGCCCAGAGCGCGGTGAGGCTCGTCAGTGCCATCGCCGCCGCCTCGGCGTGGCCGAGGCGCGGCGGCTTTTTCGCGATGATCGCCGCCTTGATCGCGAGCTTTTCGGCGTAGGCGCCTTCCTGGCCCTGGTCGGTGACGCCGAAGACCTCGTCGCCGACCCGGAAATCCGCCACCCCCGGCCCGAGCGCCGCGACGACGCCCGAAAAATCGCGGCCGAGGATGTAGGGGAATTTCAGATCGTAGTTTCCCTGCCCGAGCCGGACCTTGTAATCGGCGGCGTTGACGCTCGCCGCATGCACATCGACGACGACCTCGCCCGCCCCGGCGACGGGATCGGGCGCCTCGCCGGCGCGCAGCATCTCGGGGCCCCCGTGCCCCGTCAGCAATACCGCCTGCATGTCTCCGCCTCCCGCCGCCGCGCCCGCCGCATGTCGAACCCTAGCACCAATCCCATTGCGAGGGGCGCGCGAAAGCCGCACGATTTGGCTCTGCCACATCGCGGAGGGATGCGCTGATGGAGACGGTCGTCGGCAGCGGCAAATACCGTTATCGCGTGCTGTGGGACTGGGCGCGGCCGCCCGCCGGCATCGAGGTGCGGGCGGCGGCGGTCACGGTCGGTGCGGACGACCGCGTCTATTGCTTCAACCGGAACAGCGAGCATCCGGTGCTGGTCTTCGACCGCGACGGCAATTTCCTCCAGTCCTGGGGCGCCGGCCTCTTTCGCTTCCCGCATGCGATCCGCCCCGACGGCCCGGGCCATCTGTGGCTGACCGACGAGCACCACATGCAGTTCATGCGCTTTACGACCGAGGGGCGGCTGGTGCGCACGATCGGCGAGAAAGGTGCGCGTTCCGACACCGGCGTGCCGGAGGACGATTTCACTTCGGCGGCGTGGCGCAAGGTGACGCATGGCGGCGGCCCCTTCAACCTGCCGACCGATATCGCGGTCGCCCCCTCGGGCGAGATTTTTACGAGCGACGGCTACGGCAATGCCCGCATCCACAAATTCTCCGCCGCCGGCGAATACCTCCTTTCATGGGGCGAACCGGGCAACGCGCCGAGGCGGTTCAACCTGCCGCACGGGGTTTGGATCGACCGGCGCGGCCGGCTGCTCGTCGCCGACCGCGAGAACGACCGCGTGCAGGTCTTCGACCAGGCCGGGAAGCTGTTGGAGATCTGGCCGACCGAGCTGATCGGCCCGGCCTTTTTCTATGTCGATGCCGACGACATCGTCTACATCCCCGAGCACAATGGCGGGCTCGTCAGCGTCTTGACGCTCGACGGCGAGCGCCTCGCGCGCTGGGGCGACCCCGTGCATCGCTCCTGCCACGGCATCTGGGGCGACTCGCAGGGCGACATCTATGTCGTCGAGCCCGGCGAATGGGGCCGCATCCGCCGGGTCGTCAAGTACCAGCGGATTTAGTGCCCCACCCCCAATAATCGGCCGTCATTGCGAGCGCGGCGAAGCAATCTTTTCTCGCCGGGATTGCCGCGTCGCCCTGCGGGCTCCTCGCAATGGCGGGTCGCAATCACGCCGGCGGGGCGACCGAGAGCCGGCCCGTCACCTCGTGCCGCTCGATCAGCCGGGCGACCAGCCCCGAACGCTTCGCCTCGGCGACGAAATCCTCGAGGAACGTCGCGCCCGCCGTGTTCTTGCGGGCGGTGCCGATCGCCTGCTGCACGGCGGTGAACTGGCCCTCCAGGATGCGCGCGCCCGGCAGCTTCTGCGCATAGCCGAGCAGTCCCGGCCGCAACCCGGCGAGCGCGTCGAGCTTGCGTTCCCGGAACATCTCGAAGGTCGCGTCGCCCCCTTCGGCGCGCACCAGTGCGGCCTCTTTGATGTTGCGCTCCAGCCACAGATCGTAGGCGCTCCTCGCGGCGACCGCGATCCTGACGCCCTTGCGGTCGACTGCCGCGATGCTCTGCAAGGGCGAACCCGCCGGCACGAGATAGGTCGCCTCGATTTCGACATAGGCCGGGGTGAACAGGATCTTCTCGGCGCGCTGCGGCTCGGCGCCGATGAGGCCGATGTCCCAGACGCCGCTGTCGGCCGCGTCGGCGAGATCGCCCGGCCGCGCGAACGGCACATAAGCGACCGGGACGCCGAGCCGGCCGGCGATTTCGCGCGCCATGTCGGGGGCGACGCCGACCGGGTCGCCGGCGGCGGTCTTGCCGGTGACGAGCAGGAAATTCCCCATATTGATCGCCGCGCGCAGCACGCCCGTCGGCGCCAGCTCGGCCTTTGCTTTTTCGGACATCGCGGACATGACCCGATGAGTGAGAGACGACGCATCCTATTTTGCGGGCGCGATATGCGGGAGCCCCAATTTTCGGGCGCGGCCGATCGGGCGTTATGATGCGAAGGCGAACGGGGGCCGGGGAGGGAAGATGGGTGCGCCGATCGGCGAGCTTTTCGCGCTGGCGGGCGGCATCGTCGTCGCCGGCGTCGTCACCGGCATCCTCGCGGGGCTCTTCGGCATCGGCGGCGGCGCCGTCATCGTGCCGGTCCTCTACGAGCTCTTCGGTCTCTTCGGCGTCGCCGCGGCGGTGCGCATGCAGCTGTGCGTCGGCACCTCGCTCGCCATCATCGTGCCGACGACGATCCGCTCCTATCGGGCGCACAAGGCGCGCGGCTTCGTCATCTCGGAGGTGATGCGGGCCTGGATGATCCCGACGATGGCCGGGGTCGCGCTCGGCTCGGTCATCGCCGCCTTCGCGCCGGGCGGCGTGTTCGAGATCGCCTTCGTGATCTTCGCGCTGTCGATGTCGGCAAAGCTGCTTTTCGGCCGGGCGAGCTGGCAGCTGGGCGAAGAATTGCCGGGCCGCGCCCTGATGCGCCTTTACGGCTTTCTGATCGGGCTCGGCTCGTCGCTGATGGGCATCGCCGGGGGCTCGCTGGTGGCGCTGGTCCTGACGCTGTACCGCAAGCCGATCCACAACGCGGTCGCCACCGCGGCCGGGGTCGGCGTGCCGATCACCCTGGCCGGCGCGCTCGGCTACGCGCTCGCCGGGCTGCCGCGGCAATCGTCGATGCCGCCCTTCTCGGTCGGCTTCGTCTCGGCGATCGGCGTTCTCTTGATCGCGCCGATCTCGAGCTGGGCCGCGCCCTTCGGGGCGCGCCTCGCGCATGCCATGCCGCGCCGCCGGCTCGAGGTCGCCTTCGGATTTTTCCTGCTCGCCGCGGCGGCGCGCTTCATCGCCGGCTTTTTCGGCTACTGATCAGCCGGCGGGAACGGTCAACGCGATCAGCCGCGCCGCCGCGTCGTCGAGCCGATCGAGACGGCGGCAGGCTTCGATCAGCTCGCGGAATTGCGTCTCGCCGATGGCCAGGCCCGGCGCGATCGGCGCGATGCGCCGCGCCTCCTCCTCGAAATCCCAGATGAATTCGCGGCCCGTCCCCTCGCGGGCGAAGCTTCTGCCGTCCTTCAAAAAGACCGTGATGCGCGGCCCGAAGAGGGGGCGGCGCACGGTCGGGATCAGCCTCACGCGGCGCATCAGGTCGAGCACTTCCGGCGGATCGCTCTCGCCCGGACCGGGGACCGCGCCGCGCAACAGCGGATAGCCGCGCCTGGCCGCGCCCCAGGCGGTGAAATATTGCGTGGCTCCGACGCGCGCCTCGCCGTCGCCGCCGGGGATTGGGAAAGCCGGGCTCGGGTATTCGGTCTCGAACCAGTTGACCAGCGCCTCGATGCGCTCGATGTCCTCGTACCGAATATCGTGCTCCTCGCACAGCCGCGCCGTCACATCGACATGCGCGATGTTGTAGCCGGCCGTCGAATAGATCCGGTAGAGCGTTTCGAGAAAGATCCAGTCGCGCCCGAGCCCCTCGGCGATTTTCGAGAGATCGGCGCGGTTGCGGCCGGTGAAGCTGTAGCGCAATTCGCCGCGGTTGTTGCCGGCATAGGCGTGGTAGAAGCCGGCCTCGCCCTCGAGCACGGTGTCGCCGCCGGGCGTGCCGTGCCGGGCGAGCGCGACGGCGAGGAGCGCGTTGCGCACGGCGCCGCCCTCGCGCAGCGAGCGGCCGCCGCTCCTCGCGCCTTCGAGATTGCCGGCGGCGAGGTTGACGCATTGCGCGATCGCGCCATTGACGCCGTCTGCGTCCAATCCTTCGAGCTTCGCCGCGGCGACGGCGGCGCCGAAAATCCCGAAGACCGGGCCGGCGTGGAAGCCGCGCGCCATCACGGTCGGGATGAATTCGGCGGCCATCCGCTCCATGACCTCATAGCCGGCGGCGATCGCGGTCAAGAATTCCTGGCCCGAGGAGCCTCGCCGCTCGGCCGTCACGAGCGCCGCCGGGATGATCGCCGTTCCGGGATGCGTCAGCATGCGGAAGGTGTCCCACTTGCCGCCGGCGAGGATCATCTCGGCATTGACGAAAGCGGCGCCGCCCTTCGTCAGCCGAGTGCCCCACGTGAGGACGCTCGCGACGCCCTGGCCGCCCGCTTCCTCCTCTTCCATCAATGCGAGGGCCGCCTTGCTCGCCGGCATGTCGTGCGCGACGAGCGCCGAGGCGAGCGCCTGCAAGGTGACGCCCTTTGCCCGATCGGCGACCGCAGCCGGCAGGTCCTCGTATTCGAGGCCGGCGACGAATTGGGCGAAGTCTCGGCTCAGCGACATGCCGCCCGCCTCGGCAGCCTCAGGCGGCAGCCTTGCGGTTCTGCGCGAGCCGGGCGTCGACGAGCGCCACCGTCTGATCGACGAGCGCGTTCTTCATGCCGAGCTGCGCCGCGATCGTCTGCACCAGCCGGTCGGTGCGCTCGATGTTCGGGGCGCCGTTGAAGAGGGCGCGCGCCGCCGAGGAGGGCCGCACCAGGTCCATCGCCGCGGCGGCGTATTTGTCGAACGGCACGAGATCGGCCGCCGCCGCGCCGAGCCGCTCGCACACCCCGCACACCCAGTCGTAGACCGCGCGCGAGGCGGCGAGGTCGCCGTGCACCGCCTCCTTGATCGTGATCGCCGCGTCCTTGGTGACGCAGCGGTAGTTGCCGGTCAGCAGCATCGCCCATTTCGCGAGCGGCACGAAGACCGAGTCGTGCACCTTCAGCTTGACCGGCAGCTCGATCGCGCCGCCGCCGGGATCGAAGCGCGCCGCCTCGATGTCGGCCTGCATCTGTTTGAGGATCGCGGTATGGGCGGGGTTCGCGAAGCGCGCGACCTTGAAATTGGTCGGCAAGGTCACCTGCAGCACGTTGATCGGTTCGCCCGGCGGGCGGATCGCCTGCGGGTCGGGGCTGCAGAGGGTCACGAGGCCCGGCTCGAAACTGTCCCAAACGGAGGCGTCGGTGTAGCAGGGCTTGAGCGCCTCGGCGTCGAGGCCGGGGATGCGCCGCAGATAGGGCAATGGCGGGATGTTCATGATCGACATGCAGGGCCGCTTCGCCTTGGCGACGCCGTCGAGGAGTTCGCGCACCCCGGGCGAGCGGTATTGCGGCTCCTGCATCGCCAGGGCGACGAGATCGTATTCGGCCGGGTCGATGTCGCCGGGGCCGGCGGCCGAAAGGCTTCCCGGCAGCTTCTTCGAGATCAGCTCGACCGGCTCCTTTCGGCCTCTGACCGGCAGCCGCACGCGGGCGCCCTCGCGGTTGATCGCCTCGACCTCGGCCGGCAGGCAGACGAGTTTGACCTTGTGGCCGCCGAATTGCAGCTTGACGGCGAGCAGCGACCCGTAGGACGCGCCCATGATCAGGACATTGTAAGCGGGCATGTCGTCTCCTCCCTTGCCGGGCGGCTCGCCGGCGTGCTTTCGGGCTCATGCCGACGATGCCGGATGAGGGCGCCCGAGGCAAGCCCGTCAGCCGCCGCGAACCGCCTTCAGGCCGCTGCGAAAATCGGGATAGGCAAGGGATAGCCCCAGCTCCTCCTTGAGGCGGCGATTGCTGACGCGCTTGTTGTCGGCATAGAAGCTCTTCGCCATCTCCGAGAGCTCGGCCGCCGCGAACGGCACGAGCGGCGGCGGCGCGAGGCCGAGCAACGCCGCGGCGAAGGCGACAACTTCCTCGGCCGGGGCCGGCAAATCGTCGCAGACGTTGTAGATGGCGCCGGGACGCGGCCGGCGCATCGAGGCTGCGAGCGCGGCGGCGAGATCCTCGACGTGAATGCGCGAAAAGACCTGGCCCTCCTTGCGGATGCGCTTTGCCGTCCCGGCGGCGAGCGGGTCGAGGACACTGCGGCCCGGCCCGTAGATGCCGGCGAGGCGGAAAACATGCACCGGCACGCCGCGCGTCTGCCACAGGGCGCGCCATCCGGCCTCGGCGGCGACGCGGCGGCGGCCGCGCTCGCCGCTCGGCCGAAGTTCCGATTCCTCGTCGACCCAGCCGCCGCCGCGGTCGCCATAGACCCCGGTCGTCGACAAATAGCCGAGCCACCGGAGCCCCGGCAGCGCGCCGATGTCGGCGGCATGACGAGCGAGCACCGGATCGCCTTCAGGATCGGGCGGGATGGAGAGGAGGAGGTGACTGGCACCGGCGAAGGCCGGCGCCGGCAGC
Source organism: Allostellaceae bacterium (assembly GCA_035934195.1). Taxonomy (GTDB): domain Bacteria; phylum Pseudomonadota; class Alphaproteobacteria; order ATCC43930; family CGMCC-115725; genus AP-15. The sequence goes on along the minus strand of DASYYD010000152.1, from coordinate 8,830 downwards.
GGCCGGCCGCGCGCAAAAAGCTCGACCGCAAAACCCTCGGCGGCGAGCGCGCCCTGCTGCGCCTCGCTGCGGCAGGTGCCGGCGACCCGCCATCCCTCGGCGAGAAGCCGGCGCGCCAGCGCCCGCGCGCTGTATCCGAGGCCGAAGCAAAAGAGATAGGGTCGTGGCATCGCCTCCATCCTCGCCGCATACTATGGCAGGGTCGGCAGCAAATCGTCGCGCATGACACGCTTTCTCGCCGCCTTGCTGTGCTTCGCCCTCTATCGGACGGCGCTCGCCGCCGAGCCGGCGAAGACCGCGCCGGCCCCGCTTCCGCACGACGCGGCGGCGGCGGCGGCCACCTACGCCCGCTGCCTCAAGCTCGCCGAGACCGAACCGGCCGCCGCGCGGGTCCTCGCCGGGGCTTGGGCATCGCGCGGCGGGGCGCACCCGGCCGAGCACTGCGCCGCCGTGGCTCTCTTCCATCTCGGGCAGTACAAGGAGGCGGCGACGCGGCTCGATGCGCTCGCGCACCAGATGAACAAGGGACCGGCCGACCTCGTCGCCGGGGTTCTCGACCAGGCCGGAGAGGCGTGGCTGATGGCCGGCGACCCGGTTCGCGCCTATGCCGATTGCGGCGCCGCGCTGATCCTGGCTCCGGACGACCCGGGCATCCTGACCGACCGGGCCCAGGCCGCCGCCGCCGCCGGGCATTACGACAGGGCGGTCGGCGACCTCGACCGCGTGCTCGGAAAAGATCCGAACGAAGTGGATGCGCTCGTCTATCGGGCTGCCGCCTATCGCGCGCTCGGCCGGCTCGACCCGGCGCTCGCCGACGCGGACAAGGCGGTCGCATTGCGGCCGCACTCGCTCTCGGGGCTCCTCGAACGCGGCAACATCCGCCGCTTGAAGGGCGACAATGCCGGCGCCCGCGCCGACTGGCTCGAACTGCGCCGGCTCGCGCCGCATAGCCCGGAAGCGGTCGCCGCCGCGGCCAATCTGAAGCGCCTCGACGCGAAGGGCGGGGCGCCGTCGCGCTGAGTTCAGCGCTCGCGCCAGGGCCTGAGTGTGCTTCCCGGATGGCCGAAATCGCGGGGCAAGAGCCCGGCGTGAAACCAGGTGATGAAGCCGACGATGTCGAAGACAGGCAGACCGACGGCCTCGCTCAGCGCCCGCGAATAGGGCGCCATGTTGGTGCATTCGAGGACAATGGCGCCGACCGCAGGATGGCGGCGCACGAGGTCATGCCCGGCGGCGAGAATGTCTTCCTCCGCCTTCGCGACGTCGAGCTCCCGCTCGTTGCCGATCAGCACGCGGGTGAACTCGCGGCCGCCCTCGGTCCCGACGACCGGCGTGTCGGGCGCGACGCCGGCGGCGGCGAGATGGCCAGGCGTCAGATCGCGGGCGCTGACCGTCAGGATGCCGACGCGCTTATCGGGCGGCAACAGGGTCGCGACGAACGGCGCCTGCATCAGGCTCGAGGCGGCGACCGGCACGCCGACATGGCGCGCGAGTTCGGTCTGGTAGAGCGACAGAAACCCGCAATTGGTGGTGATGCCGTCGGCGCCCAGCTCGACCAGCTCCTGCGCCGCCTCGAGAAACGCCGGCAACAGCCCCGCCGCGCGCTCGCGCACGACGCGCTGCGGCGAGGCGCCGTGGACCACCTTGTAGAGCACCGGGAAGGGCCAGGTGCCGGCATTCCCCATGTCGCCGGGGATGCGCGGGAAGGCCGCCTCGAGCATCAGGATGCCGAGGCGGGCGCCGTACACCGCCTTGCCGCCTTGCGCTTTCCTCGGCTGCATCCGCGGCTCCGTCAATGGAAGGTCACGACTCCGGGGTTGGCGAATTTGCTCCGCGTGACCGGCATGTTGTCGCGCCACGCGAGGTGGAAATAAAGCGTCGCCACCTCGGCATAATTCTCGAAGCTGCTGGCCGCTTCTTTGGCGAGGTGATTGAGATGCGCCGCCTCCTTCTCGTCCCCGGCCTCCCGCCTCTCTTCCGACCATAAAGCGAGCGTCGTCGAGCTGGAGGGGTTGACCTTGTGCGCGATCGCCAGCAGCCGGTCCGCGCCCTTCAGATCCTTCAACCCCATCGCGGCCGCGCCCCACGTCGTATAGGCGGTCGACAGCAGCACCCTGTTCGCGGGCGGCGCGCTGCGGATCAGCGTCCGCATGCGGTCGGCCGCTTCCTTGTATTTGTCGAGCTGCACATCGGTGAAGGCGGCGTTGAGAAACGGCACCGGGTTGCGCGGGTCCGACGTCATCGCCTTGTGAAATTCCTCGTGCGCCTTCTTGGCGTCGTTCTTGAAGAGCGCGAGGAGGCCGAGAACGTTCTCGAAGAGCGCCCGATCGGCGCTCGTCGGGGTGTTCGGCAACAGTTGAATGGAATGCTCGGCGAGCGCCGAGACGTCCTGGAAATTGCCGTCCGCCGAATGCTGTTGCAACAGATAGAGCGTCGTCGAGTAGGGGGCGAGCTGCGAGCCCGACCACAGGGCGCAGCGCTTGACGAAATTAAAGATCGGCTCGCCTTCGGTCGGTTGGATGATGTTCTGGAAATTCCCGACGACATGGCTGTGCCCGTTGACGAGGCCGCTCAGCTTGCCGTTCTGAGTGAACAGGGCAAAGCGCAGCTTGTCGGGGCGGTACCCCATCTGCTGCTGCACCGCAAAAGCGACGTTCTGCACGTTGAGCGCCTCGGCGATCGCCATGCCGAGGCCCTCGTCGCGAGTCGAGCGGATCTCCGGCGGGTTGACGACCGAGGGGACGGAGGTGATTTCCGAGAGCTGCTCCTCGAATTCGGTTTCGAGCGTCGTCTTGTCGATCGAGAGCTTCGCGTCTTTCGGCAGCGGCGCGACGTTGAGCTGGACGCTGCCGGTGTGCATCACGGCATCGGCGCCGAGCAGGCCAAAGGCGAGCAGCACGGCGGCGGCAAGTGTCGTCAGATCCATCTCGCCGCTCCTTGCCGGTTCGTCGGGCAGGCGAAGGCAATTTTCTGCCGTGTCATGACAAGCTCCTCATCGGCGCAGGATTGCCGATCCTACACCGGCCGCGCGAAGCCGCCGAGCACGTCAGTGGAAGGTGACGATCCCCGGGTTCGAAAATTTGCTGCGCGTGACCGGCACGTTGTCACGCCAGGCGAGGTGGAAATAGAGCGTCGCGACCTCCGCATAATTCTCGAAGGTCGAAGCCTCCTCCTTGGCGAGATGGTTGAGGTGGGCGCCCATCTTTTCATCGCCCACTTCCTTCTTCTCCTCGCCCCAGAGCGCCAGTGCGGTCGAGCTGTGCGGGTTGATCGTATACGCGACCGCCAGAAGCCGATCGGCGCTCTTCATGTCCTTCAATCCCATCTGCGCCGCGGCCCAGGTCGTGTAGGCGGTTGACAGCAGCACCTTGTTCTCGGGCGGCGCGACGCGGATCAGCTTCTGCATGCGAGCAGCCGCTTCTTTGTAGTCGTTGAACTGCATGTCGGTGAAGGCGGCGTTCAGAAACGGCACCGGATCCTTCGGGTCGGACGCCATCGCATCGTCGAATTCATGGCGCGCCGTCTTGGTGTCGTTTTTGAAAAGCGCGACGAGGCCGAGGATATTTTCGAACAGCGCGCGATCGGGGCTCGTCGGGGTGTTCGGCAACAACCCGATCGAATGCTGCGCGAGCGCCACGACGTTCTGGAAATCGCCGTCCGCGGCATGCTGTTCCAAGAGATAGAGCGAGGTCGAATAGGGGGCGAGCTGCGACGCGGACCACAGCGCGCAACGCTGCACGAAGGCGATGATCGCCTCGCCTTTCTCGGGCGTGACGACGTTCTGGAAATCGCCGACGAGATGGCTGTGCCCGTTGACGAGGCCCGCCATCTTGCCGTCCTGGACGAAAAGCGCAAAACGCAGCTTGTCGGGGCGAAAGCCCATCTGCCGCTGCAGCGCGAAGGCGACGTTCTGCACGTTGAGCGCCTCGGCGATCGCCATGCCGAGGCCCTCGTCGGTGGTCGAGCGGATCTCGGGCGGGTTGACGACCGACGGCGTCGTGGTGATCTCGTTGAGCTGCTCGTCGAACTCGTTTTCGAGCGAGGGTTCGTCGATCGAAAGATTGGCGCCTTTGGGCAACGGCGCGACGCTGACCTGGACGCTGCCGGAATGGACGACGGCATCGGCGCCGAGCAGGCCGACCGCGAGCAGCAGGGCAGCGGCCAGGGTGGTCAGATCCATCTCGCCATGCCTCCTGCGAAAAAAGCGGAGCCGGCGAGGCGCATGTCCTGCGGTTTCATAAAGGCCCCCCGTTGTAGCGACGGCGTTATCTTACATCAGCCCGTCAGAAGTCGAGATCGGCATAGTGCTTCGGCGGCGGCACGCCCGGCACGTGGTCGACGAGGATTGGCCGAAAGCTCGGCCGCGACTTGATCCGCGCATACCATTCCTTCGCCGGCTCGTGCGCCTCCCACGGCACGTCGCCCAAATAATCGAGGCTCGACAAATGCGCCGCGGCGGCGATGTCGGCGACCGAAAAATGGTCGCCCGCGAGCCACCGGCGGCGCTCGACGAGATAGCCGATGTAATCGAGATGGTGCGGCAGGTTCGCGTGCCCGGCGCGGATCGCCAGCGAGTTCGGCTGGCCCTGCCCTTTGAGGCGCTTCATCATCTTTTCGCCGAGCAGATGTTCGGTGACCTCCTCATGCATCTTGCCGTCGAACCAGGCGCTGAGGCGCCGCACCTCGGCACGATCGACCGGGTTGATGCCGATCAGGAGCTTTTCGCGATAGACCTCGTCGAGATATTCGACGATCGCCTCGGTGCCGGCGAGCACGGTGCCGTCGGGCTCGATCAGCACCGGCACCTCGCCGGCCGGGTTGAGGGCAAGAAATTCCGGGCGCCGCTCCCACACCTTTTCGCTCTTCAGCGTGAAGTCGAGCCCCTTCTCGCGCAGCACGATCCGCACCTTGCGCGAGAACGGCGACAGCGAGAGATGGTAGAGCACCCGCATGCGCAGAAGTGTAACGAGGGCCACGGCGGCTGAACACGGCTCTTTGCCCGCCCGCCGTGCGCAACGGTTCAAGGGCGCTGCGGCGCGCGCTTATCGCGACGCCGCGGCCGGCCCGATCGGGGCGCCGCGAATCGCTTCGACGCACCCCGGCGAACGCGCTAGTCTTGCCCCTGGCCCACAACAAGGATTTGCAGCGATGGCGCTCGACTGTCTCCACCACGTCACCGTGCAGACGACCGACCTCGAGGCGACGCGCGATTTCTACACCGAGGTCCTCGGCCTCGAAGTCGGCTTCCGCCCGGATCTCGATTTCCCCGGCTACTGGCTTTATCTCGGTGCGGTTCCGGTCGTGCATCTGGTGCCGAAAGGCAATGCAATCGGCGGCGGCGCCTCGGCCGACACCGGCTCGTTCGATCACTTCGCGTTCCTCGCGAGGGATTTCGCCGCCGTCAAGGCGCGCCTCGACAGGAAGGCGGTCAAATACCGCGAGAACCACATCGCGAAGCCGCCGATCGACCAGCTGTTCTTCCCCGACAACAACAACGTGATGATCGAGCTGAATTTTCCGCGCGCTTGAGCCGCGGTGCCGGCCGACGAGCCTGCGGCGGCCCCGCTCGAGGGGACGCCGTCGCCCAACCTGCCGACGCGCAGATCATCCTTTGCCGGCATCGGTCATGACGAAATGGTGCGCCGCGCGCGCGAATTGGCGCCGCGGCTGAAGGAGCGGGTCCCGCTCACCGAAGAGCTGCGGCGGATGCCTGAGGAAACCGAGCGCGACCTGCACCGCCTCGGTCTTTTCCGCATCGTGCAGCCGCAGCGGGTCGGCGGCGCCGAGCTCGACATCGGCGTCTTGATCGACGTCTGCGCCGAGATCGCGCGCGTCTGCCCCTCGACTGCGTGGAACATCGGCAACCTCGCCAGCCACCATTGGATGCTCGGCTATTTCCCGCCGCAGGCGCAGGACGAGATCTGGGATGTCTCGCCCGACACGCTGATCGCGACCTCGCTCGCCTTCCCCTGCGGCGACGGCCGCAAGGCCGAGGGCGGCTATGTCGTGAGCGGGCGCTGGCCGTTTTCCTCCGGCGTCGACAATTCCGACTGGAACATGCTGGCCGTCACGGTGCGCGAGGCCGACAAGGCCGTCGATCAGCGTTTCGCGCTCTTGCATCGCTCGCAATACGAGATCATCGACAATTGGCAGGCATTAGGGCTGTGCGGCACCGGCTCGAAGGACATCGCGGCGCACGCTGTCTTCGTTCCGGAATACCGCACGACGGCATTGAAATCGCTCGTCGGCGGCGAGCATGTCGGGTCGCGCGCGAACCCGGGCCCGCTCTTCCGCCTGCCCTTCCTCGCAATCGGCAGCTACATCCTGACGGGCGTCGCGCTGGGGTGCGCCGAAGGCGCCTATCGCGGCTATGTCGAGGCGGCGCGGCGGCGCAACACGACCTATACCGGGACCCCGGCCGGGGCCTTTCAGGCGGTGCAGATCAAGGTCGCGGAGGCGGCCGTGCGCCTCGAGGCGGCGGCGTTGATGATGCGCGAGGATTGCCGGCAGGCGACCGCGATCGCCGCTGCCGGCGAGGTGCCGGGCCTCGCCGATAAATTCCGCTATCGCCGCAACGCCGCGTGGACCGTGCGGCAATGCCTCGAAGCGGTCGATCTGTTGATGGGGCTCTCCGGCGCCGGCGGGCTCTATACGACGAACGACATGCCGCGCTTCTTTCGCGACATGCACGCGGTCGCCGCGCACATCATCTATGCCTTCGACGTGCAGGCGACGATGTTCGGGAGCCACGAACTCGGCATCCCGGGGCCGCCGCCCATTCTCTAGTCTAGCCGAGCGCGACGAGCACCGAGAGCACCACGAAGCCGGCGATCGCAAGGCTCGCATGGGCGCCGACGAGAGCGCCCGCCGGCCGCCCGCGGTGCCAGGACGTAAGAGCGAGAACGAGACCCAGGCAGAAGGCCGCGGCGACGAGGCCCGTCGCGAGGGGGGCGAAGCCGCCGGTCCCCATATGGCTGCGCGGCAGGCCGCGAACGAGTGCGAGGACGAGCGCGACAAGGCCCGCCGCGCCGAGCATGCCGTGGATCGGCGCCGCCGCCCGATGCGGCGGCCAGGGCTGCGCGCCCCGCGCATAGAGGATCGCGAGCGCCGAGCCGGTGAGCACGGCCGCGCAAAGAATACCGAAGGCGAACCTGATCATGCGGCGGCTTTCGCTATGGGGGCCTCAACGCGCGAAATCGACCGCGGTCGTGTTGCCGCCGCTCAGAAGGATCCCGACGTGCTCGCCGACGCGCGCGGTATAGCGGCCGGAAAGCAGGGCGGCGAAGGCCGCCGCGCCGCCCGGCTCGACGACGACCCGCAGCCTCTCCCAGAGCGCCTGTTGTGCGCGCCCGATCGCCTCGTCCGTGACGAGGAGCGCCTGCGCGACATAGCGCCGGGCGATCGGGAAGACCAATTCGCCGATCCGGCGCGGCGCCAGTGAATCCGCCGCGATGCCGCCCGCCTCGGCATCGGCCGGCCGGCCGGCCGCGAAAGCTCGGCTGAGGGTCGGCGCCAATTCCGGCTCGACGCCGATCACCTTGACCGTGCCGCGATACCACGCGGCGATGCCGGCGACGAGCCCGCCGCCGCCGACCGCGACGAGCAATGTATCGAGGTCAGGGGTCTGTTCTTCCAGTTCGAGGCCGATCGTCCCCTGCCCGAGCAGGGTCTCGCGCTGGTCGAAGGCGTGCACGGGAAGCGCGCCCGACTGCCGCGCCCATGCTTCGCTCGCGGCGAGCGCGTCGGCGTAGCGCTCGCCGGTGACGACGAGATCGGCGCCGTAGCTGCCGATGCGCGCGATCTTTGCCGGTGAGGAGATGGTGGGCACGAAGATCCGCGCCGCGACGCCGAGCTTCATCGCGGCATAGGCGACGGCGGCGCCGTGATTGCCGCCGGAGGCGGCGACGACGCCGGCCTTGGGAATTTCGCGCAGCAGCAGGTTCGCGAAGGCGCCGCGTACCTTGAACGAGCCGGCATGTTGCAGAAATTCGAGCTTGAAGGCGAGGCGCTGCGGCGCCAATCCGAAATCGGCGGCGTCGGCTTCGAGGACCGGGGTGCGCCGGATATGCGGCCGGATCAGCCGCTCCGCGGCCTCGATCGCCTCGCGCCCGATGTCGATGTCGGGATCTGCGGTCATCGCGATCTCGCTCCTTTCCGGCAGGAAGGCGGGACCGAAAATATCTGAAAACGCGGGGCGCGGAAAATCGGCGCGAGGCAAGGGCTCGCCGGCACCCGGAAGGGCCGTACATCGACAACGGCGAGATCGTCGTAATGGGCGAGCACGCCCCGGACGCGCTCCGCGGCGGCGCCGTCTCGATCGACAAAGGCGGACCACAAATCCTGCGGCGCCGTTTCCGCGGCGAGCGCGGCGAAAGCCGCGCGCATCGTCACCGGCTGCTGACCGGCACTCGCGAAAAGGGTCGGCACGAAGGCGTCGCGCCGGGCGATCGCCAGGGTCGGCAAATGCAGCACCGGCACGGGGGTGAAATTAACGACCCGCGGCGGATAGGCGAGCGCGAGCTTCGCGCCCTGCGGCAACAGATCGAGGCCGGCGAGGTCGGCCCGGTAGACCCGGTCCGCCTTCAGCCACACCCGCTCGACCATGCCGATACGCAGGACCAGCACGACGAGGGCGGAAACCGCGACGACACGGCCGGCCCGGCGGCTCGGAAAGCGCGGTGCACAGGCGGCGACGAGCAGCAGGAAGAGGGCGACCGGCAGCCGGTGATCGACGCCGGAGCCGCCATAGAGCCGGCTCGGCGCCAGAAGGTAGGCGGCGAAGACGAAGCCGAGCGGCCAGCGGAACCGCGGCGCGATGCCGAGCCGCCCG
>DASYYD010000134.1:0-11973 GCA_035934195.1 Allostellaceae bacterium | reverse complement strand
AGCGAATTGCCGCAGCTGACGCTGCCGCGCGAGGTGCTGGCGCAGGGGCTGCCGGCCTTCGAACTCTTCGCCCGGGCCGGGCTCGCCGCCTCGAACGGCGAGGCGCGGCGGCTGATCCGCGGCGGCGGCGCGCGCCTCAACGACCGACCGATCGAGACCGAGACGCGGCCCGTGTCGTTGGCCGATCTCGATTCCGGCGGCGCCTTGAAGCTGTCGGCCGGCAGAAAGCGGCACGCGCTTGTGCGGCCCGGCTGAAGGCCGCTACTGGTCGCTCGCCGGCGGCCGGCCGACCCCGAAATTCGGCTGCAGGAACCGGCGCATGAAGCCCGGCGTCAGCGCGCTCAGCGGATCGACCGAGACCTGCGGCGTCGCAATCGGCCCAGCCAGCTGATAATTGGCGGCGATCAGCCCCTGCCCTTCCCCGCCCAGGAGCAAGGAGCCCAGCACCGGAACATTGCCGATGATCGAGTTCAGCATATAGGCGGGGACGATCGTCCCCTGCACGTCGAGGCGATCGCGGGCGAGGTCGACATACCCGGTGGCGGTCGCGCCGATGGCGCTGCCGGAGGCGACGAGATCATCGAGGGTGAGCCGACCGTCGCCATAGGAGAAGCGGCCTTTGAGGCTGCCGAACGGGATGCCCGACCCGACGAGCATGCCGTTGAAGGCGTCGAGCGAGGCGAGCGCGAGAATTTGCGCGAGCGGCGGCGCCCGCATGAGGCGATAGTCGGAGCCGTCGATTTGGCCGCCGATCGTCGTCTTCCCAGCGCTCTCGACGACTCGGCCCTCGACCGTCACCTTGCCGCCGACGACATTATCGGTGATGTCGAGCAGGCCGAGCGTCGCGCCGAGATCCTCGGACCGGAACTCGAAGCGGCGCTTCGCCCCGTCCGTCAGGGTGAGGGTCAGCCGATGGGCGTTGGGGAAGCGCGCCGCGACCTGCGCCTCGCGCCATTCGCCGCCTTCGTGCGTGAGCTTCGCCGCGACCTGGTCGAGCCGGCGGCCGGGGCCGAAGATCACGCGGCCGAGTTTCGCATCGATCCGCAACCCCGGCAGCGTGGCCTGGTCCTTGCGGCCGAGCGCGGCGCCGAGGTCGAGCGCGGCGCCCTCGAGATCGACCTGCCAGCCGCCTTTGGCAAGGCGCGCGACGCTGCCTTCGACATCGCTGCCGCCGATGGCGAGGCGGGCGATATCGACGCGCTCGAGCTGCCCTTCGGGGCCGAGCCCGACCGCCAATCGGCCGTCGAGCCCCGCCGCCGCGAGGGCGACCTGCAGCGGCCCCACGAATTGGCCGCCCGCCATATTGAAGGCGAGCCTTGCCGTGCCCGGCATGCCGGCGGGCTTCTTCCAGCCGGCTTCGCGAAAAGCGACCGCCGCCTGTCGCAGATCGAACAGCGCCGCCCCTTCGGCTCGTCCGCCATCGAACTGCGAATAGGTCACGTCGAGCATCGCCGGGCCGTCGATCCGCCCCGGCAGCGCGCCGCCGAAGAGGCGCTGCCGCGCCGCGGCGTCGAGGGTCAGCGCGGCGTGATATCGGGCCCGCGGCCGCGCCTTGTCGCCGAACGAAACGACGGCGTCGATCTTTGCCGGGATGCCCGCGACTTGCGCCGCGCCTTCGAGCCGCGCCCCCGGCCGGCCGACGGCGACCGTGAAGCGGCCGTCCTCCAGAGCCCGGCCGAAGGCGAGCCCGCCGATCCGCACCGCGGAGAGCTGCCCCGTCAGGGCGAAATCGACGTCGCCGAGGCGCAGGCCTTGCAACAGCGGCAATTTCAGCCGCAGCCGGCTCGTCATCGCGCCGCCGAATTCGGCCGGGTCGATGCCGATCGCCTTCGCATAATCGAAGGGCGGCCGGGCTACCAGCCGCAGCGCGTCGGCGACCGGCCCCGCGACCGCGACATCGACAGCGAGCCGCTGCACCGGCTCGTCGAGCCGGGTGATCGACACCGACCCGCCGCTGACGCGCAACCCTTCGAGGCTGCCGTCGGTCGGGGTGAAATCGAGCTGTTGGCCCTGAAGCCGCCCGGTGCCGGCAAACTCGCGCACCGGCGGCAGCCCCTTCAGGCAAGTGACCGAGAGGCCGTGATAGCGCATCGTCCCGTGCGCCCCGGCGACCGCCGCCGACGGCGCCGTCGGATCGAGGCCGAGGTTGAACTCCAGCGCCGCCTCGTCGAGAACGCCCGTGCTGATGTTGGCGCGCACCCAGCGCCGGCCTCCCGGGGCGAGCGGACGCGGCCACAGCGCATCGATCTCGGCGATGGGCAGCCCCGCAAGGCGCACGGAAAAGGCGCCTTTGAGGCTCGCGGGCAGCGGCGCCTTGCCGGCGATCTCTTCCGGCGTGATGCCGTCGAGCCAGCCGCTGGCGCCGATTTCGGCGCCCTGGCCGAGATCGAGGTTCAGCCGCTCGAGCCGCAGCTCGTGCCGCTCCGGCAGGTAGGCGGCGTGCAATGCCCCGCCGGCAAGCGCAAGGCCGCCGGCGGCGAAGAGTGCGCTGTCGAGGCCGCCCGGGCCGAAATTGAGGTCGAGGCGCATCGATTGCGGCTCGAGGCGGGCGAGATCGAGGCGCGCCTCGACCCGGCCGGAAACCGTCGAGCCCAACGCCGCGAGCGGTGCGAGTTGCGGCATCATCCCGGCCAGCGCGCGCGGCGCGAACTCGCCGAAATCGAGCGCGATATCGAGGCTGTCGCGGGCCTCCCGATAGCGATACCGGGCATGGAATTCGGGGCGCGCCGCGCCGATCGGCACGGCGAAGGCGAGATCGCCGTCGAATCCTCCGGCGCCCCGCTCGATCGTCGCATCGACTCGGTCGGCGCGCCACCGGTGGCCTGCTTCCTTGTCGTCGAGGACGAGGCGCGCATCGCGGACCGCGACGAGCCGCAGCGCGCCGAGCGGCGCATTCGGCGCCTGCGGCAGGCTCGACTGGTCGAGGAGCGCGGCGCCGAGCGAGGGATAATCGCCGAAGCGGAACTTGATGCGGCCCTGCTCGGTGCGCACGAAGCGCAATACCGGCCGATCGACGACGAGTCGGGTCGGCGACAGTTTGCCGCGCAAGAGCGCGGCGAGGCTGACGCTCGCCACCACCTGCGGGAAATCGGCGAGCGCTTCGCCGTCCGAGCGGGACACGCGCACGCCCTCGGCCCAGAGATCGAGCTCGCGGCGCCCGCGGTCGAAGCCGAAGCCGAAGCCGCCAAGGCGAAAATCGAGGCCCGGGAACGTCCGGTCGAGCGCCGCCGCGACGTAAGGCGTCAGCCGGTTGAGCGCGACCGGGCCCTGGGCGAGGCGCCACAGGGCAAAGCCGGCGACCAGGATCAGCACTGCGGCGACCGAGCCCAGCCACAGAACGAGGCGGTGCGCGTGGCGATGTATCCGCGACGCGCGCCGGCGCCGGCGCCGAATCGAGAACGCCGCCGGCGCCGGCCCGCCGGCTTGACCGGCGACCCGCGACTCACCAGTCTCGACGCTCGGCCGAGGGCGGCGGGATGAGGCTCTTATCGGATTTCTCCCCTGAAGGTGACGGTATACCGCATCCCGGCGACGCGCGCCTGCTTGCTCTTGGCGAAACGGCCTGGGGAGAGGCGCTGGCGCAAGCCGGGAGCGATCCCGCCGCAGCGTCGGCGCGGCAATGGGGCGCGGCCCCGGCCGGCCGAGCGCTGCTCGCCGCGATCTTCGGCAACAGCCCCTATCTGACCGGCATCGCGATCCGCGAATGGGGCTATCTGACGCGGCTCGTCGAAGCAGGCCCGGACATCCTTGTCGCCGAGATCATCGCGGATGCCGATCGGCCCGCCGACCCGGCGGAGGACCGCCCGGCGCTGCTGCGCCGCCTGCGCAGGGCGAAGCGGCGGATGGCGCTCGTCGCCGCCGCCGCCGAGCTGGCCGGCATCTGGTCGCTCGAACAGCAGATGGATGGGTTGAGCCGCTTCGCCGAGGCGGCGATCGGCGCCGGGCTGCGCCATCTCCTCGCGGCGGCGGCGCGCGCGGGCCGCATCGCACCCGCCGTTGCCGAGGAGGCCGGTTGCGGGTTTTTCGTGCTCGGCATGGGCAAGCTCGGCGGCGGTGAACTCAATTATTCGAGCGATATCGACTTGATCGCGCTCTACGACCCGCAGCGCGCGCAGGTGAACGTGCCGGACGGCGTGCAGGCGTTCTTTGTGCGCCTCGTGCGCGAGCTTGCCCGCATTCTCGACGAGCGCACGGGCGAGGGCTACGTCTTCCGCACCGACCTTCGGCTGCGCCCGGACCCGGCCTCGACCCCGCTCGCGATATCGACGGCCGCCGCCCTCGCCTATTACGAAAGCGTCGGCCAGAATTGGGAGCGCGCGGCCCTGATCAAGGCGCGGGCCGTGGCGGGCGACCGCCTCGCCGCCGCCCGCTTTCTGCGCGAACTGCAGCCCTTTTTGTGGCGCAAGAGCCTCGATTTCGCGGCCATCGCCGACATCCATTCGATCAAGCGGCAGATCAACGCCCATCGCGGCGGCGCGCGCATCGCGATCGCGGGGCACAACATCAAGACCGGGCGCGGCGGCATCCGCGAGATCGAATTCTTCGCCCAGACGCAGCAGCTGATCTGGGGCGGGCGCATGCCGGAACTGCGGCTGGCGCCAACCTGCGAGGCATTGCGCCGATTGGCGGCGCTCGGCCGCATCGACCGGGAGAGCGCCGACGCGCTGATCGAGGATTACCGCTTTCTGCGCCGGGTCGAGCATCGCCTGCAGATGATCGACGACGCGCAGACCCACACATTGCCAGCGGACGACGCCGGCATCGCCCGGCTCGCGGCTTTTCTCGGCTACCCCGATGCGGCGGGCTTCACGGCCGAGCTGCGCGCCCGCCTCGGCTCGGTCGAGCGGCATTATGCCGAGCTTTTCGAGGAGGCGCCGAGCCTTGCCGGCCCGGGCAACCTCGTCTTCACCGGCGCCGAGGACGACCCCGACACGCTGGCGAGCTTGGGCAGCCTCGGCTTTGCCGAGCCGAGCGCGGTCGCCGCCATGGTGCGCAGCTGGCACCATGGCCGCCTGCGCGCGACGCGCAGCGCGCGGGCGCGCGAGATCCTGACCGAGCTGGTGCCCGGCCTGTTGCGGGTTTTCGGCGCGACCCCGCACCCCGATCTCGCCTTGCAGCGCTTCGACCAGTTCTTGTCGCACCTGCCGGCGGGGGTGCAGCTCTTCTCTCTCTTCCACGCCAACCCGCCGCTTCTGGAACTAGTCGCCGACATCATGGCCGAGGCGCCCTCGCTGGCCGAGCGGCTGGCGCAGCGGCCGAGGCTGCTCGATCCGGTGTTGAGCGAGGATTTCGCCGCGCCGCTGCCCGACCGCGCGCTGCTCTCGGTCGATCTCGCCCGAGGGGTCGCCGGCGCCCGCGATTTCGAAGAGACGCTCGAAGGGCTGCGGCGCTGGGCCGGCGAGCGGCGCTTTCAGGTGGGGGTGCAGCTGTTGCGGCGCCGGACCGGCCCGTTCGAGGCGGGCGCCGCGCTCGCCGACATCGCCGAGGCGACGCTCGCCGCGCTCGTCCCGGCGGTCGAGGAGGAATTCGCCCGCCTCTACGGGCGGGTCGAGGGCGGCCAATTCGCGGTCGTCGGCATGGGCCGGCTCGGCAGCCGCGAGATGACGCTCGCCTCCGATCTCGACCTGATCCTCATCTATGACGCCCCGCCTGCGAGCGAAGGCTCGCACGGCGGCCGGCCGCTGCCGACGGCCCAATATTACGCGCGGCTCGGGCAGCGGCTGATCGGCGCGCTGACCGCGGCCGGCGGCGAAGGCCGGCTCTATGCGGTCGACATGCGGCTGCGGCCCTCGGGCGCGTCGGGGCCGCTCGCCTCGAGCTTCGAAGGGTTCGGGCGCTACCAGCGCGAAAATGCCTGGACCTGGGAGCACATGGCCCTGACCCGCGCCCGCCCGCTCGCCGGCAACGCGGCGCTCTGCCGGCGGATCGCGGCGGCGATCGCGGAAATCCTCGCGGCGCCGCGCGACCCCGAGCGGCTTCTTCTCGATGTCGCCGACATGCGCAGGCGGATCGCCGCGGAGAACCGGAACCCGTCGCCGTGGGACATCAAGAACCGCGAGGGCGGGCTCATCGACCTCGAATTCATCGCGCAATACCTGATGTTGCGCGAGGCGGCGCGCGACGCGAGGGTGCTGCGCCGCGGCACCGCCGAGGCTCTCGCCGCGCTCGAAGCGGCGGGCGTGCTGCCCGCGGCAGCGGCACGCGAGCTTGGCGACGCACTCCTTTCACTGCGTCGCGCGCACGGCCTCCTCGTCCTTCTTGTCGATGCCCCGACCGCGCTTCCCGAGCCTGTGCAAGGATCGCTGGCGCGGCTTGCCGGCGCAGTTGACTTCGCGCGCCTCGACGCGGATATCAGCGATTCCGCCGCGCGCGTCGCAATCTGGTTCGAACGGCTGATCGGCGAACCGGCGAGGCATGCCGCGCGAAGGGCGGCACCACGACAGGAGAGAAGACGCAATGGCCGTAGCACTCGGGGATAAGGCTCCCGATTTCACCCTGCCGACGGACGGCGGCGGCAAGGTTTCGCTCTCGGAGCTCAAGGGAAAGGCGGTCGTCCTCTATTTCTATCCCAAGGACGACACCTCCGGCTGCACCGCCGAGGCCTGTCAGTTCCGCGATTCCTTCCCGAATTTCGGCGGGTCCGGCGCGGTGGTCGTCGGCGTCTCGAAGGATTCGGTCGCCTCGCACGACAAGTTCAAGAAAAAGCACGGCCTGCCCTTCATCCTCGCCGCCGACACCGCGGGCGAGGCGTGCGAGAAATACGGCGTCTGGGTCGAGAAGAGCATGTACGGGCGCAAATACATGGGGATCGAGCGCGCCACCTTTCTGATCGATCGCCAAGGCGTGGTGCGCGGCATCTGGCACAAGGTCAAGGTGCCGGGCCACGCCGCGGAGGTGTTGAAGGCGGCGAAGGCGCTCTGACGGGGCTCGCGAATCGGGGCCGCGGCATTGAGCCCTCTCCCGTCGGCGTCGGCTTCATTCGACGGGAGCGCGAGGGGTGAAGCTAATGCCCAGAGCGCAAAGTCCTAAAACGCACGCATAAAGATAGGTAATCCCGCGCGAACCGATAGTCGGGATAAGCACAAACGTGGTAAACAGCGTCCCAAATACGCTTCCAACGGTAGACACGCTGTACATCAACCCCGCCAACCGTCCAGTCTCGGCGGTTGAACGCACCAGCAGACGCACCGATACCGGAGAAAACATACCCAGCAGCGACATCGGAATGAGCAGAAGGATTGACGCCGCGGCCAAAATTCCTGGCGGGCCTTCGCCACAAGTATGCAAGATGACCTCGATGATCTGGTCAGCTGTTGCTGGAATTGCCGCCAGGTAAGCGGCAGCCAGAGCGATCGCCGCCGCCATTATCGAAGGCGATGGATAGCGATCGACCAGAGCGCCGCCAATGAAATACCCGATTGCCAGCGCCAGTAATATGGTAGAAATCAACCCGGCCCAAGTAGCTATTCCCCCGCCGAAATACGGATAGAGATACCTGCTTCCAAGCATCTCAAATCCCATAAGAACACCGCCTACCAGAAAAGCGTGCAGCGAGATCCATGTAATTCTGAGATGCATGGTTACGGTCCTGAGGGCGCGGCTATGGTCCCGGCCACTTTCTGTTATGACGTTCGATAGCCTTCAGCGCGTCGACCGGCGCAAAGTCATCCGTAAGGACCCTCGCGCTAGGATCGATCGGCCCCATGTCCGGAGGCAGGAGCCGTCGATTCGCCAACAAATCAGTAAGGTTGTACCGCAGGCGATGTTTCGCCTGCAGTTCTCCGGCTCTGCTGGCCAGCTTCTCCTGGGTCCGAAACTCTCCTGAGTACGCTATCGTCACGACATTCTCATCGGCTACGTAAAACTCCGTTTGGGGAAAGACGGCATGGATCGTTTTGACTGAGGCATCAAACAACATCGTCGACGGCTCCACATTTTGCGCTACCACTCCGCCATCCGCGAGATGATCTTTTACCAACTCATAGAATTCTTTCGTAAGAAGATGGAACGGCACAAACGGGGCCCTATACGCATCAATCAAAATTATGTCGTACTTGGCTTTGGTATCGGCCAGGAACAGTCGTCCATCCTTTGTGACCACCTTGAATTTGTCACCATCTTTCACGTTAAAGTACCTTCGTGCGAGTTCGAAAACGACGGGGTCCAACTCTACCGAGGTCATCTGGACCTCAGGGAGATAATGATGCAAGTACGACGCCGTTCTACCACCCCCTAACCCAATTTCTAAGATGGAAAGGAGCTTTGGTGGATATGCCAAAGTCACCGTCATCATTTGGGTGTATCGAGCAGGGAGATCGGTCGGGTCGAGCGTGTTGTATAGACTTTCGGTGTAAAGCTTACGATTTTGCCCAAAAGTCAAGATGACGTATGGCCCTTCTTGGTACACATAAATATTATTATATACTGATTCTCGATATTCTAAAAGGTGTCTGACTTGAGCGCGAGCGCCGCAAGTCAGACCTTCAAGCACACTCCAAATAATCCCAGCCGCGGCGATATTCGTTAGGCGACGACGGCTCAGCTGCATTTCGTATGCCTCTCTGGTTGAAGATCGTCGTCAATGCCAATCGCAACAGCTAACCACGACTCCCGCCTCGGCACGAACGCCTTCATCCGCCGCCAACCGTTCTCGAACCCCTGTCTCGGCTGCTTGGCCGCCTCGCTCGCCAGCGCGGCCCGAACCCGCGACCGTGGCTGCTTGGACGGCGCCGATTCGCCAAGAATGCTCGATCCGGGCAGAATGAACTGATAGCCCGGAGTGCCATCGACCGGCTCTCCCGCCGGGCGCTTATGGTCCTCCCCGCGGGCTCGGGCCGGCAACCCCATCCAAGCCGAGCATGAGGTGGTAAAATCTGTCGCTCGATCCCGAGATCTCGTCGCCCCGATCGAGGGGGAGGGTGCCCCGCTGCGGCTGCTTCGCTGACCGCCGGCGCCGCCGCAATTCTCGGCACTCCCGACCCGGCGGCAAAGGCAAGGGCCAGCGCCGCGCTCGCCGAATGCTGGGCCTCGGGGACGCTGCCGACTGGCGACAGCCGGCCGCCGCCGCGGCCGGCGCGGCCGCCGCGCCCGGCTCTGCGGCCCCCACGGGAGATGCCGCGGCGTCGCAACTTCGGTTCGCCCGCCGGCCGCGCCGCCCTCCTGCACGCCCTCGCGCATATCGAACTGAACGCGATCGACCTCGCCTGGGACCTCGTCGCACGCTTTGCCGGGCAAGGCTTGCCGCGCGAGTTCTACGACGATTGGGTCTGCGTCGCCGCCGAGGAAGCGCTGCATTTCACGCTCCTGGCGCGGCGCCTCGGCGAACTGGGGCGCGCCTATGGCGACCTCCCGGCGCATGACGGGCTTTGGGAAGCGGCGG
This sequence comes from Allostellaceae bacterium, assembly GCA_035934195.1. Lineage (GTDB taxonomy): Bacteria > Pseudomonadota > Alphaproteobacteria > ATCC43930 > CGMCC-115725 > AP-15. Next base: position 2,594 of record DASYYD010000134.1, on the reverse strand, counting down.
CGGCGACCGCGGACGACCTCCTCGCCCGGCTCGCCGTCGTGCCGCTCGTGCTCGAGGCGCGCGGGCTCGACGTGACGCCGGCGATCCTCGCCCGGCTCGAAGCCGCCGGCGACCGCGACAGCGCGCTCATCCTCGCCCGCATCCTCGCCGACGAGATCGGCCATGTCGCGATCGGCCAGCGCTGGTTCGATCATTTCTGCCGGCGCGCCGGCGAGGACCCGCCGGCCGTCTTTCGCGACCGCGTCCGGCGCTATTTCAAAGGCGGATTGAAGCCGCCCTTCAACCGCGCGGCGCGCGATGCCGCGGGCCTGCCGGCCGCCTATTATGAATCGCTCGGCTGCGGCGCGATGGAACGCTGCTGATCGGCGCCGCGCGGGGCGGCCGGCTCGCCATGCCGCGACGGCTCGTCCGCCGCATCATCACGGCGGCGTTCCGCCTCTTCGCGGATCGCCCGCGCCAGCTCCGGCTGGCGCGCCAGCAGTTCGCGGAAATGCACGATGTCGAGCGACAACAGCGTGCACGGCGTCACCGCGACGATCGTCGCGCTGCGCGGGCTGCCGGAGAGCAGCGCCATCTCGCCGAAGAAGTCGCCGGCTTTAAGGCGCCGCGACTCGGGCCGCAGGCGGACCTCGACCTCGCCCGAGACGATGAAATACATGCAGTCGCCAGGCTCGCCGCGGCGGATGACGAAGGCGCGCGACGGAAAGTCGCGCGGCTGCAGGAGCCGCGTCACCTCGGCGATGACGGCGGCGCCGACGTCGTGAAAGAACGGCACCTTGGCGACGAGGTCCCAATTGCGCAGAAAGGCGCGGCGCCGCATCTCCTCGGCATAGCCGGTCGCCAGAATGCCGGCCCACAGCGCGAAGACCAGAATGCCGCTGACCATGACGACGCCGCCCAGCGCGCGCCCGGCCGCCGTGCGCGGCACGACATCGCCATAGCCGGTCGTCGTCAAGGTGGCGATCGCCCACCACAGCGCCGCCGGGATCGACCCGAAAGCCTCCGGCTGCGCCCGGCGCTCGAAAAGATAAGCGAGGCTGGCGGCGGCCAGGAGCACGATCCCGAAGCCGAGCAGCACCGACAACAACGCATGCCGGGCATTGCTGATGACCCGGCCGAGGCTGGTGAGCCCCGGCGAGTAGCGGACGAGCTTGAAGACCCAGACGAAACCGAAGAGAGAGGCATAGCGCCGCCCGAAGAGGATATCGAGCAGCCCCGGCAGGGCCCCGAGGAGATCGAAGACGCCGGCGAGCGAGAGGGCCCAGGCGAGCCGCGAGCGCCACGCGGCGCGATGCTCGCCGCCGGGAGCGGACGCGGCGGCGAACAGCCGGGCCACATATTCGGCGGCGAAGAACAGGCAGACGAAATGAAACGAAAGATCGAGCGCGGCATCATAGGTTTGCCGCATCTGCGCCTCGGTATCGGCGAGCATGATGCCGATCCCGGCCGCGACCATCGCGTGGTGCACGCCGCGCAGGGTGCGCGCCGTGCGGCCGGCAGCCTCGGGCCGCATGATCCGGTAAAGCCGGTCGCGGGTCATGCGGCATTGTAGACCGATTTGCCAATAAGGTGCGCATCTCGCGCGCCTCGGCGACGCCGCCGCCGGAAAGAAGGCGAGGGGCCGGCCTTTCGCAGCTTCCGGGATTTCTGCTATAGAAACCCCGCCGAACCCGCCCACGGCCGTATATCTCGTGTCGATCTTCCCGAACTCCCGGCGAGCTTTTTTCGCATTCCTGCACGACATCGTGATGGCGGCGCTGTCGTTCGTCATTTCGCTGTTCCTGCGATTGGGCGGCGGCATTTGGAGCTACGAGCCGCGGCTGACCGCGATCTACGTCGGCAGCTTTACGCTGATCGCCGCCGCGGTCTTTCTGTTGACCGGGCTCTATCGCGGCATCTGGCGCTACGCCTCGCTGCCCGACCTGTTCAACATCGCGCGCGCCGCGGCCTTGTCGATCCTCATCTTCCTGCCGGCGATGTTCCTTCTGACCCGGCTGGCCGCCTTGCCGCGCTCGACGCTCCTCATCGACTGGCTGGTATTGGTGGCGCTCCTCGGCGCGCCGCGGCTCGGCTATCGCCTGTTCAAGGACCGCGGCCTCGACCACATCACCGAGCGCACCCGCGAATCGCGGGTGCCGGTGCTGCTGCTCGGCACCAAGGACGGCGCCGACAGCTTCATCCGCGAGATGGCGCGCGACCCGCGCGCGGCCTATCGCGTCGTCGGCGTGCTCGCCGATACGCGCTCGCGGGTCGGGCGCGAGATGCTGGGGGTGCCGGTGCTGGGCCTGCTCGACGATCTGGAGCGCGTCGTCGAGCGCCTCGAAGCGCGTGGGCGCCGGCCGCAGAAGCTGATCATCACCGCCCAGGGCATGACCGGGGCGCCGCTGCGCCAGCTGCTCGAACGCGCCGACGCGCTCGCCATCCCGCTCGCGCAGTTGCCGCGCCTGACGCATTTCCAGCGCAATCTCGAGGCTCCCGACCCGGTGGTCGAGCCGATCGCGCTCGAGGATCTGCTGGGGCGCCCGCAGGCGCTGCTCGACCGCGAGGGCATGGCGCGCCTCGTCCGCGGGCGGCGCGTGCTGGGGCCCGGCGCC
>DASYYD010000113.1:0-1649 GCA_035934195.1 Allostellaceae bacterium | reverse complement strand
TTCCCCGCCTGAATGGCGTGATCCGCGCCCTGGAGCAGGGCCAGCCCGCCTTCGTCACCTTCGCCCCCGCGGAGATCGGCACCGCCCAGACGCTCGCCGGCGCCAAATATGACGGCGTCGTCTACGAGATGGAGCACCGGCCCTACGACATCAGGGCGCTGAAGGACTGCCTGCAATACATGCTCGACCGCCGACAGATCGCGCAGTCGGGGTCGCTGGCCCCGGCGGTGACGCCGTTCGTGCGCATCCCGCCCAATGGCGGCGAGCAGAGCCAGTGGGTCGCCAAGCAGGTGCTGGACCAGGGCGTCTACGGCATCGTCTGGCCGCATGTCAGCACGGTCGAGGAGGCGAGGAACGCGGTCGCCGCCTGCCGCTATCCGCGGCCGCGCGCGGCGCCCTATTACGAGCCGGCCGGGCAGCGCGGCGACGCGCCGGCGGCGGCGGCCAGGTATTGGGGGCTCTCGCAGCAAGACTATTACAAGCGCGCCGATGTCTGGCCGCTCAACCCCGAGGGCGAAGTATTGGTCGCAATCATGTGCGAGGAGGTGCGCGCGATCCGCGACCTGCCGAAGATGCTGGCCGAGGTGCCCGGGATCGGCGTCGTCATCGTCGGGGAGGGCGATCTGTCGCAGGACCTCGGCCTGCCGCGGCAGTACGAGCATCCGACGGTCGCCGCCGCGATCGACGAGATCCTGGCGATCTGCAAGGGGGCGGGGGTCGCCTGCGGCCATCCGCACGTCGATCAGAAGAACGTCGGAACGCTGCTGGAGAAGGGCTTTCGCTATCTGATGCCGGCGCCCGCCTATTCCTTCGCCGGGCTCGAGACGGGGCGCAAGCTTTCCGGGCGCGGCTGATCACTGCTTCTTCAGCTCGAACACGGTGCCGCCGCCGTTGATGCCGCCCTTGCCGCCTCTGGAGGTCGTGCCGTAGAGGTTGCCGTGCTCGTCCATGACGAGCCCGCCAATAGGGTCATTGCCGTCCGCGCAGTTCCGCCGACCAGAAATTGTGGAGGACGGGCTCGCTGCCGTTGCGGGTCGCCTCGAATACGAAACGTGCAAAAGGTAAGCCGTCTTCTACCTCTGGTCCTACCGATCTGGGCGCTTGAGGCGAGGCGACGCCGCGGATATCTTCATCGCGGTTGGCGAGCTTTGCTTTCGCCCTTTCCCTCGCATCCGCCGAGCGGAAGGGTCGGGCCAAGGGCCTCGGCCCCGCCTCGCTCGCCGCTCGGGTTGGGGGGAACCATGGCGAGACGGGCTCGGCTCTGCGGGGCGATGACCGCACTGCGGCGATCGGTTCTTGCCAGCCTTTTTGTGTCGCTGGCGGTGGCGCTCGCACCGCCGCCGAGCGAGGCGGCGGCGGCGCGACAGGTCGTGCTGCAGCTCAATCACCAGGCGCAATTCCGTTTCGCCGGCTATTACGCGGCCTTGTGGAAGGGCTTTTTCCGCGACGCCGGGCTCGATGTCGCGATCAAGCCCGGCAACCGGCAGGGCCCTTCGCCGATCGACGCGGTGCGCGAGGTGACCGAGGGGCGCGCGCAATTCGGGGTCGCCACGACGCGGCTGTTGATCCGCGCCTCGGAAGGCCTGCCGCTGGTGCTGCTCGCCCCCGTCTTTCAACACAGCGAGGCGCGCGTCTATTACCGCGCCGAC
>DASYYD010000092.1:0-7674 GCA_035934195.1 Allostellaceae bacterium | reverse complement strand
GACGTTGAGCGTCAGGCTGCCTTGCAAGACGTAGCTGATTTCCACGCCTGGATGGGTATGGTGCGGGAAGGCGACACGCGGTCCGATCTCGGCGATGCCCTGCACGCTCTGCAAATTGGTTCCCGGCAGATCGTGGGTCTGCAGAATGGTTCGCTTTATTCCCTGCGTCTGGGTCGGCTGCTGCGCGGCGAGCGCGCCGCAACCGAGGGCCGTCGCGAACACCGCGACCGCAAGGTAAGGGAGAATTCGCTTTCGCATATCGTCCTCCGCTGAAAAGGGGAGCGATGCTAGCGCGAAGCGCGCAGTGCGGGAAGCGGCCTGCGCGTTCCCGGCAATCCGTCGGCCCGTCGGTCTGATTTCGCCGGCGATGCGAGCGGTCTGCCCTGCGGTACGACCCAGGTCACGAGGAACGTCACGCCATCGGGGCCGGCGCGCCCGCCATGCGGGATTCCCGGCGGGTTGTAGGCCGTTTGCCCCGGCGTCAGCTGCCGCGTCGGCGCGCCTTCGACCTCGAGCGTCAGGCTGCCTTGCAGCACGTACATGATTTCCGGCCCGGGATGGGTATGGCGGGGGACCACGGCGTTTGGCCCGACCTCGGTCACTGCTTCCACGAATTTGTAGTTCGTCCCCGGCACTGCGTGGCTCTGGAGAATGGTCCGCTTGATCCCCGGTGTCCCGCCTGCCTGCGGCGCGGCGAGCGGGCCGCACCCGAGCGTGGCCGCCAGCATCGCGGTGGCAAGCCGCCAAGCGATCGGCTTGCGCATCAATAGGATTTGGGCAGGCCGAGGACGCGCTCGGCGATGTAGCTGAGCATCAGATGCGGCGTGACGGGGGCGATCCGCGCCAGTTGGATTTCGCGCAGGTAGCGCTCGACGTGGTATTCGCGCGCATAGCCCATGCCGCCATGCGTCATGATCGCCGTCTCGCAGGCCCGGAAGCCCGCCTCGGCGGCGAAATATTTGGCGGCGTTGGCCTGCGCCCCGGCGTCTTCGCCGCGGCCGTAGGTCTGCGCCGCGCGCAGCACCAATAGTTCCGCTGCCTCGAGTTCGACCCAGGAGGCGGCGAGCGGGTGCTGGATCGCCTGGTTCTTGCCGATCGGCCGCCCGAAGACGACGCGCTCCCTGGCATAGCCGGCGGCGCGCTCGATCGCGGCGCGCCCCAGGCCCACCGCTTCGGCGGCGATCAGGATGCGCTCCGGGTTCATGCCGTGCAGGATGTAGTGAAAACCCTTGCCTTCCTCGCCGATGCGGTCCGCGGCCGGGACTTCGAGCCCGTCGATGAAGAGGAGGTTCGAATCGACCGCCTTGCGACCCATTTTGGGGATCTCGCGCACCTCAACCCGGGCCCGGTCGAGGTCGGTGTAGAAGAGGCTCATCCCGAGCGAGGGCTTCGAAACCTCCTCGACCGGGGTCGTGCGGGCGAGGATCAGCATCTTTTCCGCGACCTGCGCGGTCGAGATCCAGATCTTGCGGCCGGACAGGATGTAGCGGTCGCCCTCTCTGACCGCACGCGTCTTGAGCCGCGTCGTGTCGAGCCCGGCGTCGGGCTCGGTGACGGCGAAACACGCCTTCTCGCGCCCCTCGATCAAGGGCGGCAGGAAGCGCCGCTTCTGCTCCTCGCTGCCGAAGACGACAACCGGATGCAGGCCGAAGATGTTCATGTGGATCGCCGAGGCGCCGGAGAACCCGGCCCCCGACTGCGCCACCGCCTGCATCAATATCGCCGCCTCGGTGATGCCGAGCCCGCTGCCGCCAAATTCCTCCGGCATCGCGATGCCGAGCCAGCCGGCTTCCGCCATCGCCCGATGGAAGTCGTGCGGGAAGTCGCCCTCGGTATCTTTCGCGAGCCAATAATCCTCGCCGAAGCGGGCACAGAGCCGCGCCGCCGCCTCGCGGATCTCGAGCTGCTCCGGGGTGAGGGCGAAGCTCATGCGCGGTCAGCCGATGCCCTCGACGATGACGGCGCGGCCGGTCGAATTGGCGAGCCGGCCCGGCAGGATTTTCTGGTATTCGGGCGAATTGTACCAGCGCTTCACCGCCGCCGCGTCGTCGAATTCGAGGATCACGATGCGTTTCGGCTCCGGGCCGCCCTCGATCAGTTCCGCCTTGCCGCCCCGCGTCAGGAATTTGCCGCCATATTGCGTAAGGGTCGCCGGAACGGCCGCGCGATACGGCCCCATCGCCTCGGCGTTGGTCACGTCCAGTTCGACAACGAAGTACGCCGGCATCTGCGCCTCCCGTGTGGCTGTAGCGGTCGCAGCCTATCGGCAAGCGCCGAGCGTGGGAAGGCGCTCCCGTATCGACCGGGGGCGCCGATCCTTATATTCTGTGCAGAGACAAGCCGGAGCTTTCAGTGCCGCTCGACATCGTCCACAGCACCTGTCCACACGATTGCCCCTCGGCCTGCGCGCTCGAAGTCGAGCGCATCGACGGCGTGCGCATCGGGCGCATCCGCGGCGCCGCCGACCAGCCCTACACCGCCGGCATCGTGTGCGCCAAGGTCGCGCGCTATGCCGAGCGCCAGCATCACCCGGAGCGGCTTTCGGTGCCGCTGCAACGGGTCGGCGACAAGGGCGTCGGGCATGACGCATTCCGGCCGATCGCGTGGGAGGATGCGCTCGACGAGGTGGCCTCGAGGCTTGCGCGCGCCGCCGAGCGCTGGGGCAGCGAGGCCGTGTGGCCCTACTACTATGCCGGCACGATGGGCCTCGTGCAGCGCGACGGCATCAACCGGCTGCGGCATGCGATGCGCTATTCGCGCGAGCATCTGTCGATCTGCAACGCGCTGTCGGACGCCGGCTGGCTTGCCGGGGTCGGGCAGAAGCGCGGCATCGACGGGCGCGAGATCGCCAAATCCGACCTCGTCGTCGTCTGGGGCGGCAACCCGGTGTCGACGCAAGTCAACGTGATGACGCATATCACCGAAGCGCGAAAGACGCGCGGCGCCAAGCTCGTCATCATCGACCCGTACCGTACGCCGACCGCCGAAATCGCCGATCTGCATCTGGCGCCCTTGCCCGGCACCGACGGCGCCCTCGCCTGCGCCGTCATGCATGTGCTCTTCGCGGAGGGCTATGCCGACCGCGCCTACATGGCGCGCTACGCCGACGATCCGGCGGGGCTCGAGGCGCATCTGGAGACCCGGGGCCCGGCCTGGGCGGCGCATGTCACCGGGCTCTCAAAAGAGGCGATCACCGATTTCGCCAGGCTCTACGGCCGCAACAAGCGCGCCTATATCCGCGTCGGCTACGGCTTTTCGCGCTCGCGCAACGGGGCGGCGCAGCTCTTCGCGGTCACTTGCCTGCCGACCGTCAGCGGCGCCTGGGCCCACGAGGGCGGCGGCGCGCTCTATTCGAGCCACGGGCTCTTCCCGATCGACCACACGCTGATCGAAGGGCTCGACGTCCTCGACCCGAAAACACGCATCCTCGACCAGTCCCGGATCGGCCCGGTGCTGACCGGCGACCCGCGCGACCTCGGCAAAGGCCCGCCGGTGACGGCGCTGTTCATCCAGAACACCAACCCGATGGTCGTCGCCCCCGAATCGGGCCTCGTGCACGAGGGCTTTCGGCGTGCCGACCTTTTCGTCTGCGTGCACGAGCAGTTCATGACCGAGACCGCCGCGATGGCCGACATCGTGCTGCCGGCGACGACCTTTCTCGAGCACGACGATTTCTACACCGCCGGAGCCCACAGCTTTTTGCAGGTCGGCCGAGCCGTCGTGCCGCCCTTCGCCGAATGCCGCTCGAACCACGACGTCGTCTGCGCCCTGGCGCATCGCCTCGGTGCCTCCCATCGGGGCTTCGAGATGAGCGCCCTCGAATTGATCGACGAGAGTTTGCGCGCGAGCGGCCTCGGCGACGCGGGCGCATTTTCGGAAAAAGGCTGGATCGACGGGCGCCCGTCCTTCGCGACCGAGCATTTCCTCGACGGCTTCCCGCAGCGCGACCGCAAGTTCCATTTCCGCGCCGATTGGGCCACGATCGGGCCGGATTACCGCCGCCTGCCGGCGTTTCCCGATCATGTCGCGGTCATCGACGAGGGCGGCCCCGCGCGCCCCTACCGCCTGGTGCCGGCGCCCTCGCGCTCGTTCCTCAACACGAGCTTCAACAACACGCCGGGCAGCCTCGCCCGCGAAGGCCGGCCGACCGCATTGATCCACCCCGAAGCGCTCGCGGAATTGGGCCTTGCCGACGGCGAACGCGTGCGCATCGGCAACCAGAAGGGCAGCCTCGTCGTGCATGCGCGCGCCTTCGACGGGCTGCAAAAGCGCGTCGTCGTCGTCGAGGGGCTGTGGCCGAACCATGCCTTCGAGGAGGGGGTCGGGATCAATCTGTTGACGAGCGCCGATGCCGGCCTGCCGAATGGCGGCGCCGTGTTTCACGACACCTCGGTGTGGCTCTCGCGAGCGTGAGCCTTTCGGGCCATGAAGGATGAGCGAGGATAAGAAAGGGCTGCCGGGCGAAGCCTCCTCGGCCGAGATCGACGCCTTTCTCGACGAATTGAAGCGGGCGCCGGCGGCGCGGCCCGCGGGGGGGCGCGGCCGGCTCATTTTCGCGCTCGACGCGACCGCCAGCCGCGAGCCGACCTGGGACCGCGCCTGCCGCATCCAGGGCGAGATGTTCGAGACGACGGCCGGCCTCGGCGGGCTCGAAATCCAGCTCGTCTTTTATCGCGGCTTTGCCGAGTGCAAGGCGAGCCGCTGGCTTGCGACGGCGGCGGAATTGCACCGCGCGATGCGCTCGGTGCATTGCCTCGGCGGCGAGACGCAGATCGAGCGGCTGCTCGACCATGCGATCCGTGAGACCCAGCGGCGGCGCATCAACGCCCTCGTCTTCGTCGGCGATGCGATGGAGGAAAATGTCGATCGTCTGTGCCGCCGGGCGGGCGAGTTGGGCCTGTTGGGCGTGCCGATCTTCCTCTTTCACGAGGGGCGCGACCATACCGCGGCGAACGCCTTTCGGCAGATGGCGGTACTCTCGCGCGGCGCCTATCTGAGCTTCGATCTGGCGAGCGCCGACCGCTTGAAGGAATTGCTCGGCGCCGTCGCCGTCTATGCCGCCGGCGGCTATCGGGCGCTTTCCGCCTATGGCGATAAAAAGGGCGGTGAAGTTCGGCTGTTGACCGCCCAGCTGCGCGGCTGAGACATGCTGTTTCTATTGGGCGGCGTTCTCCTCCTCTGCGGCTTCCTGCTCGCCGTCTATCTCTTCGTCAATGCCGACGCCGCCCAGCTCGCCCGCGGCCTCAAATGGACCGGCATCGGCGTCGCGGGGCTCGCCGTCCTGGCGCTGATCTTTTCCGGCCGGCTTGCCCTCCTGCTCGCGCCGATCGCGATGCTGATGCCGTTTCTGGTGCGCCTCAAAGGCCTCGTCGACCGCTGGCGCCCGGCCGCCGCCGGCCGGATCTCGACGGTGACGACGGATTTTTTGCGCATGAGCCTCGAGCACGACACCGGCACGATGACCGGCACGGTATTGCGTGGGCAATTCACCGGCATGCAGATCGACGAGCTGGGGCCGGGGGAGCTGCTGTCGCTGCTGCGCGAATGCCGCGCCGCCGACGAGCGCGGCGCGCGCCTCTTGGAAGCCTATCTCGACCGCGTCCACCCCTCCTGGCGCGACGAGTTCATCGGCGATCGGGGCCGCGCGTCATCCGCGTCCGGCGGCGAGATGAGTGTCGAGGAGGCCTATGAGATTCTGGGCCTCGCGCCCGGCGCCGGCGCTGACGTCGTCAAGGAAGCGCACCACCGGCTGATGAAGAAGGTGCACCCCGACCACGGCGGCTCCGATTATCTCGCGACCAAGATCAACCGCGCCCGCGACGTGCTCCTCAACCGGGCACGGGCGTGAGTTAAATACAATCGAAATGGGCGAAGCGCTCGCCGACGCCGAGCCCCTCGAAATCGACCTTGCGCAGCCGGGCGATCTTGCCATGCCGGGCGCAGGCCTCGCGGGCGAGGCGGGTCGCGTCGTCGAGCCGATGCGCGACCGCGTCATAGCGCACGGTGACGGCCTGCAGCGAATCTTCGAGGAGCTGCGGCCTTGAGCAGGCGGCGAGCGCCGCGATGCCGAGGACGACCATTAGGCGCCGCACCCGCATCCCGCCTCCGCTTCGCCCGAGCCCATCGCAAGAGCATAGCAGCGCCGCTCGGCGCTCTGCGACTATATCCTTTGTCTATGGTCGGGACGCCGCTATCGTCGCCTCAATGAGCGAGATCGCCCCTCGGGGGAGCATGAAGGGGCTCGCTTCGCGCCCCGTCCTGGTGCCGCTGATCGTCGCCTGCGCCCTCTTCATGCAGAACCTCGATTCGACGGTCATCGCCACCGCCTTGCCGGCGATCGCCCATTCGCTCGGCGAGACGCCGCTCGCCCTCAACGTCGCCATCACCTGTTACCTCTTGAGCCTTGCCGTCTTCATCCCGATCAGCGGCTGGACCGCCGACCGCTTCGGCGCGCGGCGCGTCTTCAGCGCGGCGATCGTCACCTTCACCCTCGGCTCGATCGCCTGCGGGTTCGCGCACTCGCTCTCCGCCCTCGTCGTCGCCCGCATCGTGCAGGGGATGGGCGGGGCGCTGATGGTCCCGGTCGGCCGGCTCGTCCTCGTCAAGACCGTGGCGAAATCCGATCTCGTGCGGGCGATGTCCTATGTCAGCGTCCCGGCGCTGATCGGGCCGGTGATCGGCCCGCCGCTCGGCGGCTTCATCGTCACCTACAGCTCCTGGCGGTGGATCTTCTTCATCAACGTGCCGATCGGCCTCCTGGGCGTGGTTCTCGTCAACCTTGCGGTCGCCGGCATCAGGGAAAAGGGGACGCGGCCCTTCGATTTCCTCGGCTTCCTTTTGACCGGGGTCGGGCTCGCCGCGCTCGCCTTCGGCTTGGAGAATGTCGGGCGCGGCGCGCTGCCGCCCGCCGCGGTCGGGGCGCTGCTGACGATCGGCGCCGCCGCGATCCTCGCCTATATCCGCCATGCCGACCGGGTGCCGCACCCGATCATCGATCTCGCGCTGATGAAGATCCCGACCTATTCGGCGGCGACGATCGGCGGTTTTCTGTTTCGTGTCGGGCTCGGCGCATTGCCGTTTCTGCTGCCGCTGATGCTGCAGGTCGGGTTCGGGCTCGACGCGCTCTCCTCGGGGCTGCTGACCTTCGCCAGCGCGGCCGGCGCGATGACGATGAAGATGACCGCGGTGCCGATCATCCGCGCCCTCGGCTTTCGCATCGTGCTCGCCGGCGACGCCGTCATCAGCAGCCTCTTTCTGTTCGGCTACAGCCTCTTCCGGCCGTGGACGCCGCATTTCGTGATCTTCGCCGCGCTCTTGGCCGGCGGCTTTTTCCGGTCGCTGCAGATGACCAGCATAAATACGCTCAGCTATGCCGATGTGCCGCCGGCGATGCTGAGCCGCGCCACCAGCCTATCCAGCATGGCCCAGCAACTCTCGCAGACGGTCGGCGTCGCGATCGGCGCGCTGCTGCTGCAACTCACCCTGACGCTGCGCGGCGGCACGGCGCTCACCGCCGGTGATTTCTATCCCGCCTTCGCCGCCATCGCGGTCATCTCGCTGTTGTCGGTGCCGTTCTTTCTGAAGATGGCGCCCGACGCCGGCGCCGCGGTCAGCGGCCGGGCTTCCGCCGACTAGGGCGTGTCGTCAATCGAGCCAGATGATAGCGGCGGCGAG
>DASYYD010000105.1:0-8404 GCA_035934195.1 Allostellaceae bacterium | reverse complement strand
AGACGACGGCCGCGGCGACCGAATTCGGCAGCAGCAGGCCGACGCTCTCGCCCTGCCGCGTCGCGCGGGCGAGGCGGCGCCCCAGAGTTTCGCTCGCCGCCGCGACGCCCCGGTAGGAAAGCGCGCTGGGGCTCGCGTCCTCGATGATCGGGCGGCCGGCGCCGTGCATCCGGCGCGCCGCGAGCAGCGCCAAATAAAGGCTCGGCGGGTCGGGGCGCCGCGCCATCATCTCCGACATCAGGTCGTAAAGCGCCGTCCCGGCGCGATGCCGATGCGCGCGGCCGCGCAGCCCTTCGGGCAGGGCGAGGCGGCGCGGCTCGCAAATGGTGATCGCGATGCGCGGGAAGAGCCGCCGCCGCAGCTGGCCGCCGAGGCGCGAGAACGGCGTCAGCTCGGGGCCGTCCAGGCGCACCGGCACGACGATCGCCCCGCCCCGGTCGGCGATCATCGCCGAGCCCTCGTAGATCTTCATCAGGGCGCCGCCGGTGACGTTGATGCGCCCTTCCGGGAAGATCACGCATTGCCGCCCCGCCTCGACCGCTTCGATCAGCGAGCGCAAGCCGATCGGGCGGCGCGGATCGAGCAAATAGGTCTCGACGGCGGCGAGGAACGGCCGCGCCCACCAATGGCGCAACTGCTCCGGATCGACCGCGTAGAGCGGGTTGCCGGGCAGAAAGGCGCCGACCAGCGGCCCGTCGAGGAACGACACATGGTTGACGACGATGACGGCGCGCTCGCCGGCCGCCGCGAGGTTTGCCAGGCCCCTCACTTCGACCCTGTAGACGAGACGGAAAAGCCCGCGCCCCAATCGGCGCAGCACCACGGAGAAGAAGCGCCGGCGCGACGGGAACGACAATTGCATTTCCGGCGTATTACCGCTCGATCCTCGGTCACCGATTAGCCGATGCGCTCCCCGGCTGCAACAACGCCGCTGCCCGATCGTGGCGCCCCCGACCGGCGGGCGCGCATCTGTCGCGCTCTTGCCCTGCCGGGCGCGATCGCCGCGGTGGCGCTGTTGCTGCGCCTCTATGGCCTTGGCGACAAGCCGCTGTGGCTCGACGAGGCGACGACCCTGCAGCGGGTTAGCGCGAGCCTCGATCATCTCGTCCTCGACGCGCTGCGCAACCGGCACTATCCGAGCTATTTCATCATGCTGTGGCCGCTCGCGCGGCTCGGCCACACGGCTTGGCTGCTGCGCCTGCCGTCGGCGATCTTCGGCGCGCTCGCCGCCGCGCTCGCCTGCGCGGTCGGCCGGCGGGCGGGCGGCCCGAAGAGCGGCGCCGTCGCCGGCCTGCTGCTCGCGTTCTCGCCCTTCGAGGTGCAGTTCGGGCAGGAAGCGCGCTCCTACACCCTGGTGTCCGCTCTCGTTCTCCTCGCCCTCTGGGGGCTTGTGCGGCTGGCGCGAGAGCCGGCGGCGGCCGCGCTTCCCTGGCGGCAGGAGGGCGCCTTGCGCGGCGCCTGGCTCGCCTATGCGCTCGGGACGGCGGGGGCGCTCAGCGTCCTCGGCGCGGCAATCCCGTGGCTCGCCGCAGCCAACCTCGCCGCCATCGCGATCGCCCGAGACGCGGGAGCGGCCCGCCGCGCCTTCATGCGCCGGTGGGGGCTCTGGCAATTCTTCGTGCTGGCCGCCTGGGCGCCCTCGCTCGGCGCGCTCTTTCTGTTCCACCAGGGTGGCATCGCGCGCGGCGCCGACTGGGCGCCGACGGAGAGCCTGGCGAGCGTGTGGTCGGCGCTGGCGCCCGTCTATCTGTTGCGGATCTCGACCTTCGTCACGAACAGCCTCGCCCCCGCCGCGGTGCCGGGGCTCTCCCTTGCGGTCGCCGCGCTCGCCATCTTCGGCGTGTGGCGGCTGCGCCGCGAGGCCGCGGTCCTGGCGACCCTCCTGTGCGCGGTGTTGCTGCTGCCCATCGCGCTCCTCCTGCTGTCGCCGATCGTGCCGGTGCTGGTGCCGCGCTATTTCGCGTGGAGCGCCGCCCCGTTCTTCGTCCTGGCCGGGGCCGGGCTCGGCGCGATCCCCGGAAAGCTCTTCGCCACCCTCTCGGTGGGGCTGACGGCGGCCGCTTTGGTCAATCTCCTGCCCTATTACGGTTACGAGACGAAGCCGCGCTGGGATTTGGCGGCGCAGGAGTTGGCGGAAAAGGCAAAACCGGGCGACGTCGTGCTCGCCGACCGGGGCTATACCTACAACGTCTTTGCGATTTACGCGGAGCAGGCCAAGCTCGCCGAGCACGGGCTCAAGGTGACGGCGCAGTTGGGCGAGGCGGCGGCGGCGGCGCCCGGCCACGATGTCTGGGCGCTCTACGGGCGGATCGGGCAGAGCGACATCGTGCCGGCCGACGATTATCTGCGCACGCTCGCGCCGCTCGGCCAGCCGGATGCCGAATACAAGGTCGGACGCTACATAACGCTCTACCGTTTCGAAGCGCCGGCGGCGCGCCCGAATGGCGCTCCGCGCGAGGCGGCGCAGCCCCAGCCGAAGCAGTAGCCGAGCGGCGGCGCGGCGGGCTCGCGGCGCTCAGAGGGCGCCGGAGAGGAACGCCTTGTGCCGCTCGTATCGCCAAACTGCCGCGGCGGACGGCAGCCGGAGGGCCGAAAAGCGGGCGCCCTGCACGTCTTCGAGCCAGATGGCGGGGCGCGCGTCCGGCGTCAGGCTGCGGAACGCGACCCGGCTCAGCTCGAGGTTTCTGACGTGGCGCGCGAACAGCGCCTGCGCCGGCAACGGTCCGAACATGTCGGTCTCGGGATAGGCGTGGTCCTCCTCGGGCGGAACGAGGCCGGCGAGCCGCTTCGAGCCGCCGCCCTCCTCCAGCAGATCGAGGTCGCGCAGCGCGATGTCGGCGATCGGATGGCCGGGGATGCCGCTGATGATCGACGGCGCCCGGCTGGCGGGCCCGCGGCACGTCAATCCGCTGATCGTGACGCCGCGCAGCGCGCCGACGCCGATCCCGGCCGGTCCGCGCAGCCGCGCCCCGAGACGCAAAAACAGCGGCGCGCCGCGGATGTCGCGCATCGTCATGCCCCTGACGAGGACGTTCTCGAGCGCGCCCCCGTCGACGGATTCGAAGGCGAGCCCGAGCGAGCGTTCGCAGACGCAATTCTCGATCGTGACGTTGCGGAACCCGCCGTTCGACTCGGTGCCGAGCTTGATCCGCCCCATCATGCATTGCCGCGCGCGCACTTGGCCTGCGCCGCCGGCGAGGGGCTCATGGCTGCCGTCGATGAGCGCCCCGATCCGGTAGCCGCCGGTGACGTAGCAATCGCTGATCCTCACGTCCTCGGTGGCGCGGGCGTGGCCGAGCGCGAACGAACTCTTGAGGCAGATGCTGTCGTCGTGCGGCGAATTGACCCGGCAATTCGACACCCGCACCCGGCGGCAGCAGTCGATGTCGATGCCGTCGCGGTTGGTGTCGATCGTCAGGTTTTCGACGAGGAGGTCGTCGACGCCGGTCGCCAGGACCGCGAAATGGCCGCCGGCGAGGACGGAGAAATCGCGCAGCGTCACGTTCGCGCAATTCTTCAGCGCGATCGCCTTGTCGCCGGCGCCGGGCGTCAAGGAATCGGGCCCGCCGCGGCTCAGCCCCTTTCCCCAGACGAGGCCGGGCCCGAGGATCGCGACATCGTGCAGGCCCTCGCCCCAGATCAGACTGTTGTGGAAATGGCCGTGCCCGAAATCCTGGTAGCGCCCCCACGGGTTCGGTTCGGCGCCGTCGTAGCCGCCGGCCGGCGCCGCCAGGATCGTCGCGCCCCGATCGAGGCGGAGCGTGATGTTGCTCTTCAGCCGGATCGAGTGACAGGCATAGGTGCCGCGGGAGAACCGTACGACGCCGCCGCCCGCCCGCGCCGCCGCCGCGATCGCCCGGTTGACCGCCGCAGTGTCGAGCGCAACCCCGTCGCCGACCGCGCCGAACGCGCGCACGTCGGTCAGGTTCGGCTCGCGCCAGCCGGCGAGCGCGGCGCCGCCGATGACCGGCAGGGCTTGCTTCAGAAAGTCCCGGCGGGTGCTCCCCGGCATCGCGAAAGGTTCTCCGGCCGACAACGGCGCAGGCGCGCCGCCTTATGCGGCAATTCCCCCGGATCGGTCAATTCACCAAATTGTTTACAACGTCTGGTTTACTTGGCCCCAGCCGATCAGCCCCAGACTTCGCGGGCCACCTCGACGACGAGGCGCAGTTTTGCGATCTCCTCGGCTTCGCTGAGCGCGTTGCCGTCGACCGTCGAGGAGAAGCCGCATTGCGGCGACAGGCACAGCTGGTCGAGCGGCACATACCTCGCCGCCTCCTCGATGCGGCGCTTGAGGGCATCCTTGTCTTCGAGGGCGGCGCGCTTCGAGGTGACGAGACCGAGGACGACCCGCTTTTTCCCCTGCGGCACGAAGCGCAGCGGCGCGAAGCCGCCCGAGCGCGCATCGTCGTATTCGAGGAAGAAGCCGTCGACATCCAGCCCGCCGAAGAGCGCCTCGGCGACATGGTCGTAGCCGCCCTCGGCCATCCAGGAGGAGCGGAAATTGCCGCGGCACATATGCGTGCAGACCGTCATGCCGGCGGGCCGGCCCTTCAGCGCGGCGTTGATGACGCGGATGTTCGTCAGGTGCTGGCGCTCGCCGTCGCCGCCGATCGAATCGACGTAAGCCCGCTGGGCGGGGTCGTTCAGATAGGCAAGGCTGGTGTCGTCGAGCTGCAAATAGGTGCACCCCAAGGCATCGAGGCGCCGGATCTCCTCGGCGTAGACGGCGGCGAGGTCGGCCCAGAATTCGTCCATGTCGGGGTAGACGCTCTCCTCGATCGCGGCGCGGCCGCCGCGGTAGTGCAGCATCGAGGGCGAGGGGATCGTCAATTTCGCGGTCGAGCCGGGCGCGACAACCGATTTCAGATAGGCGAAATCATCGCCGAAGATCGTCTCGTCGAGACTGAGCTTGCCGCCGACGCGATGCGCGGTCGGGCTGAAGGCGAGGGTGCCCCGCTCGTTGCGGAACTCGATATTGAGCCGGCGCTCGGATTTGCCGACGCCGCCGATCCGGTAGAGGAAATCCATGTGCCAGGAGCCGCGGCGGAATTCGCCGTCGGTGACGCCCTTCAGGCCCACCTCCTCCTGCAAGCGGGCGGCGCCGCGGATCGCCGCGTCCTCGACCCGGCGCAGCGCCGCCGCGGTGATGCGGCCGGCCTCGCGGTCGGCGCGGGCGCGCAACAGTTCCGGGGGGCGTAAGAGGCTGCCGACATGATCGGCGCGGAACGGCGGTGTATTCGCGGCTGGCATGACCCTCTCCTGCGTCCTCCCTCTCGCGAGCATAATCCTATCGTCGCCGGGTGGCACTGGGCCCGTTTTCTGCGCCACCCGGCGCTGCAATCACGCGAGCCGGCGGGCGCGAGGCCGACAGATCGATGCCGGGACGCTCGGGAGGATTGCCGGACTGCCCCCGCGCACCTCGCTGACCGCCGGCCAAGACGGTTCATCGAATCTTGCGGCACTAAAATATCGTTGTCTTGCTATCTAAAGCTTCATCACCATTTATTCGGCAGTCTCTCGAAATCGGAAAAGATTCTGGCGAACGTCGTGGCGCTATATTGCGATTATCGCAGATTTTTTCCTGAAAAACCTCTCAAGACGAGGCCATGGAGGAAAAAATGCGCCACTATTTTTGGCTATTAGACAACCCTGCCGCTCTGCTGGCACTGGGTGCGGGTACGATCCTTGCCTTTGCCTGGCCATTGCACGACGTATATGCCTGTGGGGCGGCGGCCGTGATGACGGTTGTCGCCGCGGGCATCGCCATACGGAGACGTTTTCAGGCAGCCCGTTATGGCCAATAGCAGCCAGAGCGAACCACCACCGGCACGGTGTCAGGCCATCCGGGCCTGAGCGCCCGGATCCCCGCCGTCTCGGCGGACGCCCCGGGCGGCCGACACGGCCGGCACGGAAAGGGCAGACCCGGGCGATACCGGATTGCGTCCCTGCCCTCGCAATGACGGCCTATTCGAAAGGCGGCGGCCCGACCATTTCCCAACCGTGGCGCCGAAATACCGCCGCGACCTCGGACGGATCCATCAGCGCAATCGACCGCTGCAGCCCCCGCTGCTCCTCGAACAGCTTCCCCGCCGCGGCCGGCGTGTAGAGGAAGAGGACGCGCCCGGTTTCGGCGCCGGTGTTCTTCCAGGCGTGCGGAACGTTGCGCGGCATGTAGGCGCACGTGCCGGCCCCGCCGACCGTGACCTCGCCGCCGATCTTGAAGGTGATCTCGCCGCTGAGCACGTACGCAACCTCGTCGCTGTCGTGATGCAGGTGAAGCGGGGTCTCGGTGCCGGCCGGCGCGGTCTCCTCGAACATCATGACGCTTTCGCCGGTCTCGGCACCGAGGAGCTTCAGCGCCGCCGACCTGCCCGGCGCCATGCTCCACACGGCCCCCTCCCCGGGCGGCACGAGGATACCCTGGGCGCTCATGTTTGCCTCCCTTCGGATCTGACGGCGCTCAAAACGGTATTTCGTCGTCGAGGTCGTTGCTCGGCGCGCGGCCGCGGCCGCCGGATGCGGGCGCCGCCGCGCCGCGGCCGGGCTCGTCGGCGAAGCCGCCGCCATAGCCCTCGTCATAGCCGCCCTCGGCGGGCGCGCCGCCGACGCCGCGGGCGCCATCCAGCATCGTCAATTCGCCGCGGAAGCGCTGCAACACGACCTCGGTCGAATAGCGCTCCTGGCCCTGCTGGTCGGTCCATTTGCGGGTCTGCAAGGCGCCCTCGAGATAGATCTTCGAGCCCTTCTTCAGATACCGCTCGGCGATTTCGACGAGCCGCTCGTTGAAGATCACGACGCGGTGCCACTCGGTGCGCTCCTTGCGCTCGCCCGAGACCTTGTCGCGCCAGTTTTCCGAGGTGGCGAGGTTCAGATTGGCGATCCGCACGCCGTCCTGGGTCGAGCGGATTTCCGGGTCGCGGCCGAGATTGCCGATGAGGATCACCTTGTTGACGCTGCCTGCCATGAGGGGTCACCGCGGGTTCGAGGGCACCGGCCCCCATCTTATCAAACCCGGCAGGTGTTCCTACTTTATTCTTCCCGATTCTCCGGAGCATCGCGAATGAGCTATCTCTCCCCGATCGGCGGCCCCGCCGGCAATCCGGCGGCAAGCCCGCTCGAACAAGGCAACGACGACGCGCCGCTGCTCGACGCCTATTCGCGCGCCGTCACCGAGGCCGTCGAGAAGGTCGGCCCCGCCGTCCTCCACCTGCAGGTCCCGGCCGCGGGCGGCCGGCGCGGCGGCAGCGGCTCGGGCGTCGTCTTCACGCCCGACGGCTATGTGCTGACGAACAGCCATGTCGTGGGCGGCGCCAGAAAGCTCGAGGCGCTGACGCAGGAGGGGCGCGGCCTCGCCGCCAGCCTCGTCGGCGACGACCCCGGCACCGACCTCGCCGTGCTGCGCCTCGAGGGCGAGGCGCCGGCCTTCGCCCGGCTCGGCGATTCGCGCCGCCTCAAAGTCGGGCAATTGGTGATCGCGATCGGCAACCCGTTCGGCTTTCAGTGCACGGTCACGGCGGGCGTCGTCAGCGCGCTGGGGCGCTCCTTGCGCGCCCGCTCGGGGCGGCTGATCGACAACGTCATCCAGACGGATGCGGCGCTCAACCCGGGCAATTCCGGCGGCCCCCTCGTCACCGCCCGCGGCGAGGTCGTCGGCATCAACACCGCGATCATCGCGATGGCGCAGGGCATCTGCTTTTCGATATCGGCGAGCACGGTCGAGTTCGTCGCCTCGCGCCTCATCCGCGACGGCCGCGTCAAGCGCTCCTATATCGGGCTCGCCGGGCAGACGGTTGCGTTGCCGCGCCGGCTCGTGCGCTTTCACGGGCTCGATCTCGAAAGCGGCGTGCGGGTCATGCCGACGAGCGAAGGCGGCGCGGCGCGAGAGGCGGGGCTCCTCTCGGGCGACGTCATCGTCGCGCTCGACGGCGAGGCGGTAGGCGATGTCGACGCGCTGCATCGCCTGTTGACCGAAGAACGCGTCGGCGTGCCGGTGCGGCTGAGCGTGCTGCGCCTGACGCAAAAGCTCAGCCTCACCGTCACCCCGCGCGAGACCCCGCCGCAATAGGAACCTGCCACCACAAAGGACACTAAGGTTGCACGAAGGACGCAAAGGGCCGGGAGGCTTCGTGCCCTTTGCGAACCCTTTGTGCCCTTCGTGGTGAGGCGGTTTTTTCGTTCCGCGTGATGGCATCGAAAGCGGGGGCGAGGTAAGTTCGGCCCATGCAGGAAATCCGCATCCGCGGCGCGCGCGAGCACAACCTGAAGGACATCGACCTCGACCTGCCGCGCGACAGCCTGATCGTGATGACCGGGCTGTCGGGCTCGGGCAAGTCCTCGCTCGCCTTCGACACGATCTATGCCGAGGGGCAGCGCCGCTATGTCGAGAGCCTCTCGGCCTATG
>DASYYD010000083.1:0-8987 GCA_035934195.1 Allostellaceae bacterium | reverse complement strand
CGGGCGAAAACCGCATTCTGATGACCCATTTCTATCAGACCAGGCGCGCGGGCGGATTCCTACAGGCGGCCGGCTCGGGTCCGATGGGCTTCGCGATCCCAGCGGCATTGGGGGCACGGCTGGTGCACCCCGATCGCCCCGTGGTGGCCGTATGCGGCGACGGCGGCTTCGCGATGACGATGAACGGGCTGATGACGGCGATCCAGCACGACATCCCGATCGTCACGGTGGTCTTCAACAACAAGGCGCTGGGGTGGGTATTGCACGGCTCGGGGCCGTTCTCGGCCGAGTTCGGCGATTTCGACCATGCCGCCATCGCCCGCGCGATGGGCTGCGAGGGCGTGCGCGTCGAGGACCCGGCGGCGCTTGCCCCCGCCATCGCCCGAGCCCTCGCCGCGAAGACCCCCACGGTCATCGACGTGATGACCTCGCTCGAGACGAGTTTCGCCGACATCACCTCGCCCCTGGCGAAGGAAGCCTCGCCCCGCCGGCGTTAGCCGCGGCCTATTCCGCGGCGAGCCTCAATTCGGGCTTGCCGCCGGGGCGCTGTGCCAACCGTTTGCTGATGACGTCCCAGATCTGGCGCAGCCGCTGCACGTGCAGATCGTCGCGGACGATCGCGACAAGCGCGTCGAGTTCGAGCGCCAAGTCGAGCTTGCACTCGCTGTTGCCGTTGACGGAGTGGTGCACGCTGCGCTCCTCGCCCGCTGCCGACGCGCCGCTGCCGCCGACGAGGGCGACCGTCAATCGGTTCCGCAACGCCGGATTGTCGAGCGCCTTTTCGAGGTCGAAGATCGTGCGGATGTTCATCTCCCGCAGCCGCAGCGTGCGCGCCGACCCGACCGCGAGGATCAGCTGCGCCTGCGCCACCCAATCGATGACCTGGTAGAGCCCGTAGGGGGTCTCCACAAAGATCTGGATCGGATTGATCGTCGCCAGGTTCTGAACGTCCTCGATCTCGAACTCGCCTAGGCGCAACTTCATGAAAGGGTCGATCCCGAGGATCATGTCGAGCGGGTATTCCTCCTGCAACGCCCTGCTCTCCGCGCTGACGCGGCGCAACCGCAGCCAGGGGAATTTGGCCACCAGGGCGCCGAGACAGAGGCTGGGCGACAAGCCGACCAAAAACGCCAGCCCGATCAGCGCACGCTCGCCGAACTCGGCGAAGAGCCGGCTCTGCCAGATCGTCGCCATGACGAACAAGCCGAGCAGAATGTGTACGACCGACTGGAAGAACGAAATCGGCGCCAGATCGAAATTCGAGATCCGCCGCACCAGGTACTGGATCGTCCAAATGTACCCGCCGAGAAACGTGTAGGATAAGGTTCCGACAAACGGGCGCCCGGCATCCGCATCGAGAAAAGGCGCGATCGGCGCGGCGAACAGGCTTTGCATCACCAGATCATGCTTCACGAAAGTCATGCGAAAGCCGAGCGCGCCGAGGGCCACGTAAATGAATACAGGCAAGATGTAATAGATCATGCGGTGAGGATCGTCTTCTTTCTTGCGATCCGGGTTGGCTTCTGGGTCGTATTTGTATTTGACGAGCTCGAACGAGGGGATGATCAGCGCCGAACCGTCGGGCAGCTTCGCGAAGCTGAATAATCGCTGCAAATCGTGGACGACCTCGCGACGAAAAGCGCGGATGTTGTTCCGGCCGACAAAGATGCCGAGCGGAACGATAAAGCTGAGAAGGATCACCGAGATCCAAGCCAGCACATCGGGCAGGTTGCTCATCGTGGCGTGCTCCCCGGCCATGGGCGGGCGAGCGTTGAGCGTGCCTTATTGCCCGTCCCGATAGGAAACATGCTCCTGCTGTGGCGGTCGCCGGTGTGAGGCGGCTCACAGCGTGTCGCGTCTTTTGCAGATTTCGCCGCTCTCCTGCCGCCGAGCATCCTCGACCGAGCGGAACCCGCGCCTTGCCCGGACAGCCATCGCTCCGGTAGAAAGTGGTCCTATCGCTTGAGCCGCCGAGCGCGCCGATGTCATCCTATTCCGTGGCCGCAATCGTCTTCATCTGCGTATTCGGCGCGGCGATATTCGGGCGGTGGCTCGGCTTTCGGCTACCCGATCACCACCGCTCGCAAAGTTCGCACGATGCGGTGAAGCTCGTCACCGGAATGGTCTCGGTCGTGGTGGCGCTCGTGCTCGGCCTGTTGATCTCCAGCGTCAAGAGTTCGTTCGATGCGACCGACGCGGAGGTCCGCGGCTTCGCCGCAACGCTGATCCGGCTCAACGAGACCCTCGGTGATTATGGTCCGCAAGCCGATCCGATCCGCGACCGGCTGCGCCGCTACACCGCCCGCGCCATCGCGGACGTCTGGCGACAGGACAAGACGACGCCGCTGCGAATCGAAGACACCGAGGCGGGCGCGCTCCTCGATCGGGCGCGGCTCGCCATCTCCGAGCTGCCGCAAGGGGATGCGCGTCACGCCGCCTTGCGCGGCGACGCGCTCTCACTGGCCGAGACGGCATTGGAGACGCGCTGGCTATTGATCGAACGACCCAATGAGACGATCAAACCCGTCTTCCTCGACATTCTGATCGCCTGGACGGTGATGATCTTTTTCGGCTTCGGCTACAACGCGCCGCGCAACGCCACGGTCGTGACCGCGTTCGGCGCCGGGGCTATGGCGCTCGCGCTCTGCGTATTCCTGATCGTCGAGATGGACACGCCGTGGAGCGGCCTGATCGTGGTCTCAAGCCGGCCGATGCGCGACGCCTTGGCGCATATCTCAAATCAGGCCCGCGTCGACCATTGAACGGGCTCAGGCGGCCTTGGCCCCCGCGGCGCGCGCCGCGGCAAGGATCATCTCCGCCCCCTTCTCGCCGATCATGATCGTCGCCGCATTGGTGTTGCCGGAGACGACGGTCGGCATGATCGAGGCGTCGACGACGCGCAGGCCCGCCAGCCCATGCACGCGCAGCTCGGGATCGACGACGCCCTGCTGCTCGATGGGACCCATCATGCAGGTGCCCGTCGGGTGATAGATCGTGCCGCCGTTCGCCCGGATGTAGTCGAGCCATTCCGCATCGCTCTCGGCGGCGAGGCCAGGCATCATCTCCTGCGAGACGCAGCGCTGCATCGCCGGCGCCTGGAAAACCTTGCGCGCGATCCGCATGCCGGCGATCAGCACATCCTTGTCGTCCTGCGTCGAGAGGTAATTGGGCTGGATCGCGGGTGGCATCTCGGGATCGGCCGAGCGAATGCGCAAAGTGCCGCGGCTCTGCGGCCGGCACGGAATGCAGGTCGCCTGACAGCCCGGAAAATCGTGCATCTTCTCGCCCGGCTTCTCGAAGCTGCCGGCGAGAAACTGGTACTGCACATCGGGCGAATCGAGACCCGCCCGGGTGCGCGCGAACAGCCCGATCGGCGCCGCGCCCATCATCAGCGCGCCACGCCGCGCCAACAGGTAGGCGAAACCGGCATGCGCCTGGCGAATGAGGCTCCTCGAGGTCTCGTTTAGCGTATTGGCGCGCCGCGCGCGATAGACCACTCGGGCGCCGTAATGGTCCTGCAGGTTCTCGCCGACGCCCGGCAGGTCCAAAACCGGCTCGAGGCCATGCCGGCGCAGCAATTCGGCCGGCCCGACGCCGGAAAGCTGCAACAGCTGCGGCGAGTTGATCGAGCCGCCCGAGAGCACGACCTCGCGCCGCGCCCGCACCCGGCGGCGCATGCCGTTCTGCGCGTATTCGAGCCCGACCGCGCGGCGCCCCTCGAAGAGGATGCGGCAGGCGAGCGCGCGCACCTCGACCTTCAGATTGGGGCGCCGCATCGCCGGACGCAGATAGGCGACGGCGGCGCTGCACCGGCGCAAGCCCCGCACCGTCACCTGCAACGGGCCGACCCCGTCCTGCTCGGCGCCGTTGAAATCATCGTTGGGCCGGTGGCCCGCTTCTTGCGCCGCGGCGATGAAGGCGTCGTGCAATTCGTGCCGCGCCCGCAGATCCGAGACGCAGAGCGGCCCGCTCGTGCCGTGGAACTCGTCGGCGCCATGCTCCTGGTTCTCGGCGCGGCGGAAATACGGCAACAAGTCCTCGTACGACCACCCGGCATTGCCGAGCTGCCGCCACAGGTCGAAATCCTGCCGCTGGCCGCGGATATAGATGAGGCCGTTGATCGAAGACGAGCCGCCGAGCACTTTTCCGCGCGGCCATTTGATGCTGCGGCCGTCGAGGCCGGGGACGGGCTCGGTCTCGAAGCACCAGGTGATCTTCGGGTTGAAGATGTTGCGATAGAAGCCGGCCGGGATGTGGATCCACGGGTCACGGTCGCGGCTGCCCGCTTCGATCAGCAGCACGCGGTTGCCCGGATCGGCCGACAACCGGTTCGCCAACACGCACCCGGCCGAGCCGGCGCCGACGATGACGTAATCGAATTCAGCCTCGTACATCGCACCCTCTGCTATTCACCACCATCCAACAGCGCGTCCTCCCGACGAAGGTCGGGACCCAGGCCTTCCCTGGATACCGGCCTACGCCGGTATGACGAAAAAATCATGCGAGATCTAATCGACGATTCCTAATTCGGCGCGCAGGTCGGCGATGACTTGCGTGCGCGAGCGGGTCTGCCAGCGGCGGCGGCGGCCGATCGGCGCGTTCTCGACCTCCGGGAAGACTTTGAGCGCGACGAAGACCGGGCCGGGCCCATCCAATATCGCGGGCCATTGGCTGGCAAAATCGTCGAGCTCGGCAAAGGCGAGGGCGCGGGGGTAACCGGCGCCGCGCGCGATCACATCGTAGGCGATGTTGTCGGCATTGGGGACCGGCTGGCCGCCGGTCGTCGCATAGCAGCCGTTGTCGAGCATCAGGTGGTAGAAATTCGCCGGCTGCTGCTCGGCGATCGTCACCAGCATACCGAGGCTCATCAAAATGTCGCCCTCGGAGTCGAAGAGGATGACCTTGCGCTCCGGCCGGGCGAGCGCGAGGCCGAGGCCGAAGCCGGCATGCCCGCCCATCGCCGGGTCGCCGAGCGGCACGTCGAGCCCGGGCCGCGTGCTGAGCGGCACCCAATGGCGCCCGCCGCGCCCCGGGATGACGATCGCCTCGCCGCGCTGCGCGAGGACGGCCTTGACGGCGTCGGCGGCGTACATCATCGCCTCTCCTCCCCTCGTCAGCGGTTGAAGCCGTGACATTCGTCGCCGACCAGCACGACGACCGGCCGCTTTGTCCGCGCCGCCTCGGCGAAGGCATGGCCGATGCGCGGCGCGTCGGCATCGCTCTCGACGAGGTAATAGTCGAGGCCGAAGGCGTTGATGAAACGCTCGGTGTAGGTGGCGGCGGTGTCGGTGGTGACGCCGTGCCGCGTCCAGCCGCGATAGCCGACCATCATGACGAGCCCGACCTCCAGCCCCAGCAGCCAGCCGCGCAGCGAATCCCCCGATTCCATGAGCCCCGTATTCTGACTGAGGATCAGCGGCTTCGCCCCGCCGGCCGCGAGCCCGGCGGCGATCGAGGCGGCGTGCCCCTCGCGCGTCACTCCGACGAGGCGCAGCGAGGGCTCCGCCTGCATCAAGAGATAGAGCCAGTTGGTCTCGCTGTCCGGCAGATAGACGACATGGCTGACGCCGTGCTTTTTCATCGCGCCGAGCACGGTCTCGGGGCTCAGCACGGCTGCCTTCGTTTCGCTCATCCTCGCCTCTCGCCGATGCCCGATTGCCGTTGCGCCTTGCTCCCGATACAAGAAACCGCGGCTGATCGCAAATTCGGGAAGCGAGATGGCGGGCATGACGGGCGGCCGGCGGCTGATATTTCTGTTTCGGCACGGCGAGACCGATTGGAACCGCGACGGGCGGCTGCAGGGCCGCACCGACGTGCCGCTCAACGCAACCGGGCTCGCCCAGGCGGAGGCGCTCGCCCGCAAGTTGGCCTGCCGCCGCCTCGAGGCGATCGTGTCGAGCGACCTGTTGCGCGCCTGGACGACCGGGCGGATCGTCGCCGAAGCGCTGGGGGTGCCGATCTTCGCCGCGGAGGGTCTGCGCGAGACCTCGGTCGGCGAGGCCGAGGGGCTCCTCTGGGCCGAGGCCAAGGCGCGGTTCGGCGAGCGCCTGACGCAGCGCTGGTACACCGACGACGACGTGGCGTTTCCGGGCGGCGAAAGCGGCGCCATGACGCGGCGGCGCGGGCTCTCGGCGCTGCGCCATTTTGCCGAAGCGCAGCCTTATCGCCGCATCGGCGTCTCGACGCACGGCGCCATGATCCGCCAGCTGATGCGCCACGCCTTGCCACCGGGGAGCCCGCCGGCGCCGACGCACAACACGGTGCTCTACATCCTCGACTACGAGCCGGCGACCGGCCGGCTGGTGCCGGCCGAGGCGCTCGACGCCGACCCGTTCGACGCCTGAGCGGCGGTTAATAAGGCCGGTCGTCCTCGATCTGGGTGCGGTGCCTGCCGCCTCCTCCACGCCGGCACCGGTCGGGGAATTTGCCGCGGCCGGACAAATCCTGCGACGCGGCCCAGCGCACAGGCCAGACTTGTCGGTTCCCCGCCGTCAAAGTCACCCAAAAACCACCGCAGAATAAGGAACTCGCTAAGCGGAATCGCGTTGCCGAGACGGTTGGGGGGATGTTGGATGCCAAAAGGCACGCCCGAGTGCCCAGTATCGGCCGCGGTTTATCGGCGCTTTGCCGAGCGATGCCGTCAGCTGTTGCCGCAGGCTCGAACCGGGGCGGCAAGGGAGCGGCTGCGCATCGTCGCGGCCGAATTCGAGGCGCGCGCCGAAGAAATCGAGTTGGCGGCGTTGCAAAACAGCGAAAGCGGCAACCGCTGATTTTGCCGCCGCTGTTGCCACCTGACGCCGTCAGGAACCGGCCGGCGCCGGGCCTGTTCCACCGATATGGCGAGCATCTGGGCAAACAGCGCCGATCGTGTCGCACACTGTCACAGGCAGGCCGCCCGGCTGCGCCGCTTCGCGGAGAGCGAACCCGACGCGCGTTTCCGGCGCGGCGTCCTCGAGCTCGCGCGGCAGTATGAGCGCATCGCCGAAAAGATCGATGGCGGGGTCGACGATCCCGCGGTCGCGCGCCTCGCCGCGTCCTTCACGGCCGACGAGTAAACCGATCCGGCGGCGCGGCCCCGGTTGAACCCGGGCGATGGCCGGGCTATCGTGCCGAGGGCCATGTCCCCGTAGCTCAGCCGGATAGAGCAACAGTTTCCTAAACTGTGGGTCGCGTGTTCGAGTCACGCCGGGGACGCCATCGCGCAACTGAAAAACGGCGCAGGGAATATCCCCCGCCTGATCGGCGGCGGTCCCGAGCGCGAGGCGCCCCTAGGCTTCCTCTACGTCCGCAAGCGCGATGGCCGCGGCAAGCCGAGCCTCGATCTCGTCGGCGCGGGCGAGAAATTCCGTCGCAAAATCTCCGAGCACCTGCATCATCTGCGCATCGTCGACGAGCGGCCGCAATCGCCGGTACCGCTCTGCCCGGGCCCGCAGTTCGCGAATATCCATTTCCATCGCCGTCAGCGCCCTTGCCGTCAACCGGAGAGATCCGCGCAACCTGCGCCTCACCGCGCGATGCCGGCAACCTCGGGAATCGAGGCGGGTTCTGGAGTCATTTTCACATGACGAAATAGGGCCGCATCCCGCTCGGACTCTTGCCGGATATTCCCATATTGTTCGCCGCTCTTTTTCGGGCGGCGGCCTTTAGAGGACGTTAACCCCAACCGTGTTCTGCTGGCGCGGGAGAAGCCGCGTTCGGAACAGCGCCATGCCCGAAGACCGCCGCGAAACCGGGCGCGCCATCGCCCATTGGCAGGGCCAAGTCGCGCGATTTGGTTATCCGCCGCTTGGCCCGGCGGACCGCGACTTCGACGGCATGATCGCCGACGGCGGGGCGCACCGGTTCATCATCGGCATCGCGAGAGCCGCCGACGACCACCTGCTCCTGACCTACGGGCCGCAGTTTGCGCGCCTGCTCGGGCTGCCGGCGCGGGCGGGTTCGAACATTCGCCTGCTTCGGGAAATCCCGGTGCGCTTGCTGCCGACCTTCGTCCGCGGCTGCCGCGAAGTCGCCCGGCATGCGCCGCCAGTCCAGATCGAGGGGGTGCTCCGTTTGGGAAGCGGCCGGCGCCAGCTCTTCCGCGCCGTATTCATGCCGCTCGGCACCGACCTCGTCTTTGGCGCCTTCAACTCCCGCCTGAGCGCTCTCGAACAACGAAAAGCGCCCTCCGCGCGCGACCGGCACGCGGAATGGGACGCGATCGCCGCTTTTATCCGGCGCAACGGCGTCACCCGCTGCCCGACCGCCTTCGCGATACCGACCCGAGGGGCCATCACCGCGGCCGATCGGGAAGCGCTCGAAAGATACGCGGTCGACCTCGATCAGTCGCGCCAACGAGCCCGGGCACGACAATTCACGCCCAACCGGGATTGACGCGAGGCGGCCTCCGCCGACCCGCCGCGGCGACGGCATTCCGCTGGTTCCTGCCGCCGCCGAAAGGCGGCATAATGCCGATAGAAGCAATCTGGGGGAGGATTCCGATGCTTACTGCGAAGGCAACGGCAGCGCGCCGCATCGCGCGGCGCAGCGTGCTCAAGGGCGCCGCCGCGGCCGCCCTGTCCCTGCCGGGCCGCGGCTTCGCGCAGGCGAAGGCGCCGATGCATCTCGGCTTCTGGACCTTCGACAACCCGCAGCAGCGCCCGTGGCTGCAAAAGCGCATCCGCCTCTATACCGAAAAGCACCCGAACGTGACGGTCGATTTTCAGTGGTTCCCGTTCGGCGACCTCGGCAAGAAAATCAGCGTCGGATATGCGACCGGCACCGCCCCGGAAGGGTTCGTCAGCCAGGACTGGTTCATGCCGCTGTGGCTCGACAAGGATCTGATCGCGCCGCTCGACCTGTCGCGCCTCGGCTATTCCTCGCTCGCCGCCTTCGAAAAGGATTTCGCTCCGGCCTTCGTTTCGGGGGCGGTCAAGGACGGCAAGACCTACGGCTATCCGCTGTGGTTCTACGGCTACCCGAACTATCTCAACACGAAGCAGTTCAAG
>DASYYD010000078.1:0-2021 GCA_035934195.1 Allostellaceae bacterium | reverse complement strand
AACGGCGGCGAGCCGCCGCTGCCGGCCGGGTCGGCGAAGCCCGAGATGAACACGATCGGCAGGCGCGGCGCCATCGCCCGCGCCTTGCGGGCCAGTTCGACGCCGCCGAGGCCGGGCATCACGACATCGGTCAGAAGCACGTCGATGCCGCGCTCGCGCGTCAGGATTTCGAGCGCGGCCTCGCCGCTCGCCGCCTCGACGACGCCGTAGCCGAGACCTTTGAGGATCGCGGCGGTGGTGCCGCGCACCGCCGCGTCGTCGTCGACGGCGAGGACGACGGCATGGCTCGCCGGCGGCGCCGCGGCCGCGGGCGGGGCCGGCTCTTCGACCGGGGTCGAGGTGCGCGGCAAGAACACCGAGACCGTGGTTCCCTCCCCGGGGGCGCTGTCGATCTGCACGTCGCCGCCCGACTGCCGCGCCGTGCCGAACACCTGCGACAGGCCGAGGCCGGTGCCGGCCCCCGGCGGTTTTGTCGTGAAGAACGGCTCGAACGCCCGCGCCTGCACTTCGGGCGGCATGCCGGTGCCGGTATCGCGGACGCTGACGACGACATAATCGCCCTCGGCCGGCTCTCCCGGCCGCGCCGGCCGGCCGCGGCGGCGGTTTTGCGTCTCGATCGTGACCTTGCCGCCCTCCGGCATCGCGTCGCGCGCGTTGATCAAGAGGTTGAGGATGACCAGCTCGATCTGCGCCGGATCGACCATCGCCGGCCACAAATCCGCCGCCAGCCGCGTCTCCATGCGCACCCGCCCGCCGAGCGCGCTTTCGAGCAGATCGCGCATGCCGGCGATGAGGCCGTTGAGATCGACCGCGCGCGACATCAACGGCTGGCGCCGGGCAAAGGCGAGCAGCCGGTCGGTCAGCATCCCGCCGCGCTCGGCGGCCCCGCGCATCGCGGCAAGCCGCTCGGCGGCCGCCGCGTCGAGCCCGGGCGCGGCCTCCATCAGCTCGATGTTGCCGGTCATCACCGTCAACAGATTGTTGAAGTCGTGCGCCACCCCGCCGGTCAACTGGCCGACCGCCTCGATGCGCTGCGCCTGACGCAGCGCCGCTTCGGCGCGCTCGCGCTCGGCCATCTGCTCGATGAGGCGGCCGTGCGCCTCCTCGACGGCCTCCTTGGCGTCGCGGTATTCGCCGAGCAGCGCCTCGATCTGCCGCGAGCGCTGCGCCAACAGCAGCATCAACCCGACGATCGAGGCCGAGGCCGCCGCGGCGATCAGCGAGAACGTCCAGGCCTGCCGCCGCCATTGCGCCAGCACCGGCCCCTCCCCGACCGAAACATTGACGGCGAGCGGGAACAGCTTCAGCGCGCGGATCGCCAGGATGCGCAGATGCCCGCTGACCGGGCTCGGCATGACGACGGTGCCGGCGATCCGGTGCGCCAAAATGTCCTTGAACGGCGGCAGGTCGGCATAGCTGCGCCCCATGACCGCGTCGTTGTCCGGATAGCGCGCCAGCACCGTGCCGTCGCGCAGATGCAAGAGGATCGCGCCATCCTCGTTGAGCTCGACCGCGCGGTAGAAATCGGTGAAATAGGCGAGGTTGAGGTAGGCGACCGCGGCCCCGGCATAGCTGCCGTCGGGATTGGAGATGCGGCGCAGCATCAGCGCCGTCCAGCGGCCCTGCGGCCCGCGCAGCGGATCGCTGAACTTCAGGCCCGCGTCCGGCGCCGCGGCGAGAGCGTGCAACTGCCCGCGCACCGCGCTCGGCAGTGCGCCGGCGGCGCCGGCCCGCGACGAATAAAGAATTTCCCCGTTGCGGTCGGCGATCGCGATTTCGGCGACCTGGCGCACGCCCTCGATCCGGGCTCGCAGCACCCGATCGAAGGCGGCCCGATCGACCGGCGGCCTCGCCTCCAGATCCCGCAGCGTATCGACCGCGTTGCCCAGGATGAAAGCGACAGTCTCGACGGCGCGGCCGGTCTGCTCGGCGAACACCATGTCGAGGCGCGCCATCTGCTGCTCGGCATTGGCGATGATCGCGGCGCGCGTCGTCAGGAGCCGGTGCGTGGTGCCGCCGAC
>DASYYD010000066.1:0-6093 GCA_035934195.1 Allostellaceae bacterium | reverse complement strand
GATGACGTTGATGAAATCGAACACGACGCGGCGCTCGCAGCCCATGATCAGGTCGAGGTTGCGCAAGCCCACGTCGAAATCGATGACGACGGTGCGGTGGCCGCGCAACGCGAGCCCGGCGGAAAACGCCGCCGCCGTCGTCGTCTTGCCGACGCCGCCCTTGCCGGAAGTGACGACGATGACCTTTGCCAAAATGTCTCCCCCTTTCCCCGCGCCGGTGCGGCGCTCTCCCACACCGGCCGCGCCTCATATGATGAGCGTCAATTCCGCGTTATGGTCAACCGATCATCGACGAGCGCGATCTGCACGGCTTGTTGCAGCTGGTCGGCCGGCAGCTGTTCGCTGACGAGGTAGCGCCCGGCGATGCTGACGAGCTCCGCCTCGAGCCGGGTGCAAAAGATGCGCGCCTGCGAATCGCCGCCGGCGCCGGCGAGCGCCCGGCCCCTGAGCGCGCCGTAGACGTGGATGTTGCCGTCGGCGACGATCTCGGCGCCGGGGCTGACCGGGGCGAGGACGACGAGGTCGCCGCCGCGGGCGTAGATCTGCGTCCCCGAGCGCACCGGCTGGGTGACGAGCCGCGTCTTCCCCGAAGCCGTCGGCGCGGCGGGCGCGGGCACGACCGCCGGCGCCGGCTCCGATTGCGGCGATTCGGTAGGCGGCGGCCGGCGCGGTTGCGTCGAATTCGGCGCGAAGCTGGCGAACCCCGCCGCGGCGGCGGCCTCGAGCTGCGCCGGCAGCGCGTTCTGCACGCCGACGAGCGAGAGCGTGTGCCGGCGCAGGATCTGGCGCGCCGCGTCGAATTCCGCTTCGCCGGTGAACGCGTTCGTGTCCCTGAGATCGAGCACCACCGGGGCATTCAGAAAAAAGCGCGGGCTGCGCCGCACCTGCTCGGCGAGCGCCTCGGCGAAGGCGGCGTCGCGCAGGCTCGCCGCGCGGATCACCATGACGGTGAAGACCGCGCCCTGCACGAGATTGCCCGCCATAAGAAACCCGGCACCAGCTATGACGATTTGCAAGGAGGAGGGGTTAGCGCCAAATCGCCCGGTCCGCAACCGCTAAGGTAGGAGGGCCCTCGATCGGTCAGCGCCGCAACCCCTCGACGACGGTCTTCATGAACCCGTCCGTCGCGGCCGGGTCGGTCCAGCGTATGACCGCGACGAGATCGTGTTCGGGGTCGATCCAGGTCAGGTTTCCGCCGGCGCCGCGGGCGTAGACGCTGTTTTCGGGCGCGCTCGGGTACATCGCGCGGCCGGTGTTGAGCCACCACAGATAACCGTAGCGAGGGTTGAGCGCAGCGGGCTCGAGCATCCGCTCGATCCACGCCTCCGACAGGATCCGCTCGCCGTTCCAGCGGCCGCGGCTCAGGATCAAGAGCCCGATTCGCGCCTGGTCGCGCGCGCCGATGAAGACGCCGCCGCCCCAATGCCCGCCGCCTGAGACCGATTGCACCGGCCGGCCCTCGATCTCGACCCAGGAGTTGCGGTAGCCGTGCCACTCCCAGTGCGGCGAGGCGCCGATCGGCTGCATCACCAGCTCGCGGAAAACGTCCGGCAGCGGCCGGCGCCAGAGCCGCGTCAGCGCCAGCGCCAGCCGGTTGATGCGCACGTCGTTGTATTCCCAGAACTCGCCCGGCGGCGCGAGGTCGCGGTGCGTGCCCTTCTTCGCCGCGGCCGGCATGCCGCCGACGGCGCGGTTGCGGTCGATCAGATCGGGCTTCTCCCACAGCACCCCCTCCCATTCCGAGGTCTGCTGCAAGAGGTGATGCCAGGTGATGCGATCGTTGTGCGGCGGCGCGAAGCCGCCGTCGTCGATTTTGCGGCATACGAGGTCGTTCGGATCACCCAAGAGGCCACGATCCCAGGCGAGCCCGGCGAGGATCGAGAGATAGCTCTTGGCGACGGAAAAGGTCATGTCGGCCCGTCCCGTATCGCCCCATTCGGCGAGGATGCGGCCATGGCGCAGGATGAGCCCCTGCGGTCCGCCGCGCGGCCGCACCGGCCCCAGCGCCTCGTTCCACGGCGCCTCCTCCTCGAAATTCGCCGCGACGACGGCGGCGAGGTCGCGGCCCCACGGCGTCTCGTGCTCGCTGGCGTGGGCCGCCGCGGCGGCGATCGCGGCATCTTCGAAGCCCGCTTCCGCGGGCGCGGCGGTGGGCCAAGCTCCGGGATAGGGCGGCGGGAAAACGGCGTTCGCCGACATAAGTTCACGCTCCTGCGGCTTGATTTTGACGCCCCCGGCCACGAATTGCCAGCGGGCTCGCTTCCGCTCGAGCCTCGGGGTATAAAGAAGTGAGCGCAGTTTCCGGGATCGCCATTATGGATTTTTTCAGCCTGCCACATCTGCTGTTGATCTTGGTCATCGTCGTGTTGCTGTTCGGCGCCGGCAAGCTGCCGCGCGTCATGGGCGATTTCGCCAAGGGCATCAAGGCGTTCAAGGCGGGAATGAAAGAGGAAACCGAGCCGGAGCAGCCGCCCGCGCAAGTCTCGCCGCCCGGCGGGGCGACATCGACGGCCTCGACCACGGCCGCCGACCACACGCGCGAGCACGCCTGACCTGCTCCTTATAGCGACGGCCCGGGCTGGCGTCCGGTCTCCTCGCGCGCTATTTGATGCGCGCGACAACGACGGGACGCGAGCCAAATGCAGCGCTTCGAAGGTACCGCATCTTATGTGGCGACGGAGGATCTGAAGGTCGCGGTCAACGCCGCGATCGCGCTCGAGCGGCCGCTGCTCGTCAAGGGCGAGCCCGGCACCGGCAAGACGATCCTCGCGCACGAGATCGCCCAGGGCATCGGCCGCGATCTGATCACCTGGCACATCAAATCGACGACCAAGGCGCAGCAGGGCCTTTACGAATACGACGCCGTCTCGCGCCTGCGCGACGGCCAGCTCGGCGACGAGCGCGTGCACGACATCGCCAATTACATCAAGCCCGGCAAGCTCTGGGACGCCTTCACCGCCGACACCGCCCCCGTTCTCTTGATCGACGAGATCGACAAGGCGGATATCGAGTTCCCGAACGATCTCCTCCTCGAACTCGACCGCATGGAATTCTTCGTCTACGAGACGAGGATGACGATCGTCGCGAAGCGGCGCCCGATCGTCGTCATCACCTCGAACAACGAGAAGGAATTGCCGGACGCCTTTCTGCGCCGCTGCTTCTTCCATTACATCCGCTTTCCCGACCGCGAAACGATGCAGCGCATCGTCGACGTGCATTTCCCCGGCCTGCAGCGCGACCTCCTGCACGAGGCGCTCTCGATCTTCTTCGAATTGCGCGAGGTGCCGGGCTTGAAGAAGAAACCCTCGACCTCGGAACTGCTCGACTGGATCAAGCTCCTGCTCGTCGAGGACATCCCGCCCGAAATCTTGCGCCAGCGCGACCCCGCGAAGCTGATCCCGCCCTTGCACGGGGCGCTCCTCAAAAACGAGCAGGACGTGCACCTTTTCGAGCGCCTCGCCTTTCTGCACCGCCGCGAGCGGGGGTGAGGCATGGCCGAGCGAGATTGCTTCGCTGCGCTCGCAATGACCGCCGGGGACTGTCATTGCGAGGAGCATAGCGACGAAGCAATCTCGGGCCACGTCTGAGCCCCCCGATGTTCTTCTCCTTCTTCACCGAACTGCGGCAGGCGAAAGTTCCGGTTTCACTGCGCGAATACCTCGGCTTCTTGGAAGCAATGGAGAAGCGCGTCGTCGCTTTCGACATCGACGGTTTCTACTTTCTCGCGCGCGCCGCGCTCGTCAAGGACGAGCGCCATCTCGACCGCTTCGACCGCGTCTTCGGCCATTGCTTCAACGGCATCGAGAGCCCTGCCGACCCGCAGCAGGCACTGCCCGAGGGGTGGCTTCGAAAACTCGCCGAGCGCTTCCTGACGGAGGAGGAAAAGCAAGAGATCCTGGCGCTCGGCGGCTGGGAAAAGCTGATGGAACGGTTGCGCCAGCTCTTGGCCGAGCAGAAGGAGCGGCATCAGGGCGGCAATAAGTGGATCGGCACCGCCGGCACCTCGCCCTACGGCGCCTGGGGCTACAAGCCCGAGGGTGTGCGCGTCGGCCAGGAGGAAGGCCGCAACCGCCGCGCCGTCAAGGTCTGGGACCGCCGCGAATTCCGCAACCTCGACGACACGGTCGAACTCGGCACCCGCAACATCAAGCTTGCCTTGCGGCGCCTCAGACAATTCGCCCGCGAGGGCGCCGCGGAAGAACTGGATCTCGACGACACCGTGCGCTCGACCGCCCACAACGCCGGCTGGCTCGACCTGAAGCTCGTGCCCGAGCGCCACAATCTCGTGAAGCTCCTCCTCTTCATCGACATCGGCGGCTCGATGGAGGACCATGTGCGGGTCTGCGAGGAATTGTTCTCGGCCGCGCGCTCCGAGTTCAAGCACCTCTTTCACTTCTATTTTCACAACTGCCTCTACGACACGGTGTGGCGC
The DNA here is from genome assembly GCA_035934195.1 of Allostellaceae bacterium. Lineage (GTDB taxonomy): Bacteria > Pseudomonadota > Alphaproteobacteria > ATCC43930 > CGMCC-115725 > AP-15. The sequence continues at coordinate 1,661 of DASYYD010000066.1, read as the reverse complement.
GATTCGCGCCGCCGCCACGTCGAGCAGCTGGAAGTGCTGGAGCTGCTGCGCACCTACGACGCGGGCTACCGCGTGGTTTTCGTCGGCGACGCCAGCATGAGCCCCTACGAGATCGAAAAGGAGGGCGGCAGCGTCGAGCGCTGGAACGCCGAGCCCGGGGAAGTGTGGCTGCGCCGCGTGCTCGACGCCTATCCGCGCGCCGTCTGGCTCAACCCGGTGCCGGAGAAATACTGGGGCGCGACGGCGAGCATCGGCATGATCCGCCGCCTCTTCGAGGACCGCATGTTCCCGCTGACGCTCGACGGCATCGACCGCGCGATGCGCCGCCTCACCCGCTGAGCGCCAGTCAGCTTCGGCTGGATAGCTGTCGCTGCGTCCTTCGAGGCCTCGCTTTGCGAGGCACCTCAGGATGAGGGTCTTTTCTTGCGGCCATCAAAACCCCCTCATGCTGAGGAGCGCCCGAGAGGGCGCGTCTCGAAGCACGCACGATGGCCGCGCAGATGTCGACCGGAAGCGCCTAAGCCGCCTTCGGCTTCTCTTCCTTCATGCGCACATAGGCGACGCTCACGTGGTCGGCGCAATACGGCTTGCCCGGCTCCGGCGCGGCACCGCAGAAACGGAAATTGGCGTCGCTCGGATGGCCGATCGGCCACATGCAGGCCGGCCCGGTGAAATCGAACGGGTTGCGCCGCGGCTCGGGCATCACCGTGACGACCCGCGGCGACAGCGCGATGCGATGCACCTTGCCGATGACCGCGTTCTTGGTGAGCCCCAAGCGCCGGCCGATCTCGGCGGCGGGCAAACCTTCTTCCCAGAGCGCCGTCAACTGCTCGACGCGCTCGATCGTCCAGGTGGTGATCTCCATCCCCTTTCCCCCCGTATCGTGTGTTACGGTCCCCCACCGTCACAAGATACAGTACCAGCCTTGTGGGTCGTCCACAACAGCTATCTATTAGTGGTGATCACGTCGGTAGCTCACGATTTTCGAAAAATATGCCGGGAAGCGCTCGGCCCGCGTGAAGCCCCGATCGAACAGCCGGTCGAGGTCGGTCGCGACATAACTCGCGTAATAGGGCTCGTGAAAGGCGAGCGGGAAGTAGTCGAGCATCGCGTCATAGAGGGGCTCGTCGCCTTTCTGCAACGAATCGACGAGGACGAAGCTGCCGCCGGGCTTGAGGATGCGGCGGATCTCGGCGCCGACGGCGCGGCGCACGGCCGGCGGCAGCTCGTGAAACAGATAGATTGCGGTCACGGCGTCGAATTGCGCATCGGCGAACGGCATCCTTTCGCCCGCCGCCTCGACGAGGCGGACGCGCGACCAGGCCGAGAGATCGCGCCGCGCCACCGCGAGATAATAGGGCGAGAGGTCGATCCCGACGACTTCAAGACGCGGATGATTGCGTTTGACGTCGCGCAGAAACCGGCCGGTGCCGCAGCCGATATCGAGCAGGCGCGCGTGCGTGCGCCCGTGCAGCGCGGCTTTCAGCGGCACCAGCGCCTGCCGGCGCATCGCCGCCGCGCCGCCGCCGAACAGCACCTCGACCTGATGGTCGTAACGCTCGGCCGAGCCCTCGCTCAGATAGCCGCCGCTCTGGAAATGGAACGGCTGCAGGTAATAGCGCGGGTAGCGGCCGGGCGGCGCTTCGTCGAGCTTTCGCCCG
>DASYYD010000102.1:0-4482 GCA_035934195.1 Allostellaceae bacterium | reverse complement strand
AGTGGGTTTCGAGCGACGGCGCAACGTCGCCGCAACGTCACTCCCGGCTGCCGGCGACGGCACGGCCGAGACGGGCGAGCGCCGCCCTCAGTTCGGGATCGGCGACGTGCGACAGCCGCTCTTCGAGGGCGGTTTCCTCGCGCGCCGAGAGCGGCCGCGGCCGCGGCCCGCCGAGCTCGGAGGGCAGCGGCAGCGGCCCCTGCCGCAGAACGAGACGCGAGACGACGGTGCGGCCGAAATGGCCGTTGATGCGCTCGACGAACAGCGGCGCGCGATGCTGCAATTCGAGCGCGACCGCGCTGGCCACGCGCAACTTCAGCGCCCCGTCGCGAGAGAGCGCGATGGGCCAGCTCGCTTCGCCCCATTCGGCGCCGACGATATTCGCCCATTCCGCCTTGAGGCGTACCAGCAGCCCGCCGCCGCGCCGGCGCACGATCGGCGCGGCGATCCTCGCGACGGCGCCGCCGACGGCGTAGAGCCCGCCCTCGCGCCTCGGGCTCTCCTGTCCGGTGCTCTCGCGCGCTGAGGCAGGCTCCTCGCTCATGCCCTCCTTCCGGTCCCGATCCTCGCCGCCGCATGGGCTCCCCGACGCCGCGGCGCTGCTTTCCTGGTACGACCGCCAGCGCCGCGACCTGCCGTGGCGCGCGCCGCCCGGGCGCCCCGCCGACCCGTACCGCGTCTGGCTCAGCGAGATCATGCTGCAGCAGACGACGGTCGCAACCGTCGCGCCCTATTTTGACCGATTCGTGGCGCGCTTTCCCGATGTTTTCGCGCTCGCCGCCGCCTCGCTCGACGAGGTTCTGGGGCTGTGGCAGGGGCTCGGCTATTACGCGCGGGCGCGCAACCTCTATGCCTGCGCCCGCACGGTCGTCGCGCGCCATGGCGGGCTCTTCCCCGACGACGCAGCCGCATTGCGGGCGCTTCCCGGCATCGGCGGCTACACGGCCGCGGCGATCGCGGCGATTGCCTTCGACCGGCGAGAGGCGGCGGTCGATGGCAATGTCGAGCGCGTGGTCGCCCGCCTCTTCGCGGTCGCGGAGCCGTTGCCGCAGGCGAAGCGGCGCTTGCAGGCGCTCGCCCGCGGCCTCGTGCCGGCCTCGCGCGCCGGCGATTTCGCGCAGGCGCTGATGGATCTCGGGGCGACGATTTGTACGCCGCGCCGGCCGGCCTGCGCGCTCTGCCCATGGCGGCGGTGCTGCGCCGCGGCGGCGGCGGGGCTGACCGAAGCGATCCCGGCATCGGCGCCGAAGCCCGAGCGCCCGCAACGCTACGGCGTTGCTTTCTGGCTCATCCGCGAGGACGGCCATGTGCTGCTGCGCCGCCGCCCGGAAAAGGGCCTTCTCGGCGGCATGGTCGAGATCCCCTCGACGCCCTGGCGTGAGAAGCCGTGGACGCCGGCCGAGGCGGAAGCCTGGGCGCCGCAAATGACCCACTGGTCGCCGCTCCCGGGCAGCGTGCGCCACGGCTTCACGCATTTCCGGCTCGAGCTGCGAATCCTCGCCGGTGAGACCCAAGAGCCGATCGAGGGGATGTGGAGCGCCCTCGGTCGCTTCGGCGAGCACGCGCTGCCGACGTTGATGAAGAAGGTGGTGCGGCACGCCCTCTCGGCGGCGCCGCGAAAGCCGGATTAATCGAAGAGCGGCAGCGGCGCCTCGAGGCGCAGCGGCGCGAAGGAGCGGCGGTGGTGCGGGCTCGGGCCCAGCCGGCGCAAGGCCTCGCCGTGCTCCTCGGTGGCGTAGCCGACATTGGTCTGCCAGCCATAGCCGGGGTAGCGCCCGGCAAGCGCGCGCATGATGCGGTCGCGAGTGACCTTGGCGATGACCGAGGCGGCGGCGATCGAGAAGGAGAGCGCGTCGCCGCCGACGACGGTGCGCACCGAACAGGGCAGAGAGGGCGCGACATTGCCGTCGACCAGTGCGATGTCGGGCTGCTGCCCGAGCGCCGCGGCGGCCCGCCGCATCGCGACGAGCGTCGCCTGCAGGATGTTGATCCGGTCGATCTCGCGCGCGCTCGCCGCGCCGACGCCGATGCGGGCGCAGGGCAGGAGCGCCGCGTAGCAGGCTTCGCGCACGGCCGCCGTCAGCGCCTTCGAATCGTCGAGGCGCTCCTTCAGCTCAACCGGAAAACGCCTGCGGTCGAGGATCACCGCGGCGGCGACGACCGGGCCGGCGAGCGGGCCGCGCCCGGCCTCGTCGATGCCGCACACCAATCCCCGGCAGCTCTCTTCGATGACGAAATCCGGCATCGCCCCGTCCCCGGCGGGATCTCTTGCCACGCTGCCGCGGGTGGCGGCAAGCGGGAGGCGCGAGAGACAGGCGCCGCCTCGATCGCTATATCTGTCGAGCGATGAGGCCGATCTGGCGCCCGACAGAATCGTGGAGCCGCCGCGCGGCGTTCGCCCTCGCGCTCGCGTTTTTCGCCGCCGCGATCGCGCCGCCGGCGGCCTTCGGCTTCGATCTCTTCGCGAAACACCAGGTCACCGCGCAATTCGCGACCGCCGAAGGCAAGCCCATGGCGCATGCCGAGGTGCGAGTCTTTGCGCCGGGGGCACTCGAGACGCCGGTCGAGACCGGCCGCACCGATGCACAAGGGAAATTCGTCTTCGACGCGCCGCGCGACGGGTTCTGGACCGCCGAGGCGCGCGACCAGGGCGAGGTCGCGCGGGTCATGATCCGCGTCGGCGGCGGCTCGCAATCCTCGAAAGGGCTCTCGCCCCTCTTCGTGATCGGGCTCCTCGGCCTGCTCGTCGCGATCGCCGGCTGGTACCGCTTCTCGCGGGTGCGCGGCGGGACCAAGCGCTAGCTGAGCTGGATCAGCGTGCCGATCAGATCGGCCGGCCAGACCAGGCTGATCGGTGCCGTCGTCAGCGCATCCGCCAGCGTCGGGTTACTCCCCTTCGGCAGATCGAAGGCCAGCGAATGGCTGAAATGCGCCAGCACTCCGGCCATGTAGAGGCCGGCGACCCATTTCCAGGCGTGTCGCCGGCGCGGGCGAACCGGCGCCCCCATCTTAAAGGAAAATACTCGCCGTCCGTATTTCGGCAGTCCCGGAGGGCCGATCATGATCTCACCCAGGGGTAGACAGCACCGCGGTTTGACCCGCCACAGCGCTTAAATCATAGCGCCTTTTATCGAGTTCGTCACGACCTCAAGCACGGCGCACGCCGTCACGGCGTCTTGTGCGCTGCGGCAACGCGCCGCACCGGCACATCGGTTCGCGGCACGAAGGCGCCGTCGACACTTTCGACGCGATGGCCGCAGCAAAACCGCGCGACGAAGGCGTCGGCGAAGGCGGCGTCCTCGAAGTAGAAGGCGATCGCATCGTTGACCGCGCCGTGACCGGACGGCAACAGCGTCCAGCGTTCGGCGCCGCAGGTTTCGTCGAGCCAGTCGTGCATCAGCCGCAGCTGTCGGCCGAAGCCGCCGGGCGGCATGGCGACCCGCACGCGCACCGGGAAGCGCCGCTCGGCCTCGGAAAGGAGCTTCTGCCGCGCCCGCATGCCGCGCCTCGATTCATGGTTTGTTCCCGGTGGATTATAGCTTTGATACGCCGGCGCGCAAGCCGCCGCTCGCCATGGGGCGACCGCTTACGATCGGAGCCGGCCGCCTCAGATCTGCTCGACCGAGGCGAATTCCCAGGTCGATCCTTTCGGGTTCTCGCCGATGCGGACCGAGGCCGGGCCGGTGAAGGTATAGGGCGGGACGGGGAGGTTGTAGGGCGCCGGGACGCCGCTGAAGACGCGGCCCGAAAGATCGTATTTCGAGCCGTGGCACGGGCAGAAATAGCCGCCCGGCCAATTCGCGCCGAGATCGCCGCCGACTTGCGGGCGGAATTTCGGGATGCATCCCAAATGCGTGCAGATGCCAACCAGCACGAGATATTCGGGCTTGATCGAGCGGTGCCAGTTCCTGGCGTAAGGCGGCTGCTGCTCGACCGCGGAATTGGGGTCGCTCAACAGGCTCGTGTCCGGTGCCTCCTGCAATATCTTCAGCTGCGCCGGGGTGCGCCGCACGATGAAGATGGGCCGGCTGCGCCAGGTGACGAGCAGCTGCTGCCCAGGCTTCAGCGGCGATACGTCGATGTCGACCGGCGCCCCGGCGGCGATCACGTCGGCCGAGGGGTTCATCGAGTCGATGAACGGCCAGATTGACGCCGCCGCGCCGACGACGCCGAGCGCGCCGGTGACGAGGAGCAGAAAGTCGCGACGGTTCTCGTCGTGTCCGGAAAGATGTTCGTCGGTGGTGCTCATCGCCGCAACTTTCCCTTGCGCCCGCCCATTTTGCAAGGCGCTCGCCGGTCGCGCCGGCCGCCTGCGACCATCTGTACCAAGTCGAAGCGCGATCGGCGCAGCGGCGGCTTGACGGCGGGGCTGGCGGGGCTCAGGTTTTCTCCGACGCGGCCGGAGGAAAGCCAATGAAGCTGATGTGGTTTCACCTGATGCCCTACACCGAGTTGCCGGAGGATTTCCGCGACCGGCACCCC
>DASYYD010000057.1:0-1551 GCA_035934195.1 Allostellaceae bacterium | reverse complement strand
ATAGCCCTTGTCGACGATCGCATCCATCTCGCGCGCCACCTGGGCGAACCGGTTCGGCTGGCCCGGGGCCGGCGCGGCGCCCCGCGCCGCGGCCTGCGCGACCTGGCTCTGGATGCCGGCGCGCTGCGTCCCCTCGCTGGTATAGCCCGGCGGCCCGGCGAAGCGGGCATCGACATGCAGGCAGCGGCCGTAGAAATACTCGGCCGGCTCGCGGTAGAGCTCGAATGCTTCCTCGCGGCTCTCGGCGACGCCGACGAATTGCAGAAAGCCGGCGCGATACGGGTTCCGGTCCTTCTCGAGCCGCGACATCTCGTTCCAGAAGCCGCTCATCGTCGCCTGGCCGGCCTTGTAGCCGAAATAGGAGAGGTAGGCGTAGACGTAGTCCATCCGGGCGCACCACGCCCAGGTTTCGAGCGAGCCGCCGCCGGGGATCCAGATGGGCGGGTGCGGCCGCTGGATGGGGCGCGGCCAGATGTTGACGTAGCGCTGCTGGTTGAAGCGGCCGTCGAAGGCGAAGGTCTCGCGCTCGGTCCACGCCTTCATCACCAAATCGTGCGCCTCCAGATAGCGCTCGCGCAAACTCGAAGGGTTCTGCCCGTAGGCGTAGCAGGTGTCCATCGGGGTGCCGACCGGGAAGCCGGCGATGAGGCGCCCGCCCGAGATCACGTCGATCATCGCGAACTCCTCGGCGACCCGCGTCGGCGGGTTGTAGAGGGCGAGCGAATTGCCCATGACGCACAACGCCGTGTCGGTGGTGCGCCGGGCCAGCGAGGAGGCGATCAGATTGGGCGAGGGCATCAGCCCATAGCCGTTCGAATGGTGCTCGTTGACGCACACCGCGTCGAAGCCCGCGCGCGCCGCGAACTCCAACTCGTCCATGAAGTCGTTGTACATCAGATGCGCGCGCGCGGGGTCGAAGAGCGAGGAATGGATATCGACCCAGACCGAGGGGTGCCGGTCGCGGAAATCCTCCGGCAACTCGGTGTAAGGCATCAGGTGGAACCACATCAGCTTCATCGCCGTCTCCTCCGGCCGGGCGCTGGCGGAAAGCCTGAGCCCCGCCCGGGCCGGCGTCAAGCGGCGAGCCGCGCCCGGGGCTGCCCTAAAGCCTAAGCGCGGAAGCGACGGCGAAGCCGAGGCCGATGCTGCCGATCGTCAAGCCGAGAAAGACCGCGCAGCGCGCCACCACCCTGATGCCGACGCGCGCGGCGCGGCGCGCCTCGGCGAAGCTCGAGCCGGGTGCCGGCCCGCGGTTCATAGCATTCGGAACGGGTGGTCGATGATTTTGCGCTGCTCGGGCGTCAATGTCTTGTAGAGCGCCTCGACCGCCGGTCTTGCCGCCTTGAGGCCGGCGAGCCGCACCGCGAGGAATTGCTGCATCCGGTCGAGCCGGTCGAGGGTTGTCGACGCGGCGCCAGGATGCATCGCGGCGCACAACCGCCGCTCCTCTTGCGCCTCGCTGCGGGCGGCGGCCTGCACCTTCCGCCACAGCGGGCGCTGCTCGGCACTGAGGTCGAGCTTCGCCCCGACATAGGCGCGCAAACCGGCGCG
>DASYYD010000050.1:0-5067 GCA_035934195.1 Allostellaceae bacterium | reverse complement strand
CCTGCCGCTCTCCTTTCTCTGGTATTTCCTCTGGCGCTTTGCCGCCGGGATCGCCGGCGGCGTCTTGATGGCGCTCGCGCCGTCGGCGGCTCTGCAGATCGTGCCGCCCGCCCGCCGCGGGCTCGCGGGCGGCATCATTTTCACCGGCGTCGGGCTCGGGATCGCGGCCTCCGGAACCCTGGTGCCGCTGTTGTTGGAGAGAGGGCTCGTCGCCGCCTGGCTCGGGCTTGGGCTCCTGTCGCTCGGCGTCAGTGCGGCGGCGTGGGGCGGCTGGCCGCGGCGGACCGAACCCGCCGTGTTCAAGCCGCGCCATGCGGCGGCGCCGGCGGGCCCGGTCGTCGCGCTCTATCTCGAATACGCGCTCAACGCGGCGGGGCTCGTGCCGCACATGATCTTTCTCGTCGATTTCGTCGCCCGCGGGCTTGCCGCCGGGCTCGCGGCGGGCGCGCGCTACTGGGTCGTCTTCGGGTTGGGCGCGATGCTGGGCCCGCTCGCCGCCGGCAGGCTCGCCGACCGCATCGGCTTTCGCGCCACCTTGCGCGTCGTTTTCCTGGTCCAGACGGCCGCCGTCGGCCTCCTCGCGGCGAGCGAGAGCGCGGCCGCTCTCTTCCTGTCGAGCCTCGTCGTCGGCGCGCTGGTGCCCGGCGTCGTGCCGGTCGTCCTCGGCCGCGTGCACGAGCTGGTTCCCGACGCCGCGCGGCAGCAGCAGGCCTGGGCGCGCTGCGCGATCGCCTTCGCGATCGGCCAGGCGGCGGCGGGGTACGGCTTCTCCTACATCTTCGCGCGCTCGGGCGGCGCCTACGAGCTGCTCTTCGCGCTCGGCGCCGGGCTGATCGCGGCGGGGCTCCTGGTCGACCTTGGCGCCGGCCGCCGCCGTTGAGCCTCACCAGGCCGCGTCGAGCAGGATGCGCACCACCGAGGGGCCGTCGATCTTGCGCGGATTGGTGTGCACCCAGCGGTCGTGCATCGATTCCTCGGCGATGCGGTCGAGCTGGTCCGGCTCGACGCCGACCTCGCGCAGCCGCGACGGCAGCTCCAAGCTCGCGATCAGCCCGGCGACGGCGTCGGCGGCGGGCTCGCCCGAATGCCCCAGCGCCTCGCTGACCCGCGCCTGCTTGTCGGCGTTGACGGCCGAATTGTAGCGCAGCACATGCGGCAGCATGATGCAGGAGGTGTAGCCGTGCGGCACCTGCGCGGTGCCGCCGAGCACATGCCCGATGCCGTGGCTCGCCCCTTTCGAGACGCCCGATTGCGAGCCGACCATCGACAGCCAGGCGCCGAGCTGGCATTCGAGCCGCGCCTCGAGGTCGGCGGCGTCGGCCTTGACCTTGGGCAGCCCTTTTCCCAGAAGCACGAGCGCGTGATAGGAGGCGGCGTCCGACAAGGGCTGGCTGTTGACCGAGCAGATGTCCTCGACCGCGTGGTCGACCGCCCGGATGCCGGTCGAGAGGAACAGCCACTCGGGTGTGTGCACGCTCACCGCCGGATCGAGGATCACCGCCTTCGGCATCATCTGCGGATGGCTGAAGCTCTCCTTGACCTGCCGCAGCGTGTCGGTGCAGCCGGCCGAGGCGGTGTATTCGCCGGCCGAGAGGGTCGTCGGGATCGACACCTGGCGTATGCTCGGCGCCTTCAGCGGCGGCCGCTCGATGCTGCCGTCGGCCGAGATCCGCGCGCGGTAGGCGTCGAGCCAGGCGGGGTCCGAGACGCCGTTCGCGAGGCACAGACCGACCATCTTGGCGGCGTCGGTGACCGACCCGCCGCCGACCGTCAGCAGCAGGTCGGCGCCCGCCTCGCGCGCCATGTTCGCCGCCTTGACGACATCGATGCGCGGCGTGTGCGCGCCGATCTTGCTGCACACCCCGGCAAGCCGGTTGCCCAAAACCCCGCGCACGCGGTCGAGGACGTCCGTGTCGCGCGCGAGCGTGCCGCTCGCCAAGACGAAGACGGCATGCGCGCCCATGCCCTCGACTTCGGCGGCGAGCGCCTCGGCGAAGGGCGTGCCGTAGCGCACCCGCTCCATCGCCGGATAGCGGTAGATGCCTTGGAGCATGGGAGCCTCCATATCGCGCTGTTCAAAGATTACGTCATTGCGAGCGCAGCGAAGCAATCCCGTCCGGATTGCTTCGTCGGCCTTCGGCCTCCTCGCAATGACAAGCTAGCAGCGCCCCGGAATGACTGTTCGCGCCACTCAGCGCGCCAGATAGCCGCCGTCGACCGGCAAGGTGACGCCGGTGACGTAGCGCGCCAGGTCGGAGGCGAGGAACACCGCCGGCCCGGCGATGTCCTCGGGCACCCCGATCCGCCCCATCGGTATGCGCTCGCCGAAGTTCTTCATGTAGTCGGGGTTCTCGCGCGCCTTCGCATTGAGGGGCGTCGCGATCATGCCGGGGCCGATCGCGTTGACGCGCACCCCCTTCGGCGACAATTCGATCGCGAGCGCCTGCGTCAGCGCGCGCACGCCGCCCTTCGAGGTCGTGTAGGCGGCCGAATTCGGCAAGGCGACGAAGGATTGCACCGAACCGATGTTGACGACCGCCGCCTTCGTCTCGACGAGCTGGTCGAGAAAGGCCGTCCCCATGTTGTAGGGCCCGTCGAGATTGACCGCGAGGGTGGCATCCCAGTCGGCGCGCGCGTTCGCATCTGCGACCGTGCCGCGGCGGATGATCCCGGCATTGTTGACGAGCACTGAAATCGGCCCGGCGCTCCGCCGCACCTCGGCGGCGAGAGCGTCGCAGGCCGCCCGGTCGGCAACGTCGCAGGTGAAGTAGAGGGCCGTGTTGCCGATCGCGCGGGCAGTCTTCGCCGCCGCCTTGCCGTTGATGTCGACGGCGACCAGGCGCGCGCCCTCTTTCACCATGGCGAAACTGATCGCTTCGCCGATCCCCGACCCGGCGCCCGTCACCAGCGCCAGACGGCCATCGAGCAACCCGGGCATCCGTTCCTCCCTGTGTGGAGGCCCCTCACCCTCCCGCGTCGCGGGTCCCGGCCCTCTCCCCGCAAGCGGGGAGAGGGCCGGGTGAGGGGCCTCGCTCCTACACCGGCGCCGCGAGACGGCGGGCGCGGCGCTTGGCGAAGGCCGAGGCGCTCGGCGCCACCTTCGGCGCCACGACCTTTTCGTTCGAGACGGGCAGCGCCCAGTTCCACTGGTCGGCGCCCTGCTGATAGCAGCGGTTGGTCTGCGCCGTGTTGCGGTTGACGAGCGGCCGGCCGTAGAGCGGGTGGGTGACGCTGCGCACCTCGTGCTCGATCGTGAACAGGCACTTGCCGCTGTCGAGATCGACGATGTCCTGGAAGCGGTACTGGTACTGGTCGCTTTCCTCGGTGATGAGGCCCCGCTCCTCGAGGCAATCGTGCGGCGCCGAGAAGTTCTCGACATAGACCTGCAGATGGTGGCCGTCGAACTCCGGCAATTTGCGGTCGGTCTCGCGGAAGACGAGGCACTGGTTCTTGCCGACCATGATGCGGGCGAGCTTGTCGCCGCCGTTCTCGACCGTGGCGATCGCGCCCAAGACCTCGCGGTAGAAGCGGGCGATGCGCTCGGCCGTGCCCGCCGGCACGTCGAACTCGACATAGGGCATGCCGAGGTTGACGGCGCCGAAGCGCTCGCGGTCGGGGGCGTAGAGGCGGAATTTGTTGCCCCAGGGGCAGGTCGCCTCGACGTGGTCGTTGTGCTCCTTGCAGGCGAATTTGGTGTCGGCGAGCGCCTTCTTGACGCCGGAGAGCCGCGCCAGGAGCTGTTCGAGATCGGGGACGACGAGGCCGGTACGGCCGCGCAGCACCAGCGCGTCGCCGGTCGGCAGGTGGAACTGGCTCTTGCCGACATTGACCCACATGTTGTTGGTGCCGGGGAAGAGGTAGGGGTCGCGCGTCAGCCCGAGCCCCGTCAGATAGAACTCGGAGGCCAGCTGCTGGCTCGGGATCTCGACATTGACATGCTCGAGCATGACGATGTTGCCGAGATCCTCCTTGGCGCGGTCATAGGGGTTTTCCATTTTTCCCTCCGCTATTGGCATGGCGAGCGTCGTGCGATCATCAAAACAGCTTTTCGAACCTCTCGTCTACCGGAACGCGATAGGCGTCGGCGAGGCGGTTGGTCTCGTTGGCCATGCCGACGATCGCCATGACCTCGCCGAACATCTCCTGCGTCATGCCCTGCCGTTTCGCGGCGGCGGCATGCGAATGGGTGCAATAGACGCAGCCGTTGCTGGCGCTGACCGCGAGATAGAGAAGCTCTTTCACGAGCGGATCGAGCGCGCCCGGCGCCATCACCTCTTTCAGGCTCTCCCAGGTGCGCTGCAAGGTCGGCGGATGGTTGGCGAGCGCCTTCCAGAAATTGTTGATCCAGCCGCGCACCGCGAGGATGTCGTCGAAGACGGCGCGCGCCTCGGGGCCGGCATCCTCGTATTCGACGAGCGGCATCATGCCCGTTTCTCCCCTGTGATCCCCTGGCGCCGCAATTCGCCGCCGAGCTGCCCCGAGAGAAAGAGCCCCAGCATGCGGAAGTCGCTCCACAGCGACCAGATGGGGTGCCCGAACGTTGCCGGCTTGTTGCGCTCGAAGCCGAAATGCCCGATCCAGGCGAAGGCGTAGCCGGCGATCGGCGCGGCGATGACATAGCGCCAGTCGCGGCCGAGGCCGAGCGCCAGCGCGAGGAGCGCCGCGAGGGTGCCGACGTAATGCATGCCGCGGGTGCGCGGGTCGCGGTGCGCCTGCAAATAATGGCTCCAGAATTCGTCGTAGCTCATAGCCCCGATCAGGGAGCGGCGAGGCGGCGCTTGTCAAGCGCACTGCCGCATCGTAAGTCAACGGAGGTTCTCATCCCTTCGCCCTCGGGAGTTGCGCATATGGGGTTCAAAGTCGCCGTCGTCGGCGCCACCGGCAATGTCGGGCGCGAGATGCTGTCGACGCTCGCCGAGCGGCGCTTTCCGGCCGACGAGGTGGTGGCGCTCGCCTCCTCGCGCTCGATCGGCAAGGAGGTTTCGTTCGGCGACGACGACATTCTGCGGGTCCAGGATCTCGACACCTTCGATTTCCGCGGCGTCGATATCGTGCTCTCTTCGCCCG
>DASYYD010000040.1:0-3712 GCA_035934195.1 Allostellaceae bacterium | reverse complement strand
TCCTGGGGCGATCTGACGGTCATGTTCGCGACCACGCAAGGCTATGTCCGGCGCAACGCGCTCTCGGACTTCGCCGACATCCGCGCCAACGGCAAGATCGCGATGAAGTTCCAGGGCGAAGATTCCGATGACCGGCTGATCGCCGTCGCCACCTGCAGCGACGCCGACGACGTGCTGCTCGCCACCTGCAACGGCAAGGCGATCCGCTTTCCGGTCGGCGACGTGCGCGTCTTCACCGGGCGCAGCTCGGTCGGGGTGCGCGGCATCCGCCTCGCCCCGGCCCCGCGCGGACAGCGCGCGGGGACCCCGATGGAGGGCGACGCGGTCATCTCGATGTCGATCCTGCGCCACGAAGAGGTGCAGCCGGACACCCGCAACGCCTATTTGCGGCTCGCCGCCGAACGGCGCCGGCCGATGGGCGAGGAAAACGGGGCGGCGGCCGAAGCCCCGCTCGAACCCGAGGAGGGCGAAGCCGAGAGCGCCGGGACGAACGGCACGATCGGCGAGGAGGAATATTTAGACCTCGCGGCGCGTGAGGAATTCGTCCTGAGCGTCACCGAGAAGGGCTTTGGCGTGCGCAGCTCGGCCTACGACTACCGCATCACCGGGCGCGGCGGGCAGGGCATCGACAACATGGATCTCTCCCGGCGCAACGATGCGGTCGTCGCGGTCTTCCCGGTCGGGCACGAGGACCAGGTGATGCTAGTCACCGACGGCGGCATGGTGATCCGCTGCCCGGTCTACGATATCCGCATCGCCCGCCGCCGCAGCCAGGGCGTCGTCATCTTCAAGGTCGGGGAGGGGGAGCGCGTCGTGTCGGTGGCGCGGCTGCCGGAGGAAGATTCGGGGGACAACGGCGAGGCGGCGGCCGAAGAGCCGGAAGAAGGCGAAGAGGATATGGGGGAAATTGGATGACGAAGCCGCGCGTCGGGATCTACCCCGGCACCTTCGACCCGATCACCAACGGCCACTCGGACATCATCCGCCGCGCCGTCAGGATCGTCGACCGCCTCGTCGTCGGGGTCGCCCGCAACGACGGCAAGGGGCCGCTCTTCGCGACCGACGAGCGGGTCGAGATCGTGCGCGAGGAGATGCTGCACCTGGAAAACGGCGACGCCGACCGCATCGAGGTGCGCGCCTTCGACACGCTCTTGATGCGCTTTGCCGAGTCGGTCGGCGCCAGCGTCATCATCCGCGGCCTGCGCGCGGTCAGCGATTTCGAATACGAATTCCAGATGGCCGGCATGAACGCCCGGCTAAACCCGCAGATCGAGACCGTCTTCCTGATGGCCTCCGACCGCTACCAGTTCATCTCCTCGCGCTTCGTCAAGGAGATCGGCGCGCTCGGCGGCGAAGTCTCGCACTTCGTCAGCCCCCGCGTCGCCGCCCGCCTCCTCGACCGCTTCGCGCTGGGCGCCACGACGAAGCCCCGCCGGCGAGCGGGAGGATGAGCGGTCCGCTTTATTACGATTGTCTTCCATGAGATTACGGTGACAGTGCACCTAACTCTGATTTCGCTTTCAGGCATGGCGGCTTAGCACCGCGCCGCCCGCTTACCGATGCGCGGCGTTCCAGGCGGCGAGCGCCGATGGGCCAGGGCAGAGTTCGGCTTCGCCGAGCGCGTTGAGCGGCGCCTCGACGGTTTCGAGGAAATCGTGCAGGTCGCCGGCCTCGGGCTCGACGAAGAGCAGCCCCGTGACGACCTCGCCCGCCGCGTGCCGCTGCTGCAGGTAGGTCATCGCCGAGATCCGGTCGTAGGGGTCGTAGTCGGCGGCGAGCTTGCGCAGTTGCAGCACCGAGCCGTCGTGCTGGGTCACGGTCTCGACCGTGCCGGGGGCGTAATCGGCGGTGATCTCCTCGCGCTCGAGGATCACGTCGAGCCGGTTGACCGCCTCGTTGTGGGCGCGCACGTAGTCGAAGCTCTTGGTCGAGCCGGGGTGGTTGTTGAAGGCGACGCAGGGGCTGACGACGTCGATGAAGGCGGCGCCCTGGTGCTCGATCGCCGCCTTGACGAGCGGCACGAGCTGCGTCTTGTCGCCCGAGAAGCTGCGCGCGACGAAGCTCGCGCCGAGCATCAGCGCCATGCCGACCAGGTCGATCGGCGAATCGTTGTTGACCATGCCGCGCTTCGCCTTCGAGCCCTTGTCGGCGGTCGCCGAGAACTGGCCCTTGGTCAAGCCGTAGACGCCGTTGTTCTCGACGATGTAGACCATGTTGACGGCGCGCCGGATGCAGTGCGCGAACTGGCCGAGGCCGATCGAGGCCGAGTCGCCGTCGCCCGAAATGCCGAGATAGATCAAATCCCGGTTGGCGAGGTTGGCGCCGGTCAAGACCGACGGCATGCGCCCGTGCACGCTGTTGAAGCCGTGCGAGTTGCCGAGGAAATAGGTCGGCGTCTTCGACGAGCAGCCGATGCCCGACAATTTGGCGATGCGGTGCGGCGGCAGGTCCAGTTCGAAGCAGGCCTGGATGATCGCGGCGCTGATCGAATCGTGCCCGCACCCGGCGCACAGGGTCGAGACCGCGCCCTCATAGTCGCGGTGCGTGTAGCCGAGCTTGTTGGTCGGCAATCTCGGGTGGTGCAGCCGGGGCTTCGCGATATAGGTCATGCGAGCTTCTCGCGATTAAAGAAAAGGTTTACCACAAGGACGCCATGGATTCGCAAAGGGCACGAAGGTTTTTCATTTCCCTTCGCGTCCGTTGCGCGCATCCTTTGTGTCCTTTGTGGTGAAACGTTTCTATTAGTTTTCACGGCAGGGCCTTTTTCAGCGGCGCCAGGGTGACGACCGACAGCATGTCGCCGATCGCCTTGACGATGAAGCGGGCGGTGATCGGCGTGCCGTCGTAATGCAGGATCGGGACGAGCCGCGCCGGGTCGATCTCGCCTTCGGTCATCAACAGCGTGCGCAATTGCGCGTCGCGGTTCTGCTCGACGACGAAGACGCGCTCGTGGCTCGCGACGAATTCGAGCACGTCGTCGTGAAACGGAAAGCCGCGCACCCGCAGCGTGTCGAGCGGGATGCCGCGCTCTTCCAAGGTTTCGAGCGCCTCCGCCATCGCCGCTGCGGTCGAGCCGAAATAGATCGCGCCCCAACGCGTCGGCTCGGCTGCTATGCGCTTTATCGGGCGCGGCAGGAGCCGCTTTGCCGTCTCGAATTTGCGCAGCAGCCGCTGCATGTTGTCGACATAGGCGGGGCCTTCCTCGGTGTAGCGCGCGTAGCGGTCCTTGGTGGTGCCGCGCGTGAAGAAGGCGCCCCGCGTCGGATGCGTGCCGGGATAGGTGCGGTAGGGGATGCCGTCGCCGTCGACATCGAGATAGCGGCCGAACTCGACGCCTTTTTCGAGGGCGTCGAAATCGAGCACCTTGCCGCGGTCGTATTCGCGCCCTTCTTCCCAGGCGAGCGGCTCGACGAGCCAGTCGTTCATGCCGATGTCGAGATCCATCATGACGAAGACCGGCGTCTGCAGCCGGTCGGCGAGGTCGAGCGCCTTGGCGGCGAATTCGAAGCTCTCGCGCGGGTCCTGCGGGAACAAGAGCACGTGCTTCGTGTCGCCGTGCGAGGCGTAGGCGGCCGACAGAAGGTCGGCCTGCTGCGTGCGCGTCGGCATGCCGGTCGAGGGGCTGCCGCGCTGGATGTCGAAGATGACCGCCGGGATCTCGGCGAAATAGGCGAGCCCGATGAATTCCTGCATCAGCGAAATGCCGGGGCCG
>DASYYD010000009.1:0-1887 GCA_035934195.1 Allostellaceae bacterium | reverse complement strand
CGGGCGACGATGTCGAGCAGCACCGGCCCCGTCTCCGCCGCCCCGAGATAGCCGGACAGCACCGCGTCGCAGCGCGGCAGCACGCCCAGTTCGACGATCCCCTCGAACAGCTGCGCGATCTCCGCCGCCGGCACGACGCTGCCGCGCCAGCGCGGGTGGCCGGTATGGTTCGAGAACTGCACGGTGTTCAGCGACCACGTCTCGCAGCCCAAGCGCTGCAGCGGAAACAGCGCCGCGTTGTTGCCGACATTGCCGCAGGCGACCCAGGACTGGATGGAGAGGACGGTCGGCATCCCCTGCCTCACCGGTGTTCGGCATCGATGCGGTCGAAGACCCGCTTGATGTCGAGAAAGATCAGAAGCGCGCTCGCCGCGAACAGCGCGATGCCCGTGACGTAGAGGCTGCCGCTCTTCCAGGCATGCGCGAGAAGGAGCCCCGCGAGGCCGAGCAGCGTGAAGAGCGGGACGGCGACGGCGAGGCTCGGCATATCGTCGACGAGCAGAAGCTCGCTCCAGCCGCGCGCGTCGCCGTCGAGGGCGAGCTTCAGCCGGATGAAGCCGAGCGCGGCCGAGGCGAGCGCGAGCCCGAGCCCGACATCGTAATCGCCGGGGCCGCGGTCGGCCGCCGCGAAGGCGAAGCCGAAGCCGGCGACGACGGCGAGTACGAGAAACTGCAGCCAAAAACAGAGCCAGGCGCCGAGCGCGCCCCCGCCTTCCTCGTCATGTTCCGTCATCTGCCGAACTCCCGCTCGAACCGCGGCCGCGCTCGATTGCATCGCCCTATCCGCTGATGCTCATATAGGAAAACATTCCGAGCCCGACGATGCCAGCCACCCTTCGCCCGCGCCGCAGCGTGCTGTTCATGCCCGGCTCGAACGCGCGGGCGCTTGCGAAGGCGCGCGGGCTCTGCGCCGACGGCCTGATTTTCGATCTCGAGGATGCGGTCGCGCCGCAGCGCAAGGAATCGGCGCGGGCGGCAGTCGCCGGAGCGCTCGCCGAGGGCGGCTACGGCCGGCGCGAGCTGATAGTGCGGATCAACCCGCTCGACGGCCCTTGGGGGCATGCCGACCTCGCCGCCGCCGCGCAGCTGCCGATCGCTGCGGTGCTGCTGCCCAAACTCGAAACCGCCGCCGGCGTGCACAGCGCGGCGGCGCTGCTCGAAGAACTGGGCGCGCCGCAGGAGCTTGCCCTCTGGTGCATGCTCGAAACCCCGCTCGGCATCCTCTATGCGCGCGAGATCGCCGCCGCGGGCCCGCGCCTTGGCGCCCTCGTCGTCGGCACCGCCGATCTGGCGAACGACCTGAATGCGCTGCCGGGGAGCGATCGCTTGCCGCTCTTGCCGTCCCTCGGCCTCGCCGTGCTGGCGGCGCGCGCCTATGGGCTCGCGGTCCTCGACGGCGTCCATCTCGACCTTGCCGACGAGGCGGGGTTCGCCGCCAGCTGCCGGCAAGGCCGCGATCTCGGCTTCGACGGCAAGACCCTCATTCACCCGACGCAGATCGCCGCGGCCAACGCCGCCTTCGCGCCGAGCCCGGAAGAAATCTCGGCCGCCCGCCGCATCATCGCCGCGCACGCCCAAGCGATGGCGGCA
Source organism: Allostellaceae bacterium (assembly GCA_035934195.1). Lineage (GTDB taxonomy): Bacteria > Pseudomonadota > Alphaproteobacteria > ATCC43930 > CGMCC-115725 > AP-15. Next base: position 297 of record DASYYD010000009.1, on the reverse strand, counting down.
GGGCAGGGGGTCGCCCTCCTCGACGGCCGGCTCGTCGAGGCGCTGCACGTCGAGAACGCCCGCCGCCGCCTCGCGCTCACCGCAGCGATCGAAGGGCTCGCCGCGCCGGAATGAGCGGGTCTGCTATCGCCCATCCCGATAGCGGCCATCGCTTTTTCTCATTTTTGCCGATCGCTTGCCGCGCCCATCTATCGGCTGTGAGGCAATCGAATTATCGATCCGGCGCGAGGCCCGCCCGAAGCGCCCTCAGGTTGACACCCGGCGGCCCGGCGTCTAAGTCACGCATGCACCGACGCG
>DASYYD010000443.1:0-9368 GCA_035934195.1 Allostellaceae bacterium | reverse complement strand
TCTCTATGGCGGGATGGACGAGCCGGAGCTGAAGATCATCGACGTCTTCGTCTGCAAGCTGCGCAAAAAGCTCGCGCAGGCGACGGGCGGCGAGCACTATATCGAGACCGTGTGGGGCCGCGGCTACGTGCTGCGCGACCCGGTCGCCTCGGCCGCCTGATCCATCTCCGTCGCCGCCTCCACGACGAGGCGGAGCCGTCCGGGCTCGGCCGCGGCGAGCGCGATCCGCCAGCCGAGGCTGCGCGCCAGCATGCCGGTGAAATAGGCGTGCACGGTGCGCGCGGCAAGTTCACCGAGCGGCGCGGACAGTTCGAGCGCGGCGACGGCTTCGGCGGTCAGCGCCGCCAGTTCTCCCTCTGCTTCGAGTTCAGGGCCCGCCGGCCCGACCGCGAGCGCGAGGCGGCCGCCGCGGCCCAGCGCCTCGGCGCCGACCAGAACGAGGTTGCAGGCGAGCTTCTGCCACGAAGCCGGCTGCGCGCGGGCATCTTCCGAATAGTCCAAGGAAATCCGCGTCCCATCGAAGAGGCATTCGGCGAGCGCATGCGGCGGCGCCCCGGCGAGCGTCGAACTCGGCCCCAGCCCGTAGGCGAAGCGGTAGAACTGCAATCGGGTAGTGGCCCGGCGCGCGCTGTCGGCGACGAGCGAGACCGCGTCCGCGGCTGCTTCCGGCCCCTCCTCGGCGATCAGCTCGACGCCGTTGCCGATCGCCGCGAGCGGCCCCGCCAACTCGTGGCAGAGCCGCGCCGCGAGCAATTCCGCCAGCCGCAGATCATGAGCTCGGCTCATCGCGGTATCGTGACAGGCGGTTTGCCCGCGAGCAACTGCCGGGGATGATCCGCCCGCCGCTCAAGCCACGACGCCGGCCGGGGTCTGCTCGACCTTCGCCAGCGAGCTGTGGCCCCCGGACACCGTGAATTTGATCCCGCCGCGGCTGTCGATCGAGGCGCTGGCGATCTCGGCGCGGTGATGCTCGAAACCCTCCGGCATCACCACCTGGATGCGATGTTCCGCCCTGGTCACGGGGTTGCGGATCGGCTTCGATTCCGTCTCCAGCAGGCCGGGGATCGACACCCGCGCGGTTCGCCGGTCCATGTCGAAGGCGAAGTCGATCGGGGCGAAAATCGGATCGAGCATTTTCGTGACGATCAGGCTGAAGATGTGAAAGAGCGTCCCTTCCGCGGCGTGCTTGCCGGAGAGGATCTGGAAGAGCGCGTCGCGCTGCTCGGGCGTCGCCCGCTCGTCGATGATCGCCTGCACCGTGCCGTTGCCCTCGTGCAGCGGGCCGGGCCAGGAGGCCACGACAAAGAAGCTTAAGCCGTCGAGCGTCGTACCGCCGAAGTTGCCGCGCTCGATACGCATGCCGAGCACGCCCTGACAGTTGCCATGCGTCGGCGGGGCCAGGAAGTCGCACGGGCAGCCGAACGCGCAGTTGCAGTTCTTGATCCAATCGCCGCTGAGCCGCCAATCGGTCCCTTGCATGTGAGCCTCCGCGTTAAGATGAATACCTTGCGTCACGCCGTTCCGGTGCCTTCGATCGGCAGACCGGCCACCTTCCATTCGGGAAACCCGTCCTCCAGTCGCCGCGCCCGGTAGCCCTGGCGTCGGAGCACGGCGACCGCCTCGAACGAAAGGACGCACCAGGGGCCGCGGCAGTAGGCGACCACCTCGCGGTCAGCGGGCAACTCGGAGAGGCGGCGCGCCAATTGCGCCAGCGGCACATTGAGCGCGCCGGGCAGATGCCCGTGGGCGAATTCATCCTCCGGGCGCACGTCGAGCAGGGTCACCGCCCCGCTGCGCAGCCGGTCGAGCAGTTCCTGGCGCGACACTGGTTCCAGCTCGTCGCGGGCGCGGAAATAGCTCGCCATGACTCGGGCGATCTCGGCGCTGCTGCACTCTCCGAACGCACTGAGCGCATGCAGCAGGCGGACCGCCGCATCCTCTTCGGCCAGGCGGTAATAGACTCGCTTGCCGTCGCGACGACCCTGCACGAGCCCGGCGCGGCGCAGGAGCTGCAGGTGACGGGATGCGTTGGCGAGCGTCAGGCCGGCCCGTTCGGCAAGGTGCTCGACGCTGCGATCGCCCTGCCCGAGATGCTCCAAGAGTTCGAGGCGATGGGCGTGACCAAGTGCCTGCGCGATCTCGGCGAGGCTCTCAAAGACGTGCTGTTTCGGGCCGGGGCTTGACATCGCAGGTTATCCGATCATCATTCCGCAGAGTGATTGAATATCGGGCGCCGGTCAAGGCCGGCGGGTCCGGAGGAGACTTTCATGATCCTGCGCCAATTCCTGCACAAGGACCCCGTGGCGATCTCCTACCTGTTCGGCTGCGGCGGACATGCGGCCTGCGCCGTCGTCGATCCGGTCGGCGACATCAGACCCTATCTGCGTGTGGCCGACGAGACCGGCATGCGAATTCGCTTCGTCATCGATACCCACATCCACGCCGATCATCGTTCCGCCGGGCGCGCCCTCGCCGCCGCGGCCGGTGCCGAATATGTGCTGCACGCCGGGGCCGAACTCGCCTTTCCGACACATGCGATCAAGGACGGCGAGCGCCTGCCGCTCGGCAATGTCGTCGTCGACGTGATGCACACGCCCGGCCACACGCCGGAGCATGTCTGTCTCCTCGTCGCCGACCGCACCCGCGCCGACGAACCGTGGTTCGTGCTGACCGGGCACACCCTGATGGTCGGGGATGTCGGGCGAACCGAACTTGCGGACGATGCAGCGAACGGCGCGCTCACCCTGTTCGTGAGCTTGCAACGGTTGAAGGCGCTTCCCGACCATATAGAGGTGCTGCCCGGTGCCTATGCGGGATCGGTCTGCGGCCGTCGCTTGAGTGGCAAGCCCTTCTCCACCATCGGCTTCGAGCGGCGGCACAACTCAGCCTTCAAGATCGACGCAGCGGACGCGTTCATCGAATTCATGTCGACGGACGTGCCGCCCGCGCCGGCGGGTGCGGCGACCCTGCGAGCCTGGAACGCCGGGTTCGACGCCGTCGCGGCGAAATAGCGATGGCGGCAAAGGCCGCGGCGGCGCCGGGAGGCATTGCCCTCGGCATCCGCGCCAATCTCGATCAGTTCCTGCTCTTGATCCTCGTCAACGCCTTTGTCGGCGGCATGGTGGGGTTGGAGCGCACGGTCGTGCCGCTGATCGGCTCGGAAACCTTTCATCTCGCCTCCGCCAGCATCATCACCGGCTTCATCGTCAGCTTCGGCGTCGTCAAGGCGCTGACCAATCTGGTTTCGGGCCAAATGGCCGAAGCCTGGGGCCGCAAGCGCACGCTGGTGCTGGGCTGGGCCGTCGGGTTGCCGGTGCCCTTCATGCTGATGTGGGCGCCGAACTGGGGTTGGGTCATCGCCGCCAACGCGCTGCTCGGGATCAACCAGGGCCTCGCCTGGTCGATGACCGTGTTGATGAAGATCGACCTGGTCGGACCCAAATCGCGCGGGCTTGCGGTCGGCCTCAACGAGTTCGCCGGCTACTTCGCGGTCGGCCTGACCGCTTTTCTTACCGGTTGGATCGCCGCCCGTTACGGACTGCGCCCGGGCCCGTTCTATCTCGGCATCCTCTATGCCGCGTTCGGCTTCGGGCTGTCGGCCGTCATCGTGCGCGACACCGGCGAGCATGTCCGCCACGAGGTCCGCGCGCATGGCCACGGCGAGGCGGAGGCGGTCAAATTCTGGGGCGTCTTCGGCCGTACGAGCTTCGGCGATCCGCGCCTCTTCGCCGCCTGCCAGGCGGGGCTCGTCAACAACCTCAAGGACGGCATGGTGTGGGGGCTGTTTCCGCTGTTCTTCTTCGCCCACGGCCTCGGGGTCGAGCGGATCGGCGTCTTGAAGGCCGTTTACCCCGCCTGCTGGGGCATATTGCAGATCGTCACCGGGCCGCTGAGCGACCGGATCGGGCGGCGCGGGCTGGTGGCGTGGGGCCTCTGGCTGCAGGCGGCGGCGCTGGCGTTGAGCGGGCTTACCGGCTCTTTCGCCTGGTGGCTGCCGGCGAGCGCTTTGCTCGGCGTCGGCACGGCGATGGTCTATCCGACGCTGATCGCGGCGATTTCGGACGCCGCGCATCCGGCGATGCGGGCGAAGGCGCTCAGCGTCTATCGCTTCTGGCGCGACCTCGGCTACGCGGTCGGCGCCCTTGCTTCGGGGGTGATCGCCGATCTCTTCGGCTTCGCGGCGGCGATCTTCGCGATCGCGCTGATTACCGCCGTGTCAGGCGTTGTCGCGGCCGCTATGATGCGCGATCGGCCGCGTTGATCGCGGCGATCGGAACCGCGGCATGACGCTCTTGCAAACTCGGCCGGCCACGCAAAGGCTGCATTACGCCTGGGTCATCGTCGCCGTCACCTTCGCGGCGGTGGTGGTGACCGCTGGCGTGCGCGCGGCGCCGAGCGTCCTGATCGTGCCGCTGGAAGCGGAATTTCATTGGTCGCGGGCGACGATCTCCTTCGCGGTCGGCGTCAACCTGCTGCTCTTCGGGGCGATCGGCCCGTTCGCCGCCGCCGCCATGGACCGGTTCGGCGCGCGCCGCACGATGGTCCTGGCGCTGGCGGCAACCGCCGCCGGCGTCGCGCTCACCCCGGCCATGCGCGAGCCGTGGCAGCTCGTCATGCTGTGGGGCGTCGTCGTCGGCCTCTCCACCGGCTTCATGGGCGGCTTCCTCGCAGCCTACGTCGCCTCGCGCTGGTTCGGCGAGCGCGAGGGGCTCGTCGTCGGCCTTCTGACGGCGGCCAACGCGGCCGGGCAGCTCGTCTTCCTGCCGACGATGGCGGAGCTCGCCACGCATGCCGGCTGGCGGGTCATGTCGTTTGTTCTGGCCGGCGCCGTCGTCGCCTTTCTGCCGCTGCTCGCCCTGTTGATGCGCGACCGGCCGGGGGATCTGGGCCTCCAGCGTTACGGCGAAGCGCCCCGCGCGCGGCCGCCCGCGCCGCCGGTCGGCAATCCGCTCGCGGTGGCGTTCCGCGCGCTCGCGACCGGCGTGCGTTCGCGCGACTTCTGGCTGATCGCGGGCGGCTACTTCGTGTGCGGCGCTACGACCAACGGCCTGATCGGCACGCATCTGATCGCGGCCTGTGTCGATCACGGCCTCTCCGAGGTCGCCGGAGCGGGCCTGCTCGCCACGACCGGGGTCTTCGCCCTCCTCGGCGGGACGATCGCCGGCTGGCTCAGCGACCGCGGGGACAACCGGCTCCTGTTGTTCGCTTATTACGGTTTGCGCGGCCTGTCGCTGATCTATCTGCCCTTCGCCTTCGACATGCCGTTTTACGGCTTGTCGGCATTCAGCATCGTCTACGGCCTCGACTGGATCGCCAGCGCGCCGCCGACGGTGCGCCTCTTGAGCGGCGTCGTCGGCACCGAGCGGATCGGCATCATGGTCGCCTGGATCACCGTCATCCACCAGATCGGCAGCGCCTCGGCGGCCTATCTCGCCGGCCTCCTGCGGATCGACTTCGGCACCTATTTCGAGGCCTTCATCCTGGCCGGGATCCTGCTGCTGATCGCCGCCGTCGCGGTGCTGTTCGTCGGCGCCGGCCGGCGCGGCGGCGAACGCGAGATCGTGCCGGCCGCGGCGATCTGAGAAGTATTCGGACGGCCCGGCGCCGGGATGCAGGCCCCGTCGGCCGGCAGCCGCGACACGGCTATCCCGACCGGGTTGATCTGGATCAACGCGGCAGAGACGCCATTCCTCTATCGGATCGAAATGATGAAAACCTCTTCATCGGCATTCGGCGCGATCGCCGCGGGCGTTGCGTTCGCGCCCGTCCTGGCCGCAGCGGCGGAGACGCCGACCGAGCCTTACACTTGGGGTCCGCAGATGATGTGGGGCTGGGGCTGGTATGGGATGATGTTCGGGCCGCTCTTCATGATCCTCGTGCTCGCCGTGGTGGTCGCGGTCATCGTGCTGCTGGCGCGCTGGCTCGGCGGGCCGTGGCAAGGGACGGCGATGCCTCAGCCGCCACCGGGGCGCACGCCGCTCGACATTCTGAGGGAGCGCTTCGCGCGCGGCGAGATCGACAAGGAGGAGTTCGAGGAGCGCCGCCGCGTGCTCGGCGAGTGATCGTCCCAGAGAAGCGCGGAGGCCGCCGCGGCGAAGATCCTGCCGATCCCGAACGCGATCTGGGGGTTGCCGGTCAGCCCCTTCCGAGCGCCGCGAGGATTTTCGCCGGCGTGAACGGCATGTCGGTCAGCGGCGCCGCGCCGAGGGGCGCGAGCGCGTCGTTCAGCGCATTCATGATGGCGGCCGGCGCGCCGGCCGTGCCGGCTTCGCCGGCGCCCTTGGCGCCGAGTTCGGAATCGGCGGTCGGCGAGACGACATGGCCGATTTCGATGTCGGGCATCTCGGCCGCCAGCGGCACCAGATAGCCGGCCATGCTGCCGTTCTGCAATTGCCCCTTCTCGTCGTACAGGCAGTGCTCGTAGAGCGCGGCGCCGATCCCCTGCACGACGCCGCCGCGGATCTGCTCCTCGACGAGCAGCGGATTGACGATCGTGCCGCAATCCTCGACGCACCAGTGCTTCAAGAGCGTCACGAGGCCGGTCTCGGGGTCGAGTTCGAGCCAGCTCGCCTGGTGGCCGGTGGTGAAGGCGAACGGCCATTGGCGCGGCACGTAATGGCGGGTCGCCATCGGCTCCGCCTGGAACCCCGGCGGCAAGGTGTCGGGCCGGAAATAAAGGATGCGCGCGACCTCTTCGAGCGACAGCCGCTCGGCGCCGCCGTCGCGGTCGACGACGATGCCGCCCCTGATGTCGAGCGCCTCCGGCGTCGCCTGCAGGATCGAGGCGGCGATCTCGAGCACGTTGTGCCGCAGCGCCTTGCCCGCCTGCCAGGCGGCTTCGCCCCCGATGCCCGCCGCCCGCGAGCCCCAGGTGCCGCCGCCATAGGGCGTCATGTCGGTGTCGCCGAGGACGACGCGCACGCGCTCGAGCGGCACCCCGAAGGCGCTGGCGGCGACCTGCGCCATCACCGCGCCGGCGCCCTGGCCCTGCTCGGTGACGCCGGAATAGACCCAGAGACCGCCCTGGGCGTCGAGCTTCAGCGTCGCGCCGTCCTGCGAGGAGATGCGGGCGCCGCCGACCCCGTAAAAGGCAGCCGACGGGTTGGTCAATTCGACGAAGCTCGCGATGCCGATGCCGCGCCAAACGCCGCGCCGGCGCAATTCTGCTTGGCTTGCGCGCAAATCCTCGTAGCGCATCATCGCCAGCAGCCGGTCGAGCGCGGCATGCTGCGACAGCTTCTCGAATTTGAGGCCGGATGGGCTGGTCCAGGGATAGGCGTCGTCGGCGACGAGGTTGCGCCGCCGGATCGCTATGGGGTCGAGGCCGAGGCGCCTCGCGGCGAGATCGACGAGCCCCTCGGTCACCGCCGTCGCGATCGGATGGCCGACCGCGCGGTACTGGCTCATCACGTTCTTGTTCTGCATGACGACGCGCGCCCGCGCCCGGTAGTTGGGGCAGGCGTACCAGCTGCCGGTCAGGTTGACGACCTGGTTCGCCTCGATGCCCGAGGTGCGCGGATAGACCGAATAGGGGCCGATGCCGGTCAGGTCGTCGATTTCGATGGCGGCGATCGCGCCGTCCCGCGCGACGCCGATCTTGGCGCGCACGCGATGGTCGCGGGCGTGGATGTCGGTGAGGAAGCTCTCGAGCCGGTCGGCGACGAATTTGACCGGGCGCTTCAGGAGCTTGGCGAGGGCGACGGTCGCCATCTCGTCGGCGTAGATGTGCACCTTGATGCCGAAGGAGCCGCCGACATCCTTGGTGAGGACGCGCACCTGCCGCTCGGCGAGCCCCAGATGCTTGGCGAAGACGCCCTGCGTCATGTGCGGCGCCTGCGTCCCCTGATAGACGGTGAGGCGCTTCTCGCCTTCGTTCCAATCGGCGAGGATGGCGCGCGGCTCGAGCGTCGCGCCGGTGTGGCGGCCGAAGACGAAGGTGGCCTCGATCACCTCGTCGGCTTCGGCGAAGCCGCGGTCGGGGTCGCCGGCCGCGAGCCTTCTCTCGAACGTCAGATTATCGCCGAGCGCCGGATGGATGACGGGGGTCGCCGGGTCGAGCGCGGTCTCCGCGTCGGTCACCGCCGGCAATTCCTCGTAATCGATGCGCAACAGGTCGACCGCGTCCTCGGCCTCGGCGCGCGTATGCGCGGCGACGGCGCACACGGCTTCCCCCTGCCAGCAGGCGCGCTCGACCGCGATCGCGTGCTGCGGCGCCGATTTGATGCCCGCGAGATGCGAGAGAGTGCCGACCCAGGGCGTGACGACGCGCGCGAGCTCGGCCCCGGTGACGACCGCGACGACGCCGGGCATGGCGCGCGCGGCCTCGCGGTCGATCCGCAGGATCCTCGCATGCGCGTGCGGCGAGCGCGCGAAGGCGGCATGCAGCATCCGCGGCAGCGCCATGTCGCTGACGAAGCTGCCGCGGCCCTGCAGGAGGCGTTCGAGATCGGGCCGCGGCACCGAGCGGCCGATATAGGAATTCGGCCGGTCGAGGGCCGACAGGACGGGCGGACTGTCGGCGGCGATCTTCATCGCTTCGCTCCCGTCGCGGCGCGCGCGAAGGCCGTCGCCTCGACCGCGTCGATAATCGCCTCGTAGCCGGTGCAGCGGCAGTAATTGCCGGAGAAATGGGCGCGGATCTCGGCCCGGCTCGACACCCCGCCGCGGGCGAGCAGCTCTTGCGCGGCGAGCAGCATGCCGGGCGTGCAGAAGCCGCATTGCAGCGCGTTGCGGCGGCGGAAATTTTCCTGCAGATCGGCGATCTCGCCGCTGTCGGACAGGCCCTCGACCGTCTCGACGCGGGCCCCTTCGCATTGCACGGCGAAGACGAGGCAGCCGCGCACGATGCGCCCGCCGAGGCGCACCGTGCAGGCGCCGCACACCCCCTCCTCGCAGCCGACATGGCTGCCGGTGAGGCCGAGCCGCTCGCGCAGAAAATCGACGAGGCTGGTGCGCGCCGCGACCCGTTCGCGCACGGCTTCGCCGTTGATCGTCAGCGCGACCTCGTGCTCCTCCCGGTCCATCGCCGGCATTTCTCCCGCAAAACCGGCTCTCGTCAACCGGCTCGCCGGCCGCAATCCGCGCGCTGCGAATATCGACAAGCGATAAATTTGTGATAAAATCCCAGGCATCGGCCGCGGCCGGATAAGACAATGCGCGCGGGCGCGCAAAAGGGGAGGAGACGAAGAATGGGCGCGATGCCTATCTCACGCAGGGATCTGTTTCGCTTGGGCGGGCTCGGCGCCGGCCTGTCGACCTTGACGGCGCTCGGCTTCGCACCCGAAAAGGCGGTCGCCGAAGTGCGCGCCTTCAAGCTCGAGCGCACCACCGAGACGCGCAACACCTGCCCCTACTGCTCGGTCGCCTGC
>DASYYD010000422.1:0-9025 GCA_035934195.1 Allostellaceae bacterium | reverse complement strand
GGCGAGCGGGCCCCGTCGGCGCGGGCGCGCCGCCAGCGCCCGCGCTCACGCCTTGCGGCGGCGCGGCGGCGCGCGCTCTGGCGCCTCTGGCCCCGGCTTTCGCCCCTTCGCTGACCCCGGCTCGGCGGCGGCTCGCTCCTTCGCATCGCGCCCGCCCGCGACCGGCAGCAACAGCGCCGCCTGACGCCGGTCGCCGGCCGCCCTCGAACGGGCCCTCTCGGCGGCTTTTGACGCCGGGCGGCCCGTCTCCTGCGCAAGGCTGCGCTTCAAGGCGTCCATCAGATTGATGACCTTGGGCGGCTCGGCGGCGGGCGGCGCCGTTCCCATCGCCTCGCCCTTGACCTTGCTCGCGACGAGTTCGTTGAGCGCATCCTGATAGCGGTCGCGGAAGCTCTGCGGGTCGAATTCGCCGGCCTTGCGCTCGATGATCGTCTCGGCGAGCGCCACCATGTCGGGGTCGATCTTGCCGGTGACGGCGCCGAATTCCGCGGGCCGGACCTCGTCGGCGCTGCGCAGCATCGACATCAAGAGCCCCGATCCGCGCGGCTCGACGAGCACCATCCGCTCGCGGTTCGACATCGTGATGCGGCCGATCCCGACCTTGTTCTTTTTCGCCATCGCCTCGCCGATGACGCGGAACGTCTCGGCCGCCAGCTCGCCGTCCGGATAGACGAAATAAGGCGCGTCGAGATAGATCGGGTCGACCGCGTCGCGGTCGACGAAGCGGTCGAGTTCGATGGTCCTCGAGCTGTCGATCTGCAGGTTCTTCAGCTCCTCGTCGGTGACCGTGACATAGCGGCCGCGGTCGAATTCGTAGCCCTTCTCGATTCCGTCGCGCTCGACGACCTCGCCGGTCTCCGCATCGACCAACTGCTGCTTGAGGCGGTTGCCGGTCGCGGCGTTCAGCTGATGCAGCCGGATGCGCTTCGCCTCGGTCGCCGCCGGCGACAGGTAGATCGGACAGGTGACGAGCGAGAGTCGCAGAAACCCGCTCCAGCTTGCTCTCGGCATGTCGTTCTCCTCGGCCGCTGCTGCGGCGCTTTGGCGCAACCAAGCCACATTGCGCCGTGCTTCGCAACAGCGAACGCGCGTGCCGCGGCTCAGATCCCGATGCGCCGGCGCAGTGCCGGGCTCAATGTTTGCGCGCCATCCGCCATCTCGGCCCACGGGTCGGCGTGAAGCCGGGCGAGGCGCTGCGGCACGGTTTTGAGCGTGAAATCGGCGGCATGCACGTCATTCTCGACTTCTTCCCAGGAAAGCGGCGTCGCCACCGGGGCGCCCGGCCGGGCGCGCGGCGAATACGCGCCGACCGCCGTCGCGCCGCGGCTGTTGCGCAGATAATCGAGATAGATGCGGCCCGTACGCGCGCGCTTCGCCGGATTGGCGGTGAACTCGTTCGGGAATTGCTCGGCGAGCCTGTCCGCCACCCATTTGCTGAAGGCCTTGGCCTTGTCCCATGCGAGCCGCGGCGCCAGCGGCACGACGACATGCAGGCCCTTGCCGCCCGTCGTCTTGACGAAGCTCTCGAGGTCGATGCCGCGAAGCGCGCCGCGCAGCCCCAGCGCCGCCTCGACGACCCGCGCCCACGGCACGCCCTCGTCGGGGTCGAGGTCGAAGGTGACGCGGTCGGGTTTGTCGAGCGCTGCGACGGTGGCGCCCCAGGGGTGGATCTCGAGCACATCCATCTGGGCGAGCGCGACGAGCCCCGGCAGGTCTTCGACGACGGGCAGCGGCTGCGCTTCGCCCGCCACCGAGAGACGCCGGATCGCCTGCGGCATGCCGGCGCCGACGTGCTTTTGATAGAAGCTCTTCTGGCCCGAGCCGCCGGGCGCGCGCACCAGCGTCAGCGGCCGGTTGGCGAGCTGCGCCAGCGCCGCCTCGGCGACCGCCTCCCAGTAGCGGGCGAGATCGAGCTTGGTAAACCCCGGATCGGGGTAGAGCGCGCGGTCGGGGTGAGTGAGGCGCACACCGGCGACGACAATGCTGCCGTCCCGCGCGCGGCTTGGCGTCGCCGGGGTGGGCGGAGCCGCCGCCGGCGGATCGGCCTTGGCCGGATTCTCAGGGCCGTAAACGACCTCCGACGGGCCCTTGTCTTCCCGCAACCCCGCGAACGAGGCTTGCCGCAGCAGCTTGTCCTCGGTCCAGCCGGCGAAGTTCACTTCAGCGACGAGCTTCGGCGGGACCCAATGCGTGCCCGCGAGCGGGGTACCCTTCGGCAATTCGGGGGGCGGATCGGCCTTGCCGAGGCCTTCGAGCCGCTGGCGCAGCGCGGTTAATTGCGCCGCCGCAAAGCCGCTGCCGGCGCGGCCGGCGTAATGCAGCTTGCCGCTCCTGTCGTAATAGCCGAGCAGCAGCGCGCCGAAACCCTCGCGGCTGCCGGCCGGATCGGTGAAGCCGATGACGAGGAACTCCTCGCCGTCGCGGAACTTGACCTTGAGCCAATCGCCGCTGCGTCCCGGGCGATAGGGCCGGTCGCGGCGCTTCGAGACGATGCCTTCGAGCTCGAAGCGCCGCGCCTGCCGCGAGAATTCGCGCCCCCGCCCCGCCTGATGGTCGCTGTAGCGTAAGGTCCCTTCGGCGGCGTGCGGGATGATCTCGGCGAGGGCGGCCTTACGGTCGGCGAGTGTGGCGCCCGTCAGATTCATGCCGTCGCGGTAGAGCAGATCGAAGGCGAAATAGACGAGCCCGTCGGTCTTTGGCGCGGCGATCGCATCCTGCAGGCGCGAGAAGCTCGTCGTGCCGTCCGGCGCGAAGGCGACCAGCTCGCCGTCGATCAGCGCGCTTTCGACCGGCAGCACCGCGAGGGCGCGCCGCAGCTCGGGGAACTTGACGGTCCAATCGAGCCCGCCCCGGGTGAGCAGCCGAACCTTGCCGCCGTCGAGGCGGGCGAGGAGGCGATAGCCGTCGTATTTGATCTCGTGCAGCCATTCCTCGCCGGCCGGCGCCTCCTCGGCGAGGGTCGCGAGCTGCGGCGCGAATTTTTCCGGGAGCGGCCCCTTGCGGGCGCCGGGAACGAGCCGCCGGGGCGCGACCGGGATCTCGCCTTTCCCGCTCGTCCACACCCGGTCGCGGTCCTCGGCGACCGCTTCGATCGAGCGACCGGTTTCGACGCTCTCGGGGTGGTCGGCGATGACGGCGTCGCCGCTGCCGGGGCGAGCCGCATCGTCGCGTTCCTTGACGAGGAGCCAGTTCTTGTCGCCGTCGCGAGCATTGCGCCCGCGCAACCGAACCAGCATCCACTTGCCGTGCAGCTTGTCGCCGTCGAGGGCGAATTTCAGCATGCCCTTCGCATGCGCCGCCGCCGGATCGGGATCGAGCGGCGTCCAGCTGCCGCGATCCCACAAGAGGACCGTGCCGCCGCCGTATTCGCCCTTCGGGATCACGCCCTCGAAGCCGGCGTATTCGATCGGATGGTCCTCGACCTCGACCGCGAGCCGCTTCTCGGCGGGATCGAGGCTCGGGCCCTTCGGCACCGCCCAGCTCTTCATGACGCCGCCGAGTTCGAGGCGGAAATCGTAGTGCAGCCGCCGCGCCGCGTGCTTTTGCACGACAAAGGCGAGCGTGGCGGCGGCAGCCTTGCGGCGCCGCCTATTCCCCGCCGGCTCGGGGGTCTTGCGAAAGTCGCGCTTCCTTCGGTATTCCTCGAGAGCCATTGCGTCCGGCGATCGTCAAGGCGGTTCGGCAGCCGATATTTACCCGATAAACGGCCGGCGGGGCAGATTGACGCAGTCGCGCGCCGTTACGATGCTGCGAGAGCAGCCACAACGCCGACGCGATACAAGGCCGAGAAAAAATCGACGTGGGCTTTTACGGACTGTTAAACCGTATACGAGATAAATACGCTCCTCAGTTGACGAGGAGTAAAAGCATGTTTTCTCGATCGAACCGCAAGTATGTTCCCCACGCGTTGGGGGTCTTCGCGGCCGCCGCCTTCGCTCTCGCTCTTTTACCGAGCGCAGCCCGGGCAGCGACCGCGACGACGACATTCTCGGTCACCGCGACGGTGCAGGCCACCTGCTTGATTTCGGCAACGAATCTCAGTTTCGGGACATATACCGGCGTCGTCGCGAACAGCACTTCGACGATCTCGGTCACGTGCACCAACACGACGCCGTACAATGTCGGCCTCGACGCCGGGACGGCATCAGGCGCAACGGTGACGACCCGCAAGATGACCGGGCCGGGCGGCGCGACGCTGTCCTACGCGCTGGACCAGGATTCCGCGCACACCGTCAATTGGGGCCAGACGGTCGGCACCGACACGGAGGCGGGGACCGGCAATGGCGGCGCGCAGTCGTTGACGGTGTACGGACAAGCGGCGGCCGGCCAGTACGTCACCCCCGGCAGCTACTCGGATACGATCACGGCGACCGTCACCTATTAGCCGGGCTCGGTCGCGCGGTCGTGCCCGACCGTCGGCTGGCGAAACGGCTGTGGCGCCAGCTCCCAGGTTGCGCGATAATAGGGAAAAGAATTGGTTCCGGGCTCAGAGCGCGGCGGGGGATCGGGAGTTGCGAAAGGATCTTCGGTCGGCGGTGGTTCGGCTCTCGCCCCTCGCTGCGTTCCTGTCGGCCCTCCTGACCGTCGCACCTGCCCTCGCCCAGGCGCTGACGGTAATGCCCGTTACGATCGAGCTGGCGCCGCGCCAGATGGCGACGACGCTAACGGTCTTCGATCGCGGCGGCACCGAGACCTCGTTTCAGGTACGCGCCTTCGCCTGGAGCCAGAACGACGAAGGGGCCGATCGGCTCGCCGCCACCGACGAGTTGTTGGTCAGCCCGCCGCTCGGCACGATACCGGCGGGCGGCTCGCAGATCATCAGGTTAGTGCTGCGCCGGCCGCCGGTGGGCAGAGAGGCGAGCTACCGCGTGCTGCTCGACCAGATTCCGCCGCCGCCCGCCCCGGGGACCGTGCGCGTCGCACTGCGCCTCTCGATCCCGGTCTTCGCCGAGCCGGAGACCCGGGCGACGCCGCATCTGCGATGGCGGGTCGATCCGCAGGGCTACTTGATCGCGTCCAACGACGGCACGCGGCACCAGACCGTCCGCAATATCGTCTTGCGCACCCACGCGGGAGATCAGCTCAAGGTGGAAGCGAACGTGTCTCCCTATGTTCTGCCCGGCGCGACGCGGCGCTGGCGGATCGTCGGGCTCGCCGCCGCGTCTGCCCTAGGCACGACGCTGCGGCTGACGGCAAGCACCGACACGGGCGCCATCGGACAGCCGGTCTCGGTCGGTGCGGCGCGGTGACCGCCTGCGCAGCGCATTCGGGTGGATTACCGCCGCTCTGCTTGTGTTCGCCTTCCTTGCCGCGCCGGCGCGCGCGGCCGACGAGAGATTGCTGCTGGCGGTGGTCGTCAATGGCTACTCGACCGACAAAATCGGCCAGTTCGTGATGCGCGGCGGCGCCTTGCTGGCCCGCCCGGCTGAATTGCGCGACCTCGGCTTCCGAGTGCCCGAGGGGGTGCGCGAGACCGCGGACAAGCTGGTTCCGCTCACCGCCCTTCCCGGCGTCAGCTCGCGGCTGGATCAACATACGCAGACGCTCTACGTCACGGCGGCAGCCGAGCACCTGCTGCCCGCGCTCTTGTCAGCCGGAGAGGCCGCCAACAGCAACATCCCGGTCGAATCCGGATTGGGCGCGACGCTCGACTACGACACGGTGGGGACGCTGATCGGAAACCAGGCAATCGGCAGCGGGCTTTTCGACACGCGGGCGTTTTCGCCGTGGGGAGTGCTGTCGTCGGGGACGCTTGTCCATGTCGGCGCGGCATCGCTCGGATCGATGCTGTCGCCAGCCGTCCGCCTCGACACCACCTGGACCTATTCCGATCCGCAGACGCTGCGCCGCTATCGCGTCGGCGACTTCATCAACGGTGGGCTCGGCTGGACCCGCCCGGTGCGGCTCGGCGGCGCTCAGCTCGTTACCGATTTTTCGATGCGGCCCGACCTCGTCACATTCCCGTTGCCCAGCATCGGCGGGACCGTCGCCGTCCCCTCGACCGTCGACGTCATGGTGAACGGCCTGCGGGTGTTCTCGCGCGAGGTCGCGCCGGGACCGTTCCAGATTCCGCAGCTGCCCGTGGTGACCGGCGCCGGCACGGTGTCGATGACCGTCACCGACGCGCTCGGACGCCAGGTCGCCACCGTGCTGCCGTTCTATGCCAGTTCGAACCTGCTCGCGTCCGGCCTGCAGACCTATTCCGTCGAGGCGGGAGCGGTGCGGCGCAATTGGGGCCTCGTCAGCAACGATTACGGCTCGCTATCCGGCTCGGCGACCTACCGGCGCGGCCTGTGGTCGGTTTTTACGGTCGAGACCCACGCCGAGGCCGCGCCTGGCCTGGTCATGGCCGGCGCGGGCGGCGTCCTCGACTTCTTCAATCTCGCGGTCCTCAACTTTGCCGCCGCCGGCAGCGGCAACTCCGGGCGTGCCGGCACACAGCTTTCAGCCGGCATGCAGCGGCTCGGCCGGGTCGTCAGCTTCGGCGGATCGGCAACCTTTGCCGACGGAAACTTCCGGGATCTCGCCGCGGTGAACGGCGATCCCGCGCCGCGGCTCTCGCTCAACGCCAATGCCGGCCTGTCGCTCAGCCGGTTCGGTTCGCTGGGCGCCGCCTACACGAGCATCGATCGGCTGGCGGTCGCGGTGCCGTCCGGATCGCTCAGCGTTCCCGGCTCCACTTTCATACCGGGCGTTTCGCTCCCCACTTCGACCCTTCTGCCGGCGCAGCACACGCGCATCGCCTCCGCCAGCTATTCGGTGGAGCTGTTTCACCTGTCTTTGTTCGCCACCGCCTTCCACGATTTCGCCGGCCGTGACACGGGGGCGCTGATCGGGCTGACGATCCCGCTCGGGCCGCGCAGTTCGGCGACCGTGTCGGGCAGTTCGGAAGCGGGCAGCCGCTCGGCGCAGGTGCAGGCGACGCAGTCGCCGGTCGAGATCGGCGATTGGGGATACCAGGTTTTCGCGCAGAGCAATGCTCCCCGTCACGAGTTCGGCCAGGTTCAATACAAATCGCCCTGGGCTCTGCTGACGGCCGGCGCCGACCGCGTCAGCGGACAGACGACGCTGCAGACGGAGGCGCAGGGCGCGGTTTCGCTGATCGACGGCAGTCTGTTCCCGTCGAACACGATCAATGACAGTTTTGCCGTGGTCGACACCGACGGCGTGCCGGGCGTGCGGGTCAGATACGAGAACCGCGAGGCTGGGGTGACCGATGCGGCCGGGAAGGTGCTTGTCCCCGACCTGCTCTCCTTCCAAGCCAATCAGATCGCGATCGAGCCG
The DNA here is from genome assembly GCA_035934195.1 of Allostellaceae bacterium. Taxonomy (GTDB): domain Bacteria; phylum Pseudomonadota; class Alphaproteobacteria; order ATCC43930; family CGMCC-115725; genus AP-15. The sequence goes on along the minus strand of DASYYD010000422.1, from coordinate 1,741 downwards.
ACCGACGTCGCGATCGACCGGACGGTGCCGTTCGGGACGCGCGAGGTGCGGCCGATGGACCGCTCGGGGGTCGTCGTTCATTTCCCGCTCCACCGCAGCGACGGTGCGCTCCTGAAGCTGGTCGACGAGGCGGGAAAGCCCGAGCCGCTCGGCAGCGTCGCGACGCTGCGCGCGACCGGCGCGACGGCGCCCGTCGGCTATGAGGGCGAGGCCTATTTCGAGGGCCTGCAGCCGCACGACGAGGTGCGGGTCGAGCGGCCGAACGGCGAGCGCTGCAGCGTCGCTTTCGACTATCGTCCCACCCCCGGCCGGATCCCGAAAATCGGACCGCTGACCTGTCGCAGGACCGCGCGATGAGGCGCCTGCTCGCCCTAGCCGCCCTCGTCGTTTTCTTGCCGGCGGCCGCGCAAGCGGCGCGCTGCACGGTAACCGCCACCGGGATCGCCTTCGGGATTTACGTGCCGTTCTCTTCGACCGCAGGCACTTCCGCCGGCACGATCTCGGTCCAGTGCATGGGCCTCAACGGGATCTATACGATCGCCCTCAACGCCGGGATCAACGGCGGCGGCAACTTTTCCAACCGGCGCATGAGCAACGGCGTCAGCTATCTCGGTTATCAGATATACACCGACGCCGCCCATACGATCGTCTGGGGGGATGGGAGCGGCGGCACCGTAACCGTATCGGCGACCTGCACGCCCGGCATCTGCAGCAATTCCTATACCACCTACGGACGCATCCCCGGCACGCAGATAACCGCGACACCGGGCAGCTACAGCGACGTGACCACGGTCACGGTCACCTATTAACCATAGGTAGTATAATGGGGTTTACAACGCGGTAACGAACGCTTAGCCTTTGCGGTCGGATGAGGCCGGTTGGCCTCTGAGACACGCGAGGCGGAGCATGCGTTGGTTGGCGGCCGCCGCTGGGATCGTCATCGCATCGGGCAATGTCGGACCCGCATCCGCGGCGACGGTATCGTCGCATTTCGGGGTCGGCGCCGTGGTCGCCGCCTCCTGCCGCCTCGCGCTCGGGGAATCCATCGTCGGCATACCCTTTGGCGGCGCCTGCTCCCCGGCAGCGTCGCCCTCGGCCGCCCCGACTCCGCGGCCCCTCGTCTTCGTCACGCACGATGTCGCTACCGGGACGACGCGGGTAAACGTCGAGTTCTGAACGGAGCAACTCGGCGAGGCCGATGGGCGATGCGGCGCGGCACATCGGCGCGGTCTGATGGCGCAGATCGCTTTAACGCCAACCTCGGCACCGCCCAGCTCTTCATGACGCCGCCGAGTTCGAGGCGGAAATCGTAGTGCAGCCGCCGCGCCGCGTGCTTTTGCACGACAAAGGCGAGCGTGGCGGCGGCAGCCTTGCGGCGCCGCCTATTCTTTGCCAGCTCGGGGGTTTTGCGAACGTCGCGCATCTTCCGGTATTCCTCGAGAGCCATTGCGTCCGGCGATCGTCAAGGCGGATCGGCGGCCGATATTTACTCGATAAACGGCCGGCGCGGCAGATTGACGCCCATGGCAGCCGCCGATTGGCCGCTGGAACGCCCATCTGCGGCCTTTTGATCGCCGCCGGCCCCGACGCGCTGGTTTGGCATACGGCGGGTTGGTTGCGGGGGCAGGATTTGAACCTGCGACCTTCAGGTTATGAGCCTGACGAGCTACCGGGCTGCTCCACCCCGCGCCGGTGAGTGTGGGCCCCTGCCGTCGCGGCGGGGTTGTTCGAGCATCGCCCT
>DASYYD010000420.1:0-5783 GCA_035934195.1 Allostellaceae bacterium | reverse complement strand
AAAAGCGTCGTTGCCGATCAGGTGGGTGGGCACCTGGCCGGTGAGGCAGACGATCGGCACCGAATCCATCAGCGCGTCGGTGAGGCCCGTGACGGCGTTGGTCGCCCCCGGCCCGCTCGTCACCAGGACGACGCCGACGCGCCCGGTCGAGCGCGCGTAGCCTTCGGCGGCATGCACCGCGCCCTGTTCGTGGCGCACCAGGATGTGGCGCAACGCATTCTGCTTGAAGAGCGAATCGTAGATCGGCAGGACGGCGCCGCCGGGGTAGCCGAAAACGACATCGACGCCCTGATCGACAAGGGCTTTGATGACGATATCCGCTCCACAGATCGGCTCGGCCGACATGACAGGCTCCTTCGGCTCAGGGAATGCCCCGCCGCAGGCTTGCTGCCGGGCGGGGCGGGCACCCTAGTCAGCTAGTCGCGGCGGGTCAACAGAAACCCATCAATAAACTGGCGTGAGCGGTGCAGCAATCTTTCCGAAAATTGCTCGCAGAGGACGAGGTCGGCGGCGAGCTGATGGCGAAACCACGTCGTCTGCCGCTTCGCGTAGTTGCGGGTCGCGCGCTGCCCGGCTTCGATCGCGGCGGCGAGCGTCAGTTCGCCGCGCAAGTGGCGCAGCAGTTGCGGCACGCCCAGCGCCTTCATCGCCGGCAGGGCCGGATCGAGCCCGCGCGCGGCGAGCGCCGCCGCTTCCTCGAGGGCGCCCCTTTCGAGCATCGCGGCAAAGCGGGTGTCGCAGGCGGCATAGAGTTCGGCGCGCGGCGGCAGCAAGAGGATCGTCGCAAAACGCCACGGCGCGGCGGGCGGCGGGCGCTCGCGCCATTCTGCGATCGGCAAGCCGGTGGCGCGCACCACCTCCCAGGCGCGCAGGAGGCGCGGCCTATCGGCGGGTTGAAGCGCGGCGGCGCCCTCGGGATCGAGCGCGGCGAGCGCTTCGCGCAGCCCTTGCCCGCCCGAACGGCGGTGGATCTCGCCCGCCTCGGCGCGGATCGCCGGCGGGATCGCGGGGATCGGCGCGAGCCCGCGCAGCAGCGCGGCGAGGTAAAGCCCGGTGCCGCCGACGACGATCGGCAGCCGCCCCTCGGCCCGCGCCTCGGTCATGGCGGCGAGCGCAAGGGTGCGCCAGCGCGCCGCCGAGCCGCGCTCGGCGGCATCGAGCCAGCCGTAGAGACGGTGCGGCACGCGCGCCTCGGCCTCGGGGCCGGGCCGCGCGGTCAGGATGAAGAGATCGCGGTAGACCTGCTGGCTGTCGGCATTGACGATGGCGCCGCCGAGCGCCTCGGCGAGGGCGAGGGCGAGCGCCGATTTGCCGCTCGCCGTCGGCCCGGCGATGACGACGGCCGGGGGGTTGTCGGGTCCCTTCATCGGCTTATTTGGCGGTCCGCAGCCCAGAAATGCCGTTCCCGCCGCTCGCCCCCGCGGGCGTCGCGCGCGCGAAACAGCGTCTCGGCGCGGCGAGGCTATCGAGGCAAAGCTTCAAGGCGTGCGGGTCGCCGGTGAGCGCCAACTCGACCGCCCTGCGGGCGAGCGGCTCGGCTTCGCCTTCGCGGATCGGCCGCCTGCGCATCCGCGCCGTCGTATCCGGTCCCGCTGCTGCCGCTGCTTTCTGCAAGGAATCTATAGCCATTCGCATCTTTCCGCATCGCTTCGAGATCAGCTCGCGAAATCTATCATGCGATCATGGCAATTTTTGTATTGCCGTTTCGGCGCGGTCTGCGGCGGCTGCCAGATCGCCGGCCGAGCGGCATCAGCCGACCATTCGCCGGCGGCCGCAAAAGGTTTAAACTTGCCGCATGATGAAGCCTCTGGTGCCTCGCGAACTGCTCGACCCGGTAGTCGAATATTTCAAGCCGCAGCGCGTCATCCTGTTCGGCTCGAGGGCGCGCGGCGAGGCGACCCGGGACAGCGACATCGATCTCCTGGTCGTCGTCGACGACGACACGCCGCCCGAGAAGCTCACCTGGCAAGCGGGTCACGAAGCACACCGCTATCGCCGCTCTGCCGACGTGTTTCCGATGCGCGCGGAAACCTTCGAACGCAACCGGGCCGTCCCGGGTACCCTCGCCGCCGAGGCCGACGCCGACGGCATCGTCGTCTACGGCTCGCCGAAAGAAACGGTGATGAAATCAGCCGACCCGCGGGCACGCTGGGAAGCGGCCGAGGATTGGCTCGATGTGGCGCAAGAGGACCGGCGTGTCGCTGCCGTGTGTTTGGCAATGGATCCGCCGATGCGCGGGGCCGCCGCGTTTCACTGCCAGCAGGCGCTCGAAAAGCTGTTGAAAGGTTTCCTCACGCTTGCCGGAAAACGCAGCGGGAAGACGCATTCGCTGGAGCAGCTGGGCGTCATGGCACAGGCGCGATACCCCGAGATCGCCGATTTCGCCGCCGCCGCCAAGGATTGGAGCGGCTGCGCGGTCGATTACCGCTATCCATCGCCGAGGAGTCGTGCCAAACCCCTGCCGGAAGAGGCGGAGCTGAGGCGGGCGCTGGCCGTCATCGACGCGCTCGCGGCACGGCTGCGCGCGGCAAATCCCGAGCCACGGTGACGGTTCTGACCCTGATCGGCGGCACCGGCGCCGGGCCGGCGCTCGCCGATTGCGCCGCCCGTCTCGCCAACCAATTCGCCGCCGCGCCGGACTGGCTCGGCGCCGGCGAAGCCTGCGAGCTTCATCTCGATCTCGAGGATCGGGCGGCGGTCGAGGCGCACGCCCGCGCCCTCATCGGCCGGGCGCCGATCGACCTCGTCGTGCAGCCCGCCGCCGAGCGGAAGAAGGGCCTGCTCGTCGCCGACCTCGAATCGACGATCATCGAGAACGAGATGCTCGACGAGCTCGCCGGCTTCCTCGGGCTGCGGCCAGAGGTCTCGGCGATCACCCGGCGGGCGATGAACGGCGAGATCGATTTCCTGGGCGCCCTCGAGGCGCGCGTCGCGCTGCTCGCGGGAATGGAAGAGGCGGTGCTGGAAGAGGCCTGGGCGCGGGTGCGCCTGATGCCGGGGGCGCGAGCGCTGGTGGCGACGATGCGCGGTGCGGGCGCGGCGACGGCGCTCGTCTCCGGCGGCTTCGGGTTTTTCGCCGAGCGGGTCGCGAAGGAGCTCGGCTTCGCGCATGTCGTTTGCAACCGGCTCGAAGTCGCGGGCGGGCGGATCACCGGGCGGGTCGTGCTCCCGATCGTCACCGGCGAGACGAAGCGCGCGACGCTGCTCGGCCTCGCCGCCGCGCACGGCCTGCCGCCGTCGAAGACGCTCGCCGTCGGCGACGGCGCCAACGATCTCTCGATGCTCGCCGCCGCCGGGCTCGGCGTCGCCTTTCGCGCCAAGCCCGCCGTCGCCGCCGCGGCGCGCTGGCGCATCGAGCACGCCGACCTCACCGCGCTCTTATACGCCCAGGGCTATCGCCGCCGCGAATTCGCAGCTTGACCGAGGGGGGCGTCAGCCGCGGTCGATGCGCAATGCCACGAAGCGCAGATCGCCCTTGCGCTCGACGAGCAGCAGGATCGCCTTGCGCCCGGATTTTTTTGCCGCGGCGATGCGGCCGAGGATGTCGGCGGGGCTCGCGACTTCCTGCTGCCCGGCCTCCATGATCACGTCGCCGGCATGCAGGCCTTGGTCGGCGGCGCGGCTGTCCTTTGCGACATCGACGACGACCACCCCCTTGGCGTCGCCCGAGAGCGAAAACTTCGTCTTCAGCTCAGGGGTGATCGCGGAGAGGGTGAGGCCGAGCGCGGTGACCCTTGGGGTTTGCGGCCGGTTCGGCCGCGGCGTCGTGGCCAGCGCGCTCGCGAGCTTTTCCGCTTTTTCGTCGAGCATGCCGACCGTGACCTCGACCGTTGCCGGCTTGCGCTTGCGCCACAGGCTCACCGCGACGCGCTTCTTGACGGGCGTCTCGGCGACGAGTTGCGGCAGCCGGCGCATGTCGGTGACCGGCCGGCCGTCGAAGTCGAGGATCACGTCGCCGGCCTCGATGCCGGCCAATTCGGCCGGGCCCTTGGGGGCGACGCTGGCGACGAGCGCGCCCGTCGGCTTGTCGAGCCCCAGGGTATCGGCGATCTCCGGCGTCACTTCCTGGATGCGCACCCCGAGCCAGCCGCGGTGCACGGTGTGGTCAGCCTCGTTCATCAACTCGGCGACGATCGCCCTGGCGAGCACCGAGGGGATCGCGAAGCCGATGCCGATCGAGCCTCCCGACGGCGAATAAATGGCCGTGTTGATGCCGATCACATGGCCGTTCATGTTGAACATCGGGCCGCCGGAATTGCCGCGGTTGATCGCCGCGTCCGTTTGCAGGAAATCGTCGTAGGGGCCGGAATTGATGTCGCGCTGGCGGGCCGAGAGGATGCCGGCGGTGACGCTGCCGCCGAGCCCGAACGGGTTGCCGATGGCGAGCACCCAGTCGCCGACCCGGGCGGCCTCGCTGTTGCCCCAGGTGACGGCCGGCAGCGCTTTGCCGGCATCGACCTTCAAGAGCGCGATGTCGGTCTTCTTGTCGCGCCCGACGAGCGTCGCCTTCAGATTGGTGTCGTCGTGCAGGATGACGGTGATCTGGTCGGCGCCGGCGATCACATGGTTGTTGGTGACGATATAGCCGCGCGGGTCGACGATGAAGCCCGAGCCGAGCGAGCTGGCGCGGCGGGGCGCCGCTTCCGGGCGGCTCTGGCCGGACGGGCCGCGGTCGAAGAAATTATGAAAGAACTGATCGAAGGGCGAGCCGGGCGGAAACTGCGGCAGCTGCGAGGACGGGCTCCTGTCGCCGCCGCCCTGCTCGGGTTTCAGCGTCTCGACCGTGGAAATGTTGACGACCGCCGGGATCAGCTTGTCCACGAGATCGGCAAAGCTCGCAGGCGCCGGCCGCGCGGCGGCGCCGAATGCCGGCGCGAGGATCAGCACAATACCGGCCACGGCGGCGCGGCGCGCCGGGCGGGAGAAGAAGAGCGACACCGGACCTACTCCTCGGGTTGACGCCGCACCCCGTTTCGCGATCGACCTTTTGCGCCAGGGTTGCGGCGTGCCCTTTGAGACTAAGCGAGAAGCGAAGCGCAAGCCAGCGGCTTGTCACGAGCGTCATCGTGCAAGCCGACGGCAAGGCGGGGCCGCGGCGTTCGCCCGGACGACGAAATCATCCCGGCGCCCCGAGGCTCAGCGGCGGATCAGCCAGACGAGGACGACGCCGACCCCGGCGGCGGTGAGCCCGGCCAGCCGCAAGGTCGAGGGCGGGATCAGCGCGGCCCGCGTCGCGGCCCGCCGCATGCCGTCCGGAAAGACGGCGTAGAGCAGTCCCTCGATCACCAGCACCAGCGCCAGCGCCGTCAGGAAATCCTTCATCCGTGAGGACGGGATCCGGCGGCAGGCTTTTTCGACGGTTGGGCGGCCGGCGGCAGGTCTGCCCCGGGCGTTGCGTTCGGGCTCACGAAGTATTTGAAGAACGAGCTCGTCGGGCTCAGGACGAACGAGGTGCCCTTGCCGGTGAACGCCCGGCGATAGGCCTCGAGCGAGCGATAGAAGGCGAAGAACGATTTGTCCTGCCCATAGGCCTTGGCATAGACCGCGATCGCCGTGGCGTCGCCTTCGCCGCGCAGCTCCTGCGATTGCTTCTGCGCCTCGGCGAGGATGACGGTGCGCTCGCGGTCGGCATTGGCGCGCACGACCGACGCTTCCTGCGAGCCCTCGGCACGGTATAGCGCCGCCTGCTTCTGGCGTTCAGAATTCATCCGCGCATAGATCGCCTCGCTGTTCTGCGGCGGCAGCAGGGCGCTGCGGATGCGGGTATCGACGACATCGATGCC
>DASYYD010000416.1:0-18428 GCA_035934195.1 Allostellaceae bacterium | reverse complement strand
GAGGGCATGGGCGTCATCGTCCGCACCGCCGGCAGCGAGCGCTCGAAGGCCGAGATCAAGCGCGACTACGAGTACCTGCTGCGGCTGTGGAACGAGATCCGCGAGCTGACGCTGCGCTCGACCGCGCCGGCGCTGATCTATGAGGAAGGCAACCTGATCAAGCGGGCGATCCGCGACCTGTATACGCGCGACATCGACGAGGTGCTGGTCGAGGGCGAGGAAGGCTACCGGACGGCAAAGGCCTTCATGAAGATGCTGATGCCGAGCCATGCGAAGCGCGTGCAACCCTACCGCGACCCGCAGGTCGGCCTGTTGCACCGATTTCAGGTCGAAAGCCAGATCGATGCGATCCATTCGCCGATCGTGCAATTGCGCTCGGGCGGCTATGTCGTGATCAACCAGACCGAGGCGCTCGTCGCGATCGACGTCAATTCGGGGCGCGCGACGCGCGAGCGCAACATCGAGGAGACCGCGCTGCGCACCAACCTCGAAGCGGCGGAGGAGATCGCCCGCCAGCTGCGGTTGCGCGACCTCGCGGGCCTCATCGTCATCGACTTCATCGACATGGAGGAGCCGCGCAACAACGGCGCGGTCGAGCGGCGGTTGAAGGAGGCGCTGAAGAACGACCGGGCGCGCATCCAGGTCGGCCGCATCAGTCCGTTCGGCCTCTTGGAGATGTCGCGGCAGCGGCTGCGACCCTCGCTCGTCGAAGCGTCGACGCAACCCTGTCCGCATTGCGGCGGCACCGGCTTCATCCGTTCGACCGAATCGGCCGCGCTGCACGCGCTGCGCTCGATCGAAGAGGAGGGAATCCGCCGCCGCACGGCGGAGGTCTGCGTCTACGTGCCGACGGCGATCGCGCTCTACATCCTCAACCAGAAGCGCGATTCGCTGGTGCAGATCGAGCAGCGCTATGGGCTGCGCGTCACGCTGGCGCGCGATGACGATCTGGTCCCTCCCGCTTTCCGGCTCGAACGGCTGCGCGCCGCCACACCCGGCGAGCTGCCGGCCGCCGCCTTGGCGCCGCTGTCGCAGGTGGTCGCCGAGGAGGACACGGAGGACGAAGAGGACGCGGCGGAAGCGATCGAGGCGCCGCGATCGGAGCGGCGCGAAGAGCCGGATGAGGAAGAGCGCGGCCGGCGCCGGCGACGCCGGCGGCGCCGGCGGCCGGAAGAGGATACGGCGCGTCCTTCGCGCTCGCCGCCGCGCCGGAGTGCCGCGCCCGCCGTTTCGCCGGAGGGTGCGGCGCTGGAGGGCGGCGAAACGGCCCGCGAAGAACCGGGCGCGGAGCGCGGGGCGGGCGAGGCCGCCGGTGACGCCGGCAAAGCGCGACGGCGCCGCGGCCGGCGCGGCGGCCGGCGGCGGGGCCGGCGCGAGGGTGATTTCGAAACCGCGGCGGAGGGGCTGCAGCCGGCCGCCGACGCCGTCGAGATTCTGCCGGTCGCGGAATTCGTCGAGCCGCCCGAGCGCGAACCGGCGCTCGCCGCGGCCGGGTGGGGCGGCGAGGAGGGCGAGCGCGGGATCGAGGCGGCAAGCCTGCCGGCGCTCGCCGGGGAAGCCGAGGCCGTCGCCGAGCCGGAGCGCTCGCAGGCGACGCCTGAAAGCCCGCCGTCGGCGGAATCCGAGGAGGGCGTGCCCTTGCCCGAAGTGCGCGAGCCGGAGCCCGTGGCGGCAGAACCCGCGGCGCCGGCGCCGGCGTCGGCCCCGGATTACCCGGTGACGACGGTCAGCGAAAGGCCGGAGAAACCGCGCAAGGGCTGGTGGCAGCGGCTCGCGCCATAGCGCGATCGCCCCGAGGTTCAGCCCCGCGGTTCAGCCCCGGGCTTTGCCCTCGCGACGCCGCGTTCTTGTGCCAATATAACGGCCTTGGGAATGCTGTCTTCCCGGTCTTCGAAGGCGTCGGTTCGTGGCCCTGCGATTGATTCTTCGAACGGCTCTGCTCGCCGCGCTCTCGGCCCTCTTTTTCGCGCCGGCCGCGCTCGCCGCCAAGGGTCTGATCCGCGATACCGAGATCGAAGCCGACATCCATCGCATGATGACCCCGATATGGGAGGCGGCGGGGCTCGACCCCGATGCCGTGCACGTCTATCTGCTCGACGACGACCAGATCAATTCCTTCGTCGCCGGCGGCCAGAACATCTTCATCAATACCGGCCTCGTCAGGCGGGCGAAGACGCCTGACATGCTGCTCGGCGTCTTGGCGCACGAGACCGGCCACATCGCGCTCGGCCACCTGACGCGCGCCGGCGAGGCGATGAAGAACGCCAGCATCGAGGGGATCGTCGCGATGGTGCTCGGCGCTGCCGCCGCCATCGCCAGCCACAGCGACCAGAGCGGCGCGGCGATGCTGCCGGGGGCGCTCGTCGCCGAGCGCGCCTGGCTCAGATATTCGGTGACCCAGGAAGCCTCGGCCGACCAGGCTGCTCTCAGCTATCTCGACCGCACCCATCAATCCTCGCGGGGCCTGCTCAAATTCTTCGAGAGATTGCAAACCGAGGAGCTTCTCGAAGGCGATCATCTCGACCCTTATCTGCGCGACCACCCGCTCACCTCGCAGCGCATCGAGTATCTGCGCGAGCACGTCGCGCATTCGCCCTATTCGAACGCACCCGACCCCCCGCAATACGCGGCGATGCTGAAGCTCATCAAGATGAAGCTCGCCGCCTTCCTGTCGCCGCCAGGGACGACGCTTGCCCGCTACCCGGAGAGCGACAATTCGCTCCTCGCGCGCTACGCGCGGGCGATCGCCTATTATCGCGTCCCACAGCTCGACGAGGCGCTGCCGATCATCGACGGGCTGATCCGCGATCATCCGCACAACCCCTTTTTCGAGGAGCTGAAGGGGCAGATGCTGTTCGAGAACGGCCGGGTCAAGGAAGCGATTGCGCCCTATGATGCAGCGGTGCGGCTCGACCCGGGCGCGGCGCTCTTACGCATCTCCCGTGCCCAGGTCTATATCGAATCGCAAGAGCCGCGGCTCGACAAGCCGGCGATCGCCGACCTCAACGAGGCGCTGCGCAGCGAAGACAAGGACAGCGGCGCTTGGCATCTCCTCGCAATCGCCTATGGGCGGGACGGCCAGAAAGGCAAGGCGGCGCTGGCGCTCGCCGAGGAAGGGCTGGTCGCCGGCAAGAAGAAAGACACGTTGTTCGAAGTCGCACGCGCCGAACGGCTGTTGCCGAAGGATTCCGCATCCTACGCGCGCGCCGAGGAAATCAAGCGCGAGGCGAAGGAGCTCAAGGAACCCAAGGCCACCGATTGACAGCGCCGCGTCGCCCTGCTCTATCGGTGCCGATCGACGAGGAGTATCCGCCATCATGCCGGTGCGTGCGCTGCTTGCCGCCTGGGCCCTGTTGCTGTTCTTTGCGGTTTCGCCCGGCGGGCCCGCCCAGGCGCAGGAGATTTCGCCGCACCAGCGGCAGGCGATCGAGGGCATCATTCACGACTACCTGCTGCACCACCCGCAGGTCCTGATCGACGCGCTGCGCGCCGCCGAACAGAAACTCGACAGCGACGCCAAGGAAAAGGCCGCTTCGACGATCGCCGATCGCCGCCGGGAGATCTTCAACGACCCGGCGACACCGGTCGGCGGCAATAAACACGGCGACATCTCTCTCGTCGAGTTCTTCGATTACCAATGCCCCTATTGCAAGCGCGTGCAGCCGGCGCTCGACGGGCTGGCGAAGAGGGATAAGGGGCTGCGCCTCGTCTACAAGGAATTCCCGATCCTGGGACCCGCCTCGGTCGTCGCCGCCCGCGCCGCGCTCGCCGCGCGGCTGCAGGGAAAATACGAGGCGTTCCACGCCGCGATGATGGCGCGCACCGGCCATATCACCGACGCTACGGTGTACGAGGTCGCCCAATCGGTCGGGATCGATGTCGAGCGCCTCAAGCACGACATGGCGGGGCCGCAAATCGAGGCGGATCTGAAGGCCAACCGGGCGCTCGCCCGGAAGCTCGACATCACCGGCACCCCGGCCTTCGTGATCGGCCACCGCATCATTCCCGGAGCGGTCAGCCTCGAAGATCTGCAACAGTCCGTCGCCGACGCACGCAAGCGCTGAGAGGGATTCCGTTCAAGCCTCGAAATCGGGCTGCTGCGAGGGGTGGGCGGCGGCAAATGGCGCGAGCGCCATGCAATTGGCGTGAATCCGCGCGATCGTCGGATAGGGCGCGAGGTCGAGCCGGTAGCGCTCGGCATTGACCACCTGCGGAATGAGGGCGATGTCGGCGAGGCCGGGCCGCTCGCCGTGACAAAAACGGCCGGTTCGCGGGTCGCCGGCAACGAGCCGCTCGAGGGCCGCGAAGCCGGCTGCGATCCAGTGGTTGTACCAGGCCGCGACCTCGCCTTCGTCATGGCCGAGCGGGCGGATGAGGTAGCGCAGCACGCGCAGGTTGTTGATCGGATGGATGTCGCAGGCGACGATCTCGGCGAGCGCGCGCACGCGCGCGCGGTCCGCCGGGCGGGCCGGCAGCAACGGCGGCTCGGGATGGGTCTCCTCAAGGTATTCGATGATCGCGAGCGACTGGATCAGCACCTCGCCGCCGTCTTCGAGCACCGGCACCAGACCCTGCGGGTTGACGGCGAGATAATCCTCTTTCGACTGGTCGTTGCGGCGCAGGTGGATGAACGCCTGCTCGTAGGATAGGCCCTTCAAGTTGAGGGCGATGCGCACCCGAATGGCTGCGGAAGAGCGGAAAAATCCATAAAGCTTCATCGCGGCACCTGCCTCCTCGAATGGCGCCTTCGGGGAGTATCGGCGAGGGCGGCCTGCGGTTCAAGCCGGCCCCGGAACGCCGTCCTGCGGTCGAATGTTGTCATGAGAGGTTAGAGAATTCGGTGAGGTGTTCCCATGCGTGCGATCTCGATAGCGGCAGCTTCGGCCGTGGCGCTCTTGACCGTCTCGGCTTATGCGCAGTCCCCGTCGATGCCGGGCGGCGCGTCGCCGAGCCATCCCGCCACCGCCCCCGCGGCCGTCAAAATGCCGGTGCCGAACCCGCTGAAGCAGGCCGATGTCTCCAAGATCACCGGCGCCGCCGTTTATGGCAGCGACGGCAAGGAGATCGGCGATGTGACGACCGAGTTGATGCGGCCGGACAGCAAGAAGATCGACCAGCTCGTCGTCCGCTCGGGCGGCATCCTCGGCATCGGCGGCCACGAGGTGGCGATGCCGATCGACAAATTCTCGTGGAATTCGGCAAAGGGCGCCTTCGAGGTCGACACGACCGCGAAGCAGGTGAAGTCGATGGCGGCATGGAAGGGCTCGTCTTCCTCGACGTCGGCCTCGGGCTCGAGCTCATTGCCGCGCAAATCCTCGGCGCCGGCGAACGCCGGCAAATAGCGCGGCCGGCAGACATTTGACGAAGGCTGCGGCGGCATCATCCGCCGCCGCAGTTCACTCCTTGCCACACGCGGCGCCCTTGTGGACGGCGAGCGGCCGGTCCTAATGTCGCCGCCGTGCCGAGGGCTCCTACCGAAACGCAACGCGCGGTGATCCTCGTCGCCGCCTTCACGATGGCGGCTCGCCTCGCGAGCGGCGCCGCCGCCGAGGATCTCGCGGCGCGCGAAGCCGCAGAGCGCGCGGCGCTGCTCGAGAGCCTGCCGCGCGACGCGGCGCAGCGGCTCTTCGGGCGCGAGGCGAGGCCGGCGGCGGGCCCGGCCGAGGCGATCGGCAATTATTCCCGCGGCTGTCTCGAAGGGGCGGTCGAATTGCCGGCCGACGGGGCGAACTGGGAGGTCATGCGCCCCTCGCGCAACCGCGCTTGGGGGCATCCGGCGCTGATCGGATTCCTCGAGCGCCTGGCGCGGCGCCTGCCCGAGTTCGCCGGCTGGCCGGGGCTGCTCGTCGGCGACATCGCGCAACCGCGCGGCGGGCCGATGCCGGGCGGCCATGAATCGCACCAGATCGGGCTCGACGCCGACATCTGGCTGACGCCGATGCCGCCGCGGCGCCTCTCTGCCGCCGAACGCGAGGAGATGTCGGCCGAGAGCGTCGTCGCCGGTGATGGCGAGGATGTCGACCGGGCGGTCTGGTCGCCCCGCCACCGGCGGCTGCTCGAAGCCGCCGCGCGCAGCCCGCGGGTCGCCCGCATCTTCGTCAATCCGGCAATCAAGCGCGCCCTGTGCCGCGAAGCCGGCAACGACCGGCGCTGGCTCAACAAGATCCGCCCGTGGTGGGGCCACAAGACGCATTTCCACCTGCGTCTGTCATGCCCGAGCGGCGACAGGCTGTGCCGCAATCAATTGCCGCCGCCGCGCGGCGACGGCTGCGGCGGGCAGCTCGCCTGGTGGTTCACCCCGGCCGGCCGCCGCCCGCCGGCCGGACCGCCGCGCAAACCCGTGCGCCTCGCCGATCTGCCGCACGCTTGCGCCGCCCTCGTCGGCGGCAGCCGGATTTATCACCCCGGGCCGTGACGACCCCGGACTTCGCAGTTGCATGAACGACAGCTTGGGAGCGAAAGGCCTCGTCCCCGGCCTGACGGCGGTGAAGGCCCGGCACGCAAACGAAAACGGCAGCCGCCGTCGCGGCTGCCGTTGAACCCGTCGTCCGACCGCCGATTACGTGATGAAGAAGTTGGCGGTCACGTGGCCGATCCCGACCAGGGTGAGCTTCGTGTCGCCGATCGAGATGATGGTGCTCGTAACGCCGTGATGATGCGTCTGCTTCTGGGTCGCGACGATGTGCTTGATCTGGCTCTTGGTCGCGCCTTGGAAGGTTATCCGATCGCCGGCGCTGAGCTTGAAGCCGGTGACCGTATCGAGACCGCCGGCCGTCGAATCGGCGGTGATCAGCTGCGTGCGGCCATTGCCGAGCTCGAATTGGTCGTTCCCCGAGCCGCCGCCGATCGTGTCGTGGGTGCCGCCGAGGACGGTCATATCGGCGGCGCCGCCGACAACCAGTTGCGAGCCCGCCGAGGCATCGATCGTGTCGGCGCCGCCGGCCGTGCCGCCGGTGATCGTGTCGCCGGCGCCGCCGACGATCGAGTCGGCGCCGCTGCCGCCGGTGATGTTCTGATGGCCGGCGCTACCGTCTATCGTCGTCGCGCCGCTGCCGGCGGTGATCGTGTCGCCGGTATTGCCGACGATCGATGTCGTCCCGGAGCCGCCGACGATGACGTCATTCTCCGCGCCGGAGATTTGATTGCTGCCGCTGCCGCCGGTCAGCGTGTCGAACATCGCGCCGAACATCGTCGTCGCGCCGGACCCGCCCGAGATCAGGTCGTTTGCCGCGCCGACGATCAGGTTGGCGCCACTGCCGGCGGTGATCGTATCGCCGGTCGCTCCGTAGATCGTGGCGTTGCCGGCGCCTCCGGTGATCGAGTCGCCGGAGCCTGCGAAGATCAGCGCCGTGCCGCCGCCGCCGGTGATCGTATCGGCGATGCCGCCGAAGATCGTGGCGTTGCCGGCGCCGCCGTTGATCGTGTCGGCGATGCCGCCGTAGATCGTCGTCAAGCCGCTGCCGCCGGTAATCAAATCGGGCTGGAGGCCGGCAAAGATCACGCTGGTGCCCGTACCGCCGATCATTGTGTCGGGCCCGCTGCCGCCCTGGATCGTCGAGTTGACGCCGCCCTCCATCAAGGTCGAGCCGCTGCCGCCGATGAGAACCGTGTTGGTGCTGCCGATCAGCGTATCGTTGCCGCTGCCGCCCATCAGCGTATCGACCGTCGGCGGATCGGTATCGGTAATCGAGACATTGCCCGAGACGACTTGAACCAGCTGCCCGTTATCGCCGATGACCACGACGCCCTGGTAGCCGGGCGGCGTCTGAATGTTGGTGTCGAGCGTGGTCCCGCTCTCGGTGATCACCCAGAGGTTAAACTGGCCGGGCGTCGGCGGAGGCGGGGGTGTGTTGGGGTCGGTGGTGACCTGGACGTTGGTATTTTGGCCCTGAGTGTTGCTAAATTGGTACTGCCCACCAACCGGCGACGACATGCCATAATCCTTTATGGAAAGAATCCCGTGAGACGGCTGCAAGCGTACAATGATGCGAGGGACCGAAAAATATGATATTGGCGACACGGGGTTTCGAAATGTTACATTTTGAATCGATTTCCTTACAAAGCAGTAAATCACTGCGGTTTCCCCGTGTGAGACCCGTCGCGATCGGCGGCGAACCAATCTCTTCTGGCGAAAAAAGGGCTGGCGCTTGGCCTATCGAGTCCTGATCGTCGCCAACGAGCACCCGCAGCTCAGCCCCGGCGGCGCGGGGCAGGTCGCCTATCTTTTGTTTAACGGCTTGCAACAAGTGGCCGGCGTCGAAGCCTTTTTCCTGGCGCGCACCGAGGAGCCGGCGCGGCGGCGTGATTCGACGCCGTTTTCGAGCCATCGCGGCCGCGCTGAGGAGATCCTGTTCTTCACCGACACGGTGGACGATTTTCTCTTTTCCCAGCGCTCACTCGAAGTGATCGAGCATTTCACGGCGTTAATCGATCGCATCGATCCTGACGTTATTCATTTCCATCATTATTTGGGGATCGGGCTCGAATTGATCGCGGCGGCGCGTCGCAAACGCCCGAAGGTGCGCATCTTCGTGACCTTGCACGAATATCTGGCGATCTGCGCCAATTTCGGTCAGATGGTCAAGACGAACGGCATGGCGCTGTGCCAAGCCGCGAGCCCGCACGATTGTGCCTCCTGTTTCAAGGACATCGCGCCCGCCGAATTCCTGCTGCGCGAGACCTTCATCAAATCGCATTTCGAGAAGGTCGATATGTTTATCGCGCCGAGCGAGTTTCTGCGCCAACGGTACATCGCCTGGGGCATTCCGGTTTGGCAGATCACCGTCGTCGAGAACGGCATCGCGCCGTTGCGGCCGCCGCCGCCGCGCTCGCTCGGGGAAGGCGAGCGCCGGTCGAGCTTCGGCTTTTTCGGGCAGATCATTCCCTATAAAGGGGTCGTCGAGCTGTTGACCGCCTTCGAATATCTGGGCCAATTCCCGGCGCCGATCACCGAAGGCATCCGGCTCGTCATCAACGGCGCCATTCCCGAACAGAACCCGAGGGCCTTCGTCGAGCGGGTGCGGGAGCTGCTCGGCCGCACCAGACACCGCGTCCATTTCGCCGGCGCCTACCGCAACGAGGATCTCCATCGGCTGATGGCCGCGGTCGATTGGGTGGTCGTCCCGTCGCTGTGGTGGGAGAATTCGCCGATGGTCATCGAGGAGGCTCTCGCCCATCGCCGCCCGGTGATCTCCAGCAATATCGGCGGCATGGTCGAAAAAATCCGCTGGGGCAAGGACGGACTGCATTTTGCGGTCGGCAACCCGTTCGAGCTGGCGAGCCTCGTCGTTCAGCTCGCCGCGGAAAACTCGGTCTGGGACGGGCTGCAGCAGACGATGCGTCAGCCGACCACGATCGGTGAATCGGTGTCCCGCCACCTGCAATACTACCGTGACCAGTCGTTCGCGGTGGCCGGCTGAGAGCGTGTGAAGGCATCGAAAATGTAGGCTGCGGGCCCGGCATCGCGTCCTTCGAGACGGCGCTACGCGCCATCCTCAGGATGACGTACTTCGTTGATTATATTAAGAAAAGTCGTCATCCTGAGGAGCGCCTGGAGGGCGCGTCTCGAAGGACGTACGGCGCCGATCCAGGCAGTCCGGCAGAAGATTCACACTCTCTGAGTTCTTGGTGGCCGGCTCAGGCCGCCGTCGTCTTGTCGAGCTTGCCCAAACGCGCGGCCGCCGCCGCGTTGCCTTGCGCCGCCGCCTTCTCGTACCAGGCGCGCGCCGCCTCGGCATCGCGCAGCGTCCCGCGGCCGGCCGCGTAGAGGTCGCCCAGCATCAGCTGCGCCTCCGGCACCCCTTGTTCCGCCGCCTTGCCATACCATTGAAAGGCGGCGTCCTCGTCGCGCGCCACGCCCTCGCCCTTCATCAGCATAACCGCGAGATTGTGCTGTGCGTAACGGTCGCCGCCCTCGGCCGCGCGCCGGTACCAACGCGTCGCCTCTTCGAGATCGCGCGGCACGCCCCCGCCGGTGCAATACATCGCCGCGAGCTGGAACTGGGCGGCGGGATAGCCCTGCTCGGCGGCTCGCCGCAACCACTGCGCCGCGGCGGCCTCGTCCTTGGGCACGCCGTGGCCGCGCAGATGATTGCGCGCGAGGATCAGCTGCGCTTCGAGGTGGCCCGCCTCGGCCGCGGCGTGATACCAGCGCGCCGCCTCGGCCTCGTTCGGGGCGCTCCCGCGTCCGGTGGAATAGAGGTGCCCGAGCTGCAGCAAAGCGGCGGCGTGGCCCGCATCGGCGGCGCTGCGGAACAAGGTTTCGGCCCGCGCGTAGTCACGGGCGACGCCAAGCCCCTGAGCATAGAGGATGCCAAGCCCGGTGAGGCCTTCGGGGTCCTCGGCCTCGGCGGCGCGCTGGAGCCAGCGGGCCGCTTCTTCGGGGTTTCGCGGCACCCCTTCGCCGGCGATATGGAGCTGCGCCAGTTTGACCTGGGCCGCCGCCACCCCCTGCTCGGCGGCGCGGCGATACCACTGCGCCGCCTTTTCCGCGTCGCGCGGCACGCCGGTGCCCTTCGAATGAAAGACCGCGATGTTGAACTGCGCCGTCGCATAGCCTTGCTCGGCGGCGCATTGAAACCATTTCGCGGCCTCGCCCAATTGCTGCGGCACGCCTTCGCCGCGAGCGTAGAGCCGACCCAGGATGAACTGCGCCTCGGCGTCGCCCAGTTCGGCCGCGGCACGGTACCAGATCGCGGCTTCCTCCATGTTCGGCGCCGAGCCTTGGCCGAGGTTGTACATGCGCGCCAGGCTCAACATCGCCGGCGGATAGCCCTGCCGGGCGGCATGCCGCAAGTAGGTTTCGGCGGCCTGAAAATTCTGCGGGGCGCCGTCGCCGCGCAGGTGCAAGAGCCCGAGATTGTGGCACGCCCGCGCGTTGCCCTGGTCGGCCGCCTGCTCGAAAAGCCGGGTCGCCGCCGGCGGATCGCGCGCGAGCCCTTGCCCCGAGGCGTACATCAGCGCCAGCGCCAATTGCGCCCCGTCATGTCCGCGCGCGGCGGCCTTTTCATACCAGCCGGCCGCCGCCGGCAGATCGACCGGCATCCCGTAGCCGTTGGCGGCGAGCACCCCGAGGCCGAACTCGGCCTCGGCATCGCCCTGCGCAGCGGCCATCTGATACCACCGCCGGGCTTCCGCATAATCCTGCTCGCAGCCCTGGCCGCGCGCGTAGAGCAGCCCGGTATTGGCCTGCGCGGCGGCCATCCCCTGCTCGGCGGCGGCCTTGCTCCAGCGCATCGCCTCGTTTTCGTCCGCAACGATCTCAAGGCCGTGCGGGAACAACAGGTCGCGGTTCTTCGCCGCCCGATCCGCGTCGCGCTCGCTGGCGGCGCGATACCATTCGTTGTAGAGCGGCGCGACATCGCGCCCCCGCAGGTAAATCAGGCTCAACTGGTATTGCGCCTCGGAGTGCCCTTGCTCGGCGGCACGGCGATACCAGACGACGGCGTCCGGCAGGCTCTGCAGCACGCCGTGTCCGCGGGCATAAATCAGGCCGATGCGGTATTGTGCCTCCGGGTCGGCGGCAGCGGCAGACCACTCCGCCAGCGCCTTGCGATAATCGTCGCGGGCATAGGCCGAGGTGCCGCGCCGCAACCGCGTCCGCAAGCGCCTCGCCGCCCGCGCCAACGTCATCAGGGCTCGCGCATCGCCTCGCCGAGGCTCGCCATGCTGCCGAACAGGTACATCAGCAGCGAATGCTCGCCGACATGGATGTCGCCGGTCAGCGTCATGCCGGGCAGCAGGCGAAAATCCTCGGGCACGTTCCGGAGCTTTACGCGGGTCAGCCGCAGGCGCACCTTGTAATAGGGCGGCACCGGCTGGCCCTCCGGGCTGACGGTGAACGAGCCGTCGCTGATCCAGCGCACCTCTCCCGCGGCCGTCCCGTGTTCGACGAAATTGAATGCGTCAATCTTGAGCGTCGCACGATCGCCGGGACGGATGAACCCCACGTCGCGCGACGAGATTTGCAGCTCCGCCTCCATCGGCGAGCTCAGAGAGGCGAGCGTCACCAGCGTCTCGCCGGGCGTCAGCACCGAGCCGACCGACAGTTTCTGCAGTTGCGTCCCGACCGGCACTTTCTGCAGCTCGAGCACGATGGCGTCGACGGGTGCCCGCAGCTGCACGAGCGCCTGGTGCCCGGAGGCCTTGACGAGTTGCTGCAGGGCGGTGTCGCGCGAATTGCGCGCTTGCACGAGCTCTTTGCTGGCTTCGCCGAGCCATTGCTGGATGAAGGCGTTGCGATTGGCGACCGTGGCGTCGAGCTGGTGCTGGCTTTCGCGCAGCGAGTTGTGGTCGAATTCGACGTTGCGCAGGATCTCCAGCCGCTCGTCGGTAGCCGCCAACAGGTTCAACCGGCTGCCGACCTGTTGCTTGGCGAGCGCGGCGCGCATGTCCTCGACCTCTTTCGAGATCCGCGCCCGCTCGGCATAGCGCGTCTCGTCGCCCTGAAACTTGGCAACCGTCGCCTGCAGCTGCGCGATCTGCTGGTCAAAGGATTGCAGCTGCGCCGCGAACTGCGCCTTACGCTGGTTGTAGAGCACCTTTTGCAGCGTCGCGTAACTTGCGGCACCAGGGGTCGCGCTCGGCCGCGGATCGAACGGCGCATGCGCCAGCTCGGCCTCGCAACGCGCAATCTCGGCATCGAGGCTGGCGATCTGCAACCTCAGCGCGTCGACATCGGCCGTAGTGAAGGTCGGATCGAGGGTCGCCAGCAGTTGCCCCTTCTTGACGATCTCGCCTTCGCGCACGTCGATTGTCTTGATCACCGAGGCGTCGAGCGCCTGGATGACGAGCGGCTGGTCTGCCGGCACGATGAAGCCGCCCGACGAGGTCACCACCCGGTCGATCGGCAACAGCGCGGCGATCACGATCAGGCTGACAAAGCAGGCGGCGAGCGTGAACACCGCGATCCGCGCGCGGATCGGCTCCGGGGCCTCGAGGATCTCCGCCGTTTCCGATTGAAACAGCCGAACGACGTGGCTCGGCGCCGGTTCACTGCGTCGTGCCGGGACGGAGCGCGATAATCTCATGCGAGGGCCTGGGCTTCAGATGGCGGTTTTGCTGGTGCCAAAGTGCGCTGTAGATGTCGCAGCGCTCGATCAACTCGTCGTGCCGCCCGATGTCGTAGACCCGGCCGCGCTCGAGAACGAGGATCGCGTCCGCCATGACGAGCGAAGAGAGCCGGTGCGAGATGATGATCAGCGTGCGCCCTTTGGCGATGCGCAACAGATTGGCGTTGACGATCGCCTCGCTTTCGGCGTCGAGCGCGCTCGTCGCTTCGTCGAGGATCAGGATGCGCGGGTTGCCGATCAGCGCGCGGGCGATCGCCAGGCGCTGGCGCTGGCCGCCCGACAGGTTGGGCGAGCCCTCCTGGATGAAGGTCTCGTAGCCGCGCGGCATCCGCTCGATGAATTCCTCGGCGCCGGCCAGCCGCGCCGCCCGCACGACCTCTTCGAAAGTGGCGTCGGGCTTGGCGGTGGCGATTGCCTGCCGGATGGTGCCGCTGAACAGGAAATTCTCCTGCAATACCACCCCGGTGCTGGAGCGCAGATGATCGACGTCGATCTGCCGCAGGTCGTTGCCGTCGATCTTGATGAGCCCCTCGAAATTGCTGTGCAGCAGCTGCAGCAGCCGGGTCACCGTCGTCTTCCCCGACCCGCTGCGGCCCATGATCCCGAAGATCGTCCCGGCCGGGATCACGAAGCTCACATCGTCGAGCGCCGGCACGGTCGTGCCGCGGTAGCGAAAGCGCACGCCCTGGAATTCGACGTGGCCCTCGATCGGGGTGCGGATGCCGCTCTCCGAGCGGCCTTCCTCGGGCGGCTGGTTGACGACGCCGGCGATCAGCAGCGCGGCGATCCGGGCCTGGTCGTACTGCTCGATCAGGCTCGAGGCCCTGACGAGCGGCGCCGCGACGCGCTGGGTCAACAGCATGAAGGCGATCAGCGCCCCGACATAGACCGACTGGTGTGTCGTGATGAAGAGATAGACGGCAACCGCGAAGACGCCGCTCGTGATCAGCATTTGCAGCGGATTGATGACCGTCTGAAGCACGTTCGCGGTCAGTTGCTCGTCGTAGCGGTAGGCCGCCGCCCTGGCGACGCGCACATCCCATTCGTGACGGTGCAGCGCATCGAGCGCGAGCGATTTGACGGTCCGAATGCCGTGCAGCGACTCGATGAGCAGCGTCCCCTTGGCGATCTCGGCGTGCACGACGAGGCTGCTCTTGCGCCGCATGACCGGCAGCATCACGACGATCCACAGGCAGATCAACAGCGACAGGCCCAGCACGTAGAAAGTAAGGATCGCGCTGAATGCGAACATGATCGGCAGGAAGATCACGAGAACGATCGAATCGAGCGCCGTGCCGAAAATGCCGGCTACCAGAAACTCCCGAATTTTGTGGAATTCGTGAATGTTGTGGGCGACTTCGCCGACCGTCGTCCTTTCGAAATAATCCATCGGCAGATTGATCAGCCGATTGAAGATGTAGGTCGACATCCTGGCTTCGACGCGCATGACGATGCGCGCGACGATAAAGCGCCGCAGATAGCCGAAGGCGGTGTCGAAAACCACCAGCACCGCCATCATCGCGCACAGCGCCCAAAAAGTGGCGAGGCTGCCGTAATAGAGGACGTGATCGAGCAACAGCCGCCAGAACATGATCGGCGCAACCGCCAGGACGCTCAAGCTGACGGCCGCGATGCCCAAGTCGCGTACGCTCTTGCGGTCGCGCAGCACCTGCCCGAAGACGAGCCGGAAACTGAAGGGCTGGTTCTCGTCGCGCAGCCGGTAGTCGCGTTTTACGAGGACGATCTCGCCGGTCCAGGAGGCGCCGAAGCGCATCTCGTCGAGGTTGAGCGGGGCATCGTCATGCGCATTCGGGTCGACGAGCCTGACCGTCGGGCGCTGCGGATCGGCCGCGGCATCCATCAGCACCATGGCGCTGCCGTTCTTCAGCAGCACGATTGCCGGCAGCGCCGTGCCGAGATCGAACAGATCGCTCCAGCCGACCCGCGTCACCTCCGCCCGCAACCCCGACGCTTCGGCGACCTGAATGAATTTGTCGATCGCCGGTTCGCCGGGGCCGAGAAGGTGATCATGGACCAGCTGCTCGGCCGACAGGTGCGTCTGGCGGTAGCGAGCGACGATGACGAGCGCGCCGAGAAGGGAGGACGGCGACCCTTCGCGCGTCGCCGGGAGCCCGGTGATGCCGCCTAGGGGCTCATCGACAGGTGAATCGAGGGCCACCGCGCCGTTCTCGCCGCGAATGCCGCGCCGGCCGATCAGCCGGCGCTCGGCGTCAGATGGGCGCCGATCGTGGTGGCGTCCGAAGCCGACACGGTCGAGACGTCGGCGACGAGCATGTAGCCGCGGCGAAACTCGGTCTTGATGAGGTTCTGGCCTGACGGCCCGCACAGCGTGACCAATTTCTTGCGCAAGCGGTTGACGACCACATCGATGGCGCGGTCGCTGGTCGGGCGGTGCTGGCCGTAGAGCACTTCGCCGACCTCGGCACGGGAGTGCAGCACCCAAGGATACGAGGCGAAATGGAACAGCAGCCGGCTTTCCGAACTCGTCAGCTTGGCGACCGTATTCGGCGATCCGAACAGCCGGTTCTGATGCGGAAAGAACGTCATTCCGGCAAAGGCGTAGGCACTGGCCGTGCGCACCGTCGCGGGCCTTGCCCGGCCGGTCACCCTAATGATCTGCTGCAGCGTCTGATTGAGCTGCATGATGTCGATCGGCGCCGGGATGCATTCGGCCGCCCCGGCGATGCGATAGTCGCCCGCCGACTGCTGGTCCGGCTCGCAGACGACGAGGATCGGCGTCGTCGACTGCTGCCTGATCTTCAAAATTGCCTCGACGCCGGCGCCGTTCGAGCGGCTCAGATCGAGAACGACCACATCGGGCCGGCTGTCGCGCAAGAGGTCGAAGAACCGCGCCGCGAGCGCACCTGGATTTTTCGCCGCCCCGGGAATCTCCGCGCCGCCAGGGATCGAAAAATCCTCGCGCGCAAAAAGGATCGTTGCGGCCCCACCCATCTGTCTCGCTCCGCTGGCCTGGCCCCGACACGGCTTTTCTCTCGGCTGTTCTGCCCTTGGCCGGCAGCCGCTGTGAAAATTATTGCGCGGTCAGTTATGACACGACTCACAGTGTAATCTATCGTAAGTTAATGGCGCAAGCTGAAAGTTGCGTGACAGTCGCCGCAGGTTCCCGATAGGCGACGCAATAGGGCCGGCGCTTCAAGGATTCCTCTCCTTACGACGTACACTCGAGCAAATCATGCGCTTGGCGACTGACGCATCAATAGGCGAAGGATCGGCCTGCAAAGGATCGTATCGTACAGTTGTAGGCTTGATGCGTGTCCAGTCTTGGCCGCCGCAGAGAAATCCCAAGAAACATCCCTCGACATGCAACACGTCCGCGCCCGTCAGGCGGATATCGGCAGTATAAATCTTGCCGTTGTTGGCATTGTAGATCTCCCCATCCCAGCGGTTCGGCTGGGCCCGTTTCATGCCGAGCAAGATCGGGACGCCGAGCATCGGCCGACTGCGTTTCGCCGGATCCGGGTTGTGGCTGTCGGCGCTGGGCCGCCGTTCCCAGGAAACGACCCCCCACAATCGGCCGTCGCAATCGGCGATGTGCAAATGCGCGACGTTCCCCGGCACCGCCCATTCGCCGGTCGGTTTGACGGCGGACGCCGAAACGCTCGACGCAAACAGTGCCGCGGCGCCTAAAACAACAGCTCGCATACTGTCAAATCTCCCCATTTTTAAGCAGCGCCCGGCTGCTTTGCGACCTTTATCGCGACCGCAGCCACGCCGCCGTCATCCGACTCGAACACCGGATGGGCGCACTCGTACGAACTGCGAGCGCCCGCTTCCCCGCCGGGCGACCAGGTTTCGTATCGCGACCGCGGCGGTCAATGCAAGCGTCGTCGAAAGAACGACGATCGCCGGCCGCAACCCGGCCGCGAGGCCGAGGTTGACGGCGAGCACGCGCAGCGGATCGGCGCCCATCGCCAGGCGGAAGTAAAGTGCTTCGGCGAGCGCGGTGAAGAGCGCGGCGGCGACGCCCAACCCGGCGACCCAGGCGACGGACATCCCCTCGCGGCGCGGCAGAGCCCATTTGAGCACGCGATAGCCGAGCAGCCAGGCGAGCAGGCCCGCCATCACCGTCGGTTCCCAGACATCGAGTTTCGATTGCAGGAAGAAATGCACGAGCCCGAGGACGGCGATCGCATAGACGAAGCGGTGCAGGCGCCGCCAATTGCGGCCGCCGAGGCGCCGCACCATGCCGTCGGTCGAGGTCGAGGCCAGCGCCGAGAGACCGACGAGCGCCGTAAAGCCGATCGTCAAATAGGTCCGCGACACGATTTCGGCAGCGACCGCGCTCAGATCAAAGGCCTGGTCGGCCGTATAGAAGCAGAGATGAACAAAGCCGTAGGCAAAGGCGGCGACCCCGATCATGCGACGCGCCGAGAAGAGGGAGGGGTAGGCGAAAATCCCGCAGAGCGGGGTTATCGCCAACGCGAGGAACAGCCAGCGGATCGTCCACAAGCCGAATTCGCGGATCGCCGCATTGAGCGCGCGGGCGCCGATGGCGCCGGTGCCGAACGCCACGACGATCCAGACGGCCGGCGCAAAAAGCGCCACGAAAACGAGCAGCTTCAACAGCGACAGGCGACCCTTGCGGTCGAGCCACGGCCACATCGCAAAATTCTCCCGCCGCGGCCCTGCGCCGCCGATCACGCACAGGTAAGGTGCGCCGGCCGCAACCGCATCTCACGATCGAGTGAGCGAAACGGGTGCCGCGATGCCGGCGCGGCCGGCGCTGCTACCACCCGCCGTCGACGCCGATCGCCTGGCCGGTGACGAAGCCGGCGGCCTCGGAGGCGAGGAAGGCGATCACCGCCGCCACCTCGTCGGGACTGCCGAACCGGCCCATCGGGATCGCTTTCGCACGCTCGGCGAAGCCGAGTTCGACATCGCCGCCATATTCCCGCCGATTGGTGCTGATCGCCCGCGAGGTGCGGATCGGGCCCGGCAGCACGGCATTGACGGTGATGCCGAACGGAGCGAGATCGTAGGCGAGCGATTTGGTGAAGCCGACGATCGCGGCTTTCGAGGCGGCGTAGGTCGCGCGGTTGCGGCCGGGCCGGAACGCCGCCTTCGACGACACGCTGACGATGCGGCCCCAACGCGCCTTGCGCATCGCCGGGACGGCGGCGCGCGACATCAGAAAGCAGCCGCGGGCGTTGATGCCCATCGTGCGCTCCCAGGCTTCGAGCGGCACATCCTCGATCTCGTTGCGATCCGCACCCTGCGGCGCGCCGGCGTTGTTGACCAGGATGTCGAGCCGACCGTAGCGGCTGAGCACTTCTTCGACCATCCGCCCGGCATCGGCCTCGATACTGACATCGCCCA